>JAURHS010000021.1 GCA_030833205.1 Prosthecobacter sp.
CAGCGAGCGACCCTGCGCGCTGGCAGGCAGGGCGTCGAGTTTCAGACCCCAGCGCCCGTCAGGCCCGGCCTTGGACTGCTTCTCCTGCCCCGCGAAACGAACGCGCACCTCCTCGCCCGGATCGGCCCAACCCCAGATCGCCACCCCCTTGTCGCGCTGCAGCACCATGTGATCACTGAAAAGAGGATGCAGCTTCAACTCGGCCGCCCCTGCCTGGGGTGGCGGCAACAGGGCCAGAACAAGGGCGGTCAGGAACACAGCGCTGAACTTCATGGGACATGCCAACGGCTCGGTGCAGCCGCATCTCGCAGGAAAATCCTCAACCCTTCTTGCGGCCGGAGAAGATCAGGCCGGCCAGCAGGGTGATGCCGGCGCCAATCACGCTGAACCAGACGAAGGAAACCAAGGGGGCGGGCTTGGGGCTGCCCGCAGCTGCGAAGGCGCCGCTTTGATAGAGCCAGAGCGAGAGCGGCAGCACAAATCCAATCAGGCAACCGACCAGCGCGCCGCGCTGGTCGGCGCGGCGGGTAAACATGCCCAAAAAGAAGAGGCCGAGCATGGGCCCGCCCACCAGGCCGATGATGGTGTTGACGGATTCCACCAGATTGCCAGGCATGCGCGAGACGGCAAAGGCCAGGGCAATGACCAACAGCCCATAGGCCACCGTGATCCAACGGGCCTGCCCGATGCCGGCGCTGCCATCGGCGGCGGCTGCCGAGTTGATGCGGCCGCTTGCGCCCAGTCCGAGGCGTTGTTTGAAGTCCACCACGGTTGCACTGGCCAGCGAGTTGAGGCCGGCGCTGATGGTGGACATGCTGGCGGCGTAAATGGCGGCAATAAGCAGGCCAGGCAGACCGGCAGGCAGTTGGGTGACCACAAAGTAGGGTAGGATTTGGTCTGCCTTTTCAATGAGGCCGGCCTGCAGCGGATCGCCGTGCGTCTTGTAGAAGGCGTACAGCACCAGCCCGGTGCCAAAGAACACGGTCATCACCGGCAGAAACAACCAGAGCTTGAGCCAGAGTGAGCGCTGCGCCTCGCGCAGGCTGCCTGCGGTGAGGTAGCGCTGCACGGAGACTTGATCGGTGGCCATCTGCACCAGATGCATGAAGGTGCCGCCGATGAGCACGCCACCGAGGTTCATGTGCTCGTGCAGGTTGAACGACAGGCTCAGGCCCAAGCGCCCGTCCTCGCTGACGGTCTGCCACATGCCGGCAAAGCCACCGGGGATCTTGCCCAGCGCCACCAGCACGATGGTGAGCTGGCCGCCAAAGAGCACCAGCAACTGAATGACATCGGTCCAGATCACCGCGCGCATCCCTCCCAGGGCGGTGTAAAGCGTGGTCAGGGCGCCGCTGGCCACGATGGTGACCCAAAGGGGCAGGCCGGTGACCTTCTCCAAGGCCAGTGCGGGCGCGTAGGTGGCGGCTGCCAGCCAGAGGGAGACGCGCAGGATGAAGAGGCCCGAGGCCAGCAGGCGCACGGAGAGTGAGAAGCGCTCCTCCAAAAACTCGTAGGCGGTGAAGTAGCGCGACTGGTAGAAGCGCGGCAGCATCCAAATGGCGGTGAAGGGCGTGGCGATGAAGAAGGCCAGGGCCACATAGCCAAAGGCAAAACCGTTTTTGTAGATCTCCGCCGGCCCCGCCAGAAAGCTGATGCCGGAGAACAGCGCGGCCAGAATGGACATGGCGACAAGCAGACTGTTCATGCCCCGTCCGGCCAGGAAGTAGTCCCCCAGGGACTTGGGGCCTCGCGCGGAGTAAAGGCCAACCCCGACCGAGACGGCCAGATAGCCGCCGAAGATGGCGTAGTCCAAGGCGGAGAAATGGGTCACGGCTGTGCAGAGATTAGCGGCTGGGACTTGGCGGCGGCAATCCCCGCCGCTCTGGTCTCTTTTAGGGACCAGAGGCTGCGATGCTTGAGCCAGGCTGCCGCTGGCGTTGTGGTGGGGAAGCCATGAGCGAGCCCAGCGCCCTGCCCTACACCGACACCAAGCCGGTGGGGGCCGCTGATTTTTACACCGCCATCAATGCCACCTTCCGCTTTGTGTTTGCGCGCTTTGGGCGCGAGGGCTTGCGGCGCTATTGGGCTGATCTTGGCAGCCGCTACCATGCGCCGGTCAGCCAGCGCTGGGCCAAGGGCGGTCTGCCGGCGGTTGCGCAGTACTGGCGCGAGTTTTTTGCCGCCGAGCCAGGCGGCGAGGTGGAGGTGCATGAGCAGAACAACGAGGTGCGCCTGGAGGTGCGTCGCTGCCCGGCCATCGCCCACTTGCGCGCTCAGGGCCGCGAGATCGTGCCATACTTTTGCCAGCATTGCTATTTTGTGGGAGAGGCGATGGCGCAGCCTGCGGGCCTGAGCCTGCGCGTCTGCGGTGGGGGCGGCAGTTGCAGCCAGGTGTTCCGTCCGGCGGTGTCGGAGCTTGCGCCGCAAAATCTGGAGGACATTGCCACCCTGTCATGATCGGCTGCTACGATTTCTGCGGTCACTACGAGTGGACCTTTGCCTGGCTCGAGCAACAAGGCGGTCACGAGTTGGTGCGCGAGTACTGGGCCAAGGCCATCAGCGAGGACTCACAGCGTCATGCGGCCGCAGAGATTATTCCCCATGGCTTTGAGGGCATGAAGCGTTATTGGGGCCACACCCTGGCCGAGGAGGCCGCCGATCATGTGATGACGGCGCGCGAGGATGTTTACCGCATCGACATGCGGCAATGCCCCTCGAAGGGCTTCCTGTTGCGCAACGGCCTGGAGCAGTACCGCGATTATTGCGATCACTGCATGGGGTGGATCGGGCCGCTGATGAAGAAGGCTGGCTTTGTGATTGATCACGAGCACAACCACTGCGGCCAGTGCTGGTGGGAGATTCGCCGCGCTGATGACCCCAAGGCGCCCAGTGGCCCCGGCGAGTTGAGCGGCGCCCAGGATGTGCGCCTGATGCCGCAGTGGAAGAGCCCGCGCATGGATCTCTATGAACGCTCGCTGGATGCCGATGACAAAACAACTCTGCCTTAACCTCATGGCTTCGTTGGTTCTGCACGCGCAGTGGCAGCCCTTGCCGCCACTGCCCGCGCCCAATGGTGGCTGCACCTGCGCCGTGCTGGATGGCCGCATTCTCATTGCCGGTGGCACCAACTGGGAAGGAGGGCGCAAGCATTGGCTGCGCGAGGTGCATGCCTACGAACCCAAGTCCGGGCAATGGCAGAGCCTGCCGCCGCTGCCTGCGGCACAGGCCTATGGCCTCGGAGCAAGCGTAGGCGCAGAGGTTTGGATGCTCGGAGGCAGTGATGGCAGTCAGGCCCTGACCAGCTTGATGCGCCTTGGGGCCAGGGGCATTGAGGTGAAGCCCTTGGCGGATGCCCCCAAGGCCATGGTGCTGTTGAGTGGCGCGGCCTTGGCTGGCGATCTTTACTTCGCCGGTGGCAGCGATGATGCCGCCAATCTGGAGGGGCTGAGTGCTGCGGCCCTGGTGCTGCACGAGGGTCGGTTGCAGCGCCTGCCTGATGTGCCCTGCGGTCCGCTGGCGGTGGCGGCTTCGGCCGCCGCAGGCGGGCAATGGATGCTCTTTGGAGGCATGCAATACGACGCGGCTGCCAAGGTGCCCGTCAACAGCGCGAGGGCTTTTTCCTACAGCCCCAGGCTCAAGTCTTGGCGTGGCCTTGCCGATTTGCCCACGCCCACGCGTGGACTTAGCGCCTTGGCCTTGGATGATGAGCGGGTCTATCTTGCCGGTGGCTTCAACGAGGGCTTCAGCGCCCAGGCTTGGATCTACCACCTCAAGAGCAACCGCTACGCGGCAGCCAAGGCCCTGCCCTACGCGGCCATGGTGGGTCTGGTGCTTTGCGAGGGCCAGGTCTACTGCATCGGTGGCGAGGACAAGATGAAGTCGCGCAGCAATCAGTTCTGGCGCATTGCCATTGAAGAACTGGCCAAGCCTTAGCCGGTTGGGCCTGGGTGATGCAAGGCCGCGATGGCGTTGCCTACTTGGCCGTGTAACCGCCATCCACCGGCAGGGTGGCGCCGGTGATGTAGGAGGAGGCGTCGCTGAGCAGGAAGATCACCGCGCCGCCCAGATCCGTCTCATTGGCCATGCGCCCAAGCATGGTGTGCTCGCAGTAGCGTCTCAAAAAAGGCTCGGGCTGATGGTTGAAGAAACCGCCAGGGGCCAGGTTGTTGACGCGCACCTGATGGGGGCCGAAGTAGGCGGCGTAGAAGCGCGTGAGATTTTCCACACCGCCTTTGTGGAAAAAATAGTCCGGGGGCATGTCCCCCATGTTGGTGCCCTCATACAATTCGTAGCTGGGGCCGATCATGCCCTGAATGCTGCCGATGTTGACGATGCTGCCGCGCCCGGCCCTGGCCATGTCGCCGCCAAAGTAGCGGTGCATGAGCATCAGGCCGGTGGCATTGACCTGCATGGATTGGGCGAACTGATCCGCCGGCGCCAAGGTGCCCTTCATGGGGCGCAGCACGGCGTTGTTGACCAGGCCGTGCAAGGCGCCAAAGCGTTGTTCAAGCCGTTGATGAAGCGCCGCGATGGAGGCCTCGTCGCCCTGATCCAGGCTCTCCGCCAGCACGCGGTTGCCCTTGGCGTTTTCCTCGGCTGCGACGCCCTTCAATTTCTCAACATCGCGTGAGGCGAGAATCAATTGCGCGCCGCTTGCCGCCAGCATCGCCGCCAGACCGCGACCGTAGAGGCCGGCGCCGCCAGTCAGCAGGATGACCTTGTCCTGCAGGGAGAAATTGGGTTGGGCCATGGGCGTGATCTTATTTGGATTGATAGGGGGAGTCGCTGGCTGCCGCACTGGCTGTGCCTGAAAAATCCTTCACCAGCCGGTGAAAGGCCGAGCCCAACTCGAGGACATCGGCGCCCAGGGTGAAGACGCGCACGCCCTCCTCGACGAGTTGTTCGCGTTGTCCAAACAGGGAGGCCACGGCGGGGAACTTCCCATGGCGCAGGGCGGCGGCGTGCACGCGCTTGCGCGCGGCCACAACTTCGGGGCAGGTGGCCTGTCCCAGCTTGCCGATGCGGTGGCTGAAGTCACCGGCGCCAAACAGCAGCATGTCAAAGCCCGGCACGGCCGCGATTTCATCCACCACCTCAAGGGCCTCAGGGCTCTCGATCTGCAGGATCACAAACTTCTCGTGGTTGCAGTGATGGGCGTAGTCGGCCAGCGGCAGTTGGCAAAACAGGCCGTCCATGTTGCCGGCGTCCAGGGCCTTGTTGCCCAGCGGTCGGCAGCGCACCATGTCCACCACGCCGCGGGCCTCATCGGCGCTGGTGATGTGCGGCACCATGATGCCGGTGGCATCGCACTCAAAGGGCTTCACATACTCGCTGTAGCCGCCCTTGTTGACGCGCACGATGCTGTCCATGTCGTGCAGCTTGGCAGCGCGGATCTGGTGCTCGAGATTGAGCCAATCATTGGGCACATGCTCATTGCAGAGCCAGACTGCACTGGCACCGGCAAGACCGGCCAACTCCACGATGCGCGGGTCGCCGAGGTTGAGCTTGAGAACGGTGCTGTTGAGGCCTTGGCGAAGTTCGCGCAGGACGCGTGAGGGGCGGGGTTTCATGGGGAGAGAGTGAGGTGCAGAATGCCGCCTTGCAGGCGCCGGCGCAATCGTGCAGGGCCGGGATCAGGGGACAAAGCGCAGGGCGTAGAGATCGGCGTCCTGCAGGCGGAAGCGCAGGCGGATGCTCTGGCCTTGCAGGGCGCTTAAATCCAGTGCCTGCATTTCGAATTCATCGCCGTAGAGCTCGCCGGACTTGGCCAGTAGCTTGCCCTCGCTGTCGAGGGCCTCGACCCGGAGACTGCCAGTGGCTGAGGTGGCGGCATTGAGTTGCAGTCGAGTGCCGCTGATCTTCAGGGGCTTGGTGGTGAAGCTGCCGGGGCTTGCGCCAGCGTGCATCGAGGCAAAGCCCTGCTTGCGCACCGTGAGGCGGCGAATGCGGTGGTCGGGGTGGCGGTAGTGCTCGCTGATGTAAAGCGACCATTCCGGTCCGCTGCCCTGATAAATGCCGCAGGCCGTCATGTTGCTGCGTTCGGTCCAGTTGTTGAGGTCAGGCCCTGGGCGCACCCAAGCCTCCAAAAAGCTGCGGTCCCAGTGCTCGCCATCGCGGCTGGTCATGAACACGGCGTCGCTGACCCCGGGCCCGCCACTGTGGCCCTTGACCTTCACCCTTGAGGTGGCGAAGCGCTTGGGGAAGGAGAGAAAGAGTTGTGGCGAACCGGGGCAGGGCACGGTGGCGCTGGTGTAGAAGTGCTCGGCGGGAACGCCCTTGGCGTATTGATGAGGGCGGCCACTGCTCCACTGCATGAAATCGGCGGAGGTCATGCTTTGAATGGCACGCACCTTGTTGCTGAAAATGCGGCTGAAACTCACATAGCGGCTGCGGTTGTTGTCGTAGAAGGCGAGGTTTTGCGAGTCGAAGGCGCCCTTGGTGATGACCGGCTCGGGTCGCAGCTTGCGCCAGTTGATGCCATCCGCAGACCCGAAGGCATACAGCCCGCCTGGGGTTTCGCCCTGATGCCAGTTCTTGCCGGGCTGCTTCACGCCGCCAAGGGCCTTGTAGCGTTGGTCGGCGGGGCAGTTGGGGTTGCTGTCGAGGAAGGGTGAGAAGTTGTGCGACTCCACACCGCGCCAGATCACATTGTTGTCCTTGCTGCCAGCGGCCTCGATGAGCCCGAGCCTGGGTCGAGTGAAATGAATGCCGTCCTTGCTTTGGGCCACGCAGGTCACCTGATTGTCGCTGTGGTCGCTGCCACCGGCTGAGCCGCGATAATACAGGCGCACCTCATCGCCGTCTTCAATGACGGTGAAGTAGCCGCAGGTCGGCCCTTCCCAAGGCTGGTCCGTGGTCAGCACAATTTCGCGGCGCACCGGCTCATGCAGCTTGAGCTGCAAGCCGTCCTTCTGGGCCACGAGAAATTCATCCACCATCAACTCCCAGCGCTGGCCCAGATCCAGGGGTTGGGCATGGGCGAGGCCGACAAGGGCGAACAACAGCAGGCTTGGGGTCTTCATGGTTGGGTCTTGGGGTTGGTGAACTGCAACGCGTAGAGATGGGCGTCCTGAAGCACAAAGCGCAGGCGCAGGGTCTTGCCGATCAGGGCGCTCAGATCGGCCTCACCTTTCCAGGTGACTGTGCGCTGCAGGCTGTCGCCAAAAAGAACATCGCAGTCGGCCAAGGCGTGGCCTGCGATGGGCTTGCCCTCCTCGTCCTGCAACTCGACATGAATGCTGCCGGCTGCGGAGCTGGCGAAGTTCAGCTCGAGTCGGTTGCCGCCGAAGCGCAGTTTGCGGGTGACGAGTTCACCGCCCTTCATGGGAGCGTAGACGGAGACAAAGCCATCCATGCGAAGGCTATGGCGGCGCAGGGCGCTGCTGCGGCCGCTCCAATAGCTCTCCGTGGTGTAAAAGGAGAGTTCCTGCGGCGCGCCGGGCAGGGCACTGGCCGTGGGCACCAAGGACCAGGCCGCGTATTGATGCCCGTAGTTCCAAGTGCCCTCGCGCTCAATTCCAGGGGGCAGAAAGGCCTCGCTCCAGCGCTTGAAGTGCAGGCCATCGCGGCTGGCCATGAACAAGCCCTCGGTGATGGCCATGCCGTAGCGGTCGCTGGCCTTGCTGCGTGCTTGGCGCAGTTCAAGCTCAGGCAGGGCCTTCATGCTCGGCGACCAGCCGCGCTCGAGGTAGCGCGTGGGAAAGCCCAGCAGCAGGTGTGGTGCGCGGAAGTAGGGCTTGATCTGATTGGTGTAGAGCTGCTCGGGCGGGGCATTGCCGTAACGCAGATCACGGGGCTTGTCCCACTTGAGAAAGTCCGGTGAGGTGGCGGTGCGGATGCCGCGATCGCCCTGCGGTTTCCATTCGCCCTCCTTGGTGACGCCGCCCGTGAAGTAGCGCCAGTAGGCGCGGTAGAGTTTGGCCTTGGGGTCCCAGAAGGCGAGGTTCTGAGAGTCAAAGGCGCCCTCGGTGATGACCGGGGTCTCCTGCAGCGGCGCCCATTTCAGGCCGTCCGCCGAGCCGAAGGCCAGCAAGCCATGGGGCTTGGCCGAGCGGATGATGGCCTTGTAGCGGGCATGAGCCGGGGCAGCTGGGTTCTCGTCCTTGAAGACGGCGATGTGGCCGGGATCAGGGTTGGCCTTGCCGATCAGGCCTGGAGCCAACACGATGTTGTTGTCGCGCGAGCCCTGAAACTCCACCAGGCCCAGCTTGGGTTTCTCCCAGTGAATGCCGTCGCGGCTCTGCGCGTAGCAGGTAAACAGGGGATGCTCGCCGGTGTTGACGCCACCCTTCGGATTGACGGTGAGCTGCCAGCTTTTGTAGTACATGCGGTAGAGCTCACCGTCCTTGAAGATGCTGTGGTAGCCGCTGCCACTGCCCTCCCAAGGCGCATCGTGGGTGATGGCGATGTCCTGGGGCTGTGGCTGGTGCAGGCGGGTTTGCGCAGCCCCGCCCAATCGGCTGATGAGGTGGTCATCGACGAACAGCTCGCGGCGGGTGCCCAGATCCAGGGGCGCGGCCTGCAGGGCGCCAAGGCCGAGCAGCAGCGCGCAGAGAGTGGATTTCATGGGATGGAGAACGCCGCGAAGGCGGCATTCTGCCTTGGTCTCTTGATGAGACCAGTTGGCGCCGTGAGGTGGGTTCATAGCTCGGAGAGGATTTCAGCCACCGCCACTTCGCGGCCCTGCTGCTGGCGGCTGCGGATTCCGGCGATGAGCACGGCCATCAGTTCCACGGTCTGCTCGAAGGGCAGGGGCGGCTGGCCGCTGCGCAGCAGCTCGATGAAGGCCAGCAGTTGGCCGCGGAAGGCGTGATAGGTGTCGCGCAACTTCAGGGCCAAATCGCCCTGTGTGCCGTGGAGATGGACGGCACCAAAGCTGCCATAGGCATCGTGCAGGGCGCCAAGGCTGAGGTGAAGACCGCTGGCGTGGGTGATCTGCATGACATCGCCGCGCTCGTTGCTTTGAGCGCGCACCGAGCGGAAGCCCGGGCCCATCAGCGGAGCCACGGCCTCCAGCGCGTGGATGCCGTAGCGCTCCCAACTTTTGCAGGTGAAACTGGTGATCCAGCGCAGCTCGCCGAGGGCCGAGAAGTCGGCCTGCATTTCCGGGGCATAACGCATGCCGCTGGTGGAGAGCAGCACGGCCCCTGCGCGCTGCCAGTGCAGGAACTGGCGCAGCTCCGGCAGGGTGGTGGCCATGGGTTTGTCAATGAAGACTGGCAGGCCGGCCTCCACGAAGGGCCGGGCGCGTCGCGCATGATCGCTGCCGTCGTCCGTGGCAATGATCACGGCGTCCACCTGCCCGATGACCTCTTCGGGGTTGCGGACCACATGCTCAATGAGGCTGGCAGCCGCGACCTTGGGCGCATCGGCGGGGTCATCGGTCCACACATGAGTGACCCGCGCGCCTTCGATCCGCACCTGTTGCAGCGGTTGGCGGCCAAGGTAGCCGGGGATGGCCGGGTAGGGGCACTGCGCCATGGCCGCGGGGTCGTAGCCATTGATGATGGCGCTCCAGGAGTAGGGGTGGCCATTGCCCTCGATCATGCCAAGCATGGCCAGGCGCAGAGGGGGCGCGGAGGATGGGGTGCTGCTCATGGCAGGGGACTGAGGTGAATGACTTCGCCGCGGTTGGCGCTTTGCAGGGCGGCTTCATTGAAGCGCAGGGTCTGCACCGCCTCCTCAAAACTGCACAGATCGGTGGTCTTGCCCTCGAGGGCATCGAGAAAGGCTGCGGCCTGCGCCATGAACAGCGTGTCGCGTTCCACCGGCGGGCATTGCCTCCACTGCCACTGCGTTTCGCCGCGTTGCATCAGGCCCCAGCGCTGCTGATGAATTTCAATGCGCAGGCTGGCCAACTCGCCGTGAATGAGAAAAACATGCTCGTTGGGGGCTTGAAACTGCGTCATGGCGTAGGACACGGGGATCTCGCCGTGACGCGCCGCGACATGGGCAAAATCCTCCACCTCCACGCCCTCCAAGGCGCGGTGACTGGCATCGCAAAACACGCGGCTCACCGGCCCCAGCATCCATTCCATGGCATTGACCAGATGGGTCAGCGCATCCTGAATGGCGCCGCCGCCCGTGCGCCGGTCGCGGTAATAGATCTCGCGGTAGGCGGGGCGAAAGGTGGGGAAGTGTTGACCGGAGACCACGCTGGCCTCCAGCAGTCGCCCCAGTTCCCCGCGCAGGATGGCCGAGCGAGCAGCCGCAACCGCGGCCATGAAATGATACACATAGGCCACGGCCACCACGCGGCCGCTGCGGGCGATGGCCTCGCGCACCTCGGGCACCAGCGTCTGGTCAGTGGCAAGGGGTTTCTCAATGAGCAGATGCAGGCCGGCTTCGAGAAGTTGCCGCGCCATGGGCAGGTGCAAATGGGCCGGGGTGCAGATCACGGCGCCATCAAAGCCGCCCGACGCCAAGGCCTCATCGAGCGAGCTGAAGCCCGGCACCGCGTACTGGGTGCAGATCTTCTCCAGCAGGGCGGGGTTGGCATCGCAGGCGCTGAGTTGGGCGCGGCCGGTGGCGGCAAAGCAGCGCAGGTGGCGTTCGCCAATGCTGCCGCAGCCGATGATGAGTAGCGAGGACATGGAAAAGGATGGATTGAAGCGCCACCAGCCAGCCAAGGGCCAACGCTTTGCGCTGGTCCCGAAAAGAGACCAGATGGCCTGGCGGCTAGCCGGCTTGCCAACAGGGCCACTCAGATCGAGTCACCGGCCACGAACTCCGGCGTGAGCCGGATGTGGGGCTGGTCCATCACCCCGCTTTGGGCCAGTTGTTGCAGGGCCTGCGCGATGCGGCTGGCCAAGCGTTTGGGTTCCGTGCGGTAGCGCGCCACCGTGGGGCTGGTGGCCTCAAGGATGGGATCGTGGTCGCGGGCCAGTATTGCCACATCGCGGGGAATGCGGCGGCCGCGCAGCATGAGGTGCATCATGACGGTGAGCACATGGGCCGAGCGCGCCACGATGTAGGCGGTGGGAGGGTGGGCACTGCGCAGGCTCTCATCGAGGGCGGCGCAGAGGCTGGAGGTGTTGCCGCTGTGGCGCAGCACGCGCAGGTCGGTTCCCGGCATGGCCTGCAGGGCCTCGCGCAGGCCCTCCTCGCTGGCGATGTCGCCGCCGTATTCGCCCCTGTTGAGCACCAGCGCAATGCGGCGGTGGCCCTTGCGCCAGAGGGTGCAGCCGGCGTGGTAGCAGAGGGCGCGGTAGTCGTTGTCCACCGAGGGCAGGGGAATGCCCGGGGCGGAGGAGCCCAGCAACAGGAAGGGCAGGTTCTGCGTCGCCAGCCAGCGCTGCAGAGGCACCTGAGCGCCGCAGACCAGCCAGGCCGCCGCCGGGTGAGCGGCGAAGAAGCGTGAGAGGACCTTGCCCGGGCTGCGCACATAACAGGCGGGCTGCACATGGAATTGAACCTCGAACCCAGCCGCGCCCAGACGGCTGCGCAGGGTGTCGAGCACAAAGGTCATGGGCCAGGGCATCGAGAAATGGGAGGTGGGGGAAAGCACAGCGATGATTCTCTTGCGCTTGCCCGTGGGGTGAGTGGCCTGAGTGGCCACAATGCGCCGCTGGCGGCGCTCATGAACCTCAATGAGCCCCTGCCGCTCGAGTTCCTCAAGGGCGGCACGCAGGGTGCGGCGGCTGATCTGCAGGGCTTCGCTGAGCTCGCGCTCACCGGGCAGGTGGCCCTGCCAAAGACCGCTGGCAATGCCCTCGCGCAGGCTTTGTGCGGCAAGTTGCGCCAGTGATGGGCGCTTGGGCAGATGAGGGGCGGGGGCGGGTTGCTGGGCCATCTGGTCCCAAAGAGAGACCAGATGTTGCGGCTCGTCTAGGGCCAAGCCAAGGCAAACAATGCGGTGCTTCACAAGACTGCAACACGATGCTCATTGACTGTCACAATCATGTTGGTGCCGATCTGCTCTTTTACCTGCACGGTGATTTCCCCTACGCGCAGCAACTGGTGCAGATGCAGGTCGAGGGCGGGGCGCAGGGCGTGACCCATTGGATCGCCTTCCCCTTTGTCAGCTACGCGGCAATGGACCTCAGTCAGATGCGCGACGGCGGCGTTGGCTTCGACAAGGGGGGCATTGAGCGCGTGCCCTACGCCTTCGAGAACCGCCGCCTGCTTGAGGAGTGTCAGGTGCTCTTCCCCGAGGAGGGCCGGCGCGTGCTGCCCTTTGTGATGGTGGACCCGATGCGCCATACCGATGCGCAGGCCGCCGAGTTGGTGAAGCTGCGGCGTGAGTTCCGTTTCTACGGCATCAAGATCCAAAGCACGATCATTCAGGCGGACATCAGGCGTCTGGCTCATGAGGGCCGGGTCTTTTTGGACCTCGCCAGGCAGTGGGACATCCCCTTCATCATTCACAGCAGCGTGGCCAAGGACGATGTCTGGGCACAGGCCCATGACATCATTGACATCGCCGAGGCCAATCCTGACATCCGCTTTTGCGCCGCGCATTCCTGCCGCTATGACCGCGAGTGTCTGGACCGCATTGCCGCGCTGCCCAACGCCTGGTTCGACAACTCCGCGCATTGCATCCACTGCGTCGGGGCGGTGCAGGATCTGCCCTACATTGCGCCGCGCCAGCGTCGCTTTGACAGCGACTACAGCCATCCCGGACGCGTCATTGCCGATCTGGCGGCGGCCTACCCCAACAAGTTCCTCTGGGGCAGTGATTCGCCCTTCTACAGTTATGCCGCCGCGATCAGCGGGCAGGTGGTGAAGTTGATCAGCACCTACGAGCAGGAATTGACGGCACTGCGCTATGCCGACCCCAAGGTCGTCGAGCGCATCTCCTGCACCAACACCTTGAACTACCTCAAACTGGCTGATGAATCCATTCTCGCTTGAGGGCCGCAGCGTCCTGGTCACCGGCTCCTCTCAGGGCATCGGCGCCGCCATTGCCCATGGCCTTGGGCAGTGTGGCGCAAGAGTGCTTCGCCATGGCCTGCAGGCCATGGCCGAGGCCGACTATCTGCAGGCCGATCTGCTGCCCGAGGGCTCGGCGCCAGCGCTGATTGATGCCGCCTTTGAGCGCGAGGCCTCGCTGGATACGCTGGTCTGCAATGCGGGCAGTTTTTTTGATGCGCCCTTTCTGGAATTGAGCGCGGCGCAATGGGAAAAGACGCAGGCCCTGAACCTGCGCGCGCCCCTGTTTTTGACCCAGGCCTTTGCGCGCCGCCGCATCGCCTTGGGCGGGGGTGGCAGCGTGGTCATTGTGGCCTCCACCAATGGCTTTCAGGCCGAGGCCGACAGTGTGGCCTACGACAGCAGCAAGGGCGGCCTGGTGATGATGATCCGCTCCCTGGCGGTCTCGCTGGCTCCGCATGGCATCCGCGTCAACGGCATCGCCCCCGGCTTGATCCGCACCCCGCTGACAGCGACCTGGATGGAGAGCCGGGCTGATGATCTGCTGCGTCACTACGAGAAAAAGATTCTCCTGGGCCGGGTGGGCAAGCCTGAGGACTGCGCCGGGGCGGTGGCCTTTTTGTGTTCTGCGGCCGCATCCTACCTCACTGGAGAAATCATCACCATTGACGGCGGTCTGACCACCTGCCAGATCGGCCAGCCATGAAGACCTCGCCCTTTGATTTGTCGGGCCGCCAGTGCTGGGTCATTGGCGGGGCCGGGCATTTGGGCGCAGCCTCGGTGGGCTTGTTGGCGCAGCTCGGGGCCAGCGTGCTTTGTGTGGACCTTCCCGGCAGGACCTGTGCCCTGCCCAAGGTGGACAATGCTCCTCTGGATGCCAATGACAGCAAGGCCTGCGAGGCCTTTGTCGCCGCAGAGATTGGCCGACGCGGCGTGCCCGATGCGCTGGTCATCATGACTTACGGGGCCTGCGGCAAACGGTTGGAGGATCTGACCGCCGAGGACTTTGACCGCGCCAATCACGCCAACCTCACAGCCACCTTGGTGTTGGCGCGAGCTGTTGCTGAAGCCATGGCCCCGCGCGGCAGCGGCAGTGTGGTGCTGTTTTCCAGCATGTATGGCTCGGTCTCGCCCGATCCAAGAATTTACGAGGCGCCGATGAACCCCAACCCGCTGGAGTACGGGGTGGGCAAGGCCGGGGTGCAGCAGTTGACCCGCTACCTTGCGGTGCATTACGGCCCCAGGGGCCTGCGCTTCAATGCGATCAGCCCCGGCCCCTTTCCCAACCCCGCGATTCAGGAGGGTGATCCGGAGTTTGTGCGGCGCCTCAGTGCGCGGGTGCCACTGGGCCGCATCGGTCATCCTCATGAGGTGGCCTCTGTGGTGGCCTTTTTATGCAGTGATGCCTCCTCCTACATCAGCGGGCAGAATCTTCCGGTGGATGGCGGATGGACCGTGTGGTGAAGCTTCTCTCAACCCGCAACAACAACGCAAAATCTCATGAGAAACAGCAAAGTCCTCGCCAAACTCCGCGCCGGTGAAGTGGCGCGCATCTGCAGTCTGGGTTCGCCCATCGCCTTCATGCCTGCCTTGGCGGCGCATTTCCAGTATGACGGCATCTGGCTTGATGGTGAGCACAGGGCTTGGAACGCCACTGAGCTGGAAACCATGTTGGGCCGTCATCATGCAGCGGACATGGATTGTGTTTGGCGGCCGCCGACCAAGGAGAAGAACGCGTTGTATCGCGCGCTTGAGGACGGAGCCACGGGGTTGATGATTCCGCATGTGGGCAGCGCCGATCAGGCACAGGCCTTGGTGCAGGCCATCAAGTTTCCGCCGATGGGCGACCGCGGGTTTTGCGGCGGCGGACGCGATGCGGATTACTGGGTCGGCAAGCCCGCAGATTACATTCAGCGCGCCAATGCCGAGACATTCCTGGTGGTGCAAATCGAAACCCCACAGGCCCTGGAGCAGGTCGATGCCATTGCCGCGGTGCCAGGGGTGGAGGTGCTGTTTCTGGGCCCAGGTGACATGTCGCTGAGGTTGGGTTGCACGGCAGGGGTGAAGGATTCGCAGATGCTTGAGGTGCAGAAGAAAATCGCTGAGGCCTGCGCGCGGCATGGCAAGCACTGGGGCCGCCCCGTGGGCAGCGCGGCGGATGCCGCAGCGCTGGCAGAGATGGGCGCGCGCTTCATCTCCCACGGTAGCGACTTTGGCGGCTTATATGGTCACCTTGAAGCCTGCTCCCGGGATTTGGAAGGTCTCAATGGCGTTGCTGCAAAGGCCGCGCAGGATTCGGGCCGTTTGTATTGATGCTCTGGCAATGAAGGGAGCTTGGGGACTTGCGCAGGTCTTGATGCTGCCTAAAGGCACAGCCCATGCCTCCTTCTGCCGCCCTGCTTGCCGGACAGGCCTTTCTGGCCAACAACGCTCTGCGCACAGGGGTGGTGACCACGGCCAGTGGGTTGCAGTATGAGGTGCTTGAGCAGGGCAGCGGACCCAAGCCCAGCCTCAAGGACAGCGTGGTGGTGCACTACCGCGGCAGTTTGATTGGCGGTGCAGAGTTTGACAGCAGCTATCTTGCAGGGCGTGAGCCTGCGGAGTTTCCGCTCAAGCGCGTGATCAAGGGCTGGCGCGAGGCGCTGCCGTTGATGGCCGAGGGCTCGCGCTGGCGCTTGTTTATTCCCTCACATCTTGCCTATGGCTCACGCGGCTCCGGCCTTGAGATCGGCCCTGATGAGGCGCTGATCTTTGAGGTTCACCTGCTCAAGGTCTGGCAGGATTGAGGCGTTCATTTGTCTTGGCAGAGGAGTGGTGAACCTGCGGATGGGGTCGAGGCCTCGTTGACTCCAGCGATGGCTCCGCTCTCTCACGATGGCCCCGTTGGTTGCCTGGGGCGGAGGGCGGCAGACCTCTTGGATGGGTGGATCTCGGGGAGGCTCTGGCACTTCGGGGCGCGCGTCCTTGACAGGCAGTTGGGTTTGCGTGGATAAGGAAAGCATGGCGTTGATGTGTTTCATGGCGCCACATGCCGCCATGCACGATTCTCCCGCAGCTCCAGAACGCGATTTGACTTGGACGGAGTCGCGCATTCCGCGCCAGCAGCGTTGGCTGGCCATGGGGCAGCGCGGGCTGGTGGTCTGGCTCACGGGCTTCTCAGGCTCAGGCAAGAGCACGCTGGCGGTGGCCTTGGATAAGGCACTAACTGAGTCGGGGCGGCGTTGCCTCATCCTTGACGGCGACAACCTTCGTCAGGGGCTTTGCGAGGATCTCGGCTTTGGTGCTGCCGACCGGGTGGAGAACATTCGCCGCGCGGCGCAGGCGGCGAGGCTGCTGGCCGAGGCTGGCGTGATTGCCATCTGCGCCCTGATCTCGCCCTTCGCCGCCCAGCGCGAGTTGGCCCGCGCCAGTTGCCAGCGCGCTGGCATTGGGTTTCTGGAGGTGTTTGTCAATGTGCCGCTGGAAGTCTGCGAGCAGCGCGATCCACGCGGGTTGTACGCCAAGGCGCGGGCGGGGTTGATTGCCGAGTTTACAGGCATCTCCTCGCCCTACGAGCCGCCGCAGGCCGCCGATGTGGAACTGCGTACGCATGAGCTTTCGCTGGCCCATTGCGTTGAGCAATTGCGCCAGCGCGTTTGTCTGGAGTCGGCGCTGCCGATGCCGGCCTGAGTCCTCAATGACGGCGCTGCAATTGCAGTTGCAGGTCAAAACCGCCGCCATCCTCCTGGGGCAGGGGGTCTGCCTGAAGTTTCAGGTTCAGCGAGCCGCTGCCGGCCTGCCCCAATTGGATTTCCGCGGCTGCCCCTGGCCGATTGGTGATGCCGGGGGCGGCAAGCACATCGGCATTTTTGGCGCTGCGAAGACTCTGTCGCAGGGTGTTGATGGCCTCTGGGTCCAGGGCGCTGAAGTGTTCAAAGTCGAAAAGGTCAGGCAACAAATCCTCGGCCTGAATGTCGCGGGCTGTCTGGTCACTTAAAGAGACCAGTTGGGTTTGCAGCAGGATGTTGCCATCGGCTTGCAGCGTGGGGGTGACCAAGGCCATGCCGTTCATGTCTGGTCCCATCTCCCAGTAGCCCATGACGGCGGATTGGCCAGGCTTGAGGCGAATGCGTCCCTTGGCGGTGAGGGCGAGGCTGCCTGCTGTTGGCTGGGCTTCGTCCTGGCTGGTCGTGGCCGTGGGGCTTGGGGGCAGGCTGCGGGTTGCAGGCCGCGGGTCATTGCCGGCTTCGGTGGGTGAATTCTTCAACCGCCATGGCCGCCACCAGAGCCAAGCCAGAATCATGAAAGTGGCGAAGAGGGTGAGGGCTTGGCGGTTGGTCATTTCACCGAGCCTACCCCCACAGGGCAGTTGAGGTCGAGATGGAACCGGGGGGTCACGGCGCCAAGTTGTGACAAAATCAGCGCTTCACCCGTCCGCCGTTGTCGCCCTGCATCAGTGCCAGAACCTCGGCGCGATTGGCCAAGAGATAGTCCCCCTCAAGGCTGTGTGCCAGGCAGCCGGCGGCCGTGGCAAAGGCCACGGCGCGTTGGGCTTGGTCCAGTTCGGCATCCTGCATGGCCAGAATCAAGGCGGCGCTGAAGGCGTCGCCAGCGCCAAGCCGGTCCACAATCTGGTCGAGATCGTGCAGGGCAGGCTTGCCGTCGTGAACCGGCGCGAAGTGGCTGCGGCCTGCCTCGCTGTCGTGGAGAAATCCGCCGAAGCGCTGTCGCCCTGCGCCCTGGCTTTCACGCCGCGTCATGGCAAGCCAACGCAGATTGGGCAACCTGCGGCAACTCTCGCGAGCCAGTGCCTCCAGGTCCTCAGGCCCGTTGCCGGGATTGGCCACCTCAAGCAGTGTCGCCACATCCTCGGCGCCGCCGATGAGAAGGTGCAGTTGTGGCAGCAGAGGACGCAGAGTTTGCATGGCCAATTCGCGTGGCGTCTGGCCTGGTTTCCAGCGCCAGAGTTTGCTGCGGTAGTTGATGTCCAAGGCCACCTTGACCCCCAATTGAGCAGCCTGTTGCACGGCCTGCCGGGTGACCTCTGCGGCCCGTTGTGAAATGGCGGGTGTGATGCCGGAGATCACCAGCCATGAGGCGCCCTTGAAGATGGCCGACCAATCGTAGGCCTCGGCTGGCGTGACGGCCATCGCGCTGCCCTCGCGGTCGTAGAGGACTTCGGCGGGGCGTTGATTGACGCCATGCTCAAGGAAGTAAAGGCCAAGCCTTCCCTCCTCGGTGCGCAGGACATGGCGGGTGTCTACTCCCAGTCCGCGCAGATTGGCAAGGCAGGCATCAGCCAGCGGGTTGCGGGGCAGGGCACTGACAAAGGCGGATTGCCCGCCGAGTTGCGCAATGGCCACGGCGATGCTGGCCTCCGCTCCGGCGAAGGTCACATCGAGTTTGCCGGGCATGGCTTGAGCGAAGCGCTGGAAACCTGGAGTGGCCAATCTGGCCATGATCTCACCGAGGGTGACAACGAGGCTCATGGGGCGGGTTGGCGAAGGCTGCGAACGATGGCCGAGGCTTCGGCGGCGAGTTCAGTGATGCCCGCCCAATCCTGGGCGGCAATTTTGTCCCGCGGGCCAAGCCAGGAACCACCCAGAGCCAGCACACTCGGTTCCGTGAGGTAGGTCGCCGCATTGCCGGCGTTGAGTCCGCCCAAGGGAATGAAGTGCAGGCCAAGATGAGCAAAGGGCGCGGCGATGCTGCGCAGGTAGGGCAGGCCGCCGCAGGGTTCGCAGGGGAAAAACTTCATGACGCGGCAGTCCTGCTCCAAGGCCATCTCAATGTCGGTGGGCGTGCACACTCCCGGGGCAAAGGGAAGCCCGAGTTGTTTCGCTTCGGCAATCACGCCGGGGTTGGTGCCAGGGGCCACCCCAAAGGCGGCGCCAGCGTCAAGGACCTGGGCCACCTGCTTGGGGGAGATCACCGTGCCGGCACCGACGATCATCTGCGGCACTTCTGCAGCGATGCGTCGAAGGGCTTCCATGGCGCCTGAGGTGCGCAGGGTCAGTTCGATGCTGTTGACTCCACCTGCCAGCAGGGCGCGGGCCATGGGCACGGCGGTTTTCGGATCGTCCAGGACGAGCACGGCAATGATGCCGCTGTGTTGCAGTTGCTGCTGCAGGGCATGGGGCTGATGAGCGGTCATGGGGCAGTCCTGAGAAGACAAGGGCGCGGGGGCATCGTCAACTCTGGAAAGTGTGGAGTTCCCCGCAGAGCCATGGGGCTCTCAAGCGCACCTGACGGGGCCGTCACTTCCGGCTTGCCAGCGGCTTGCGTCTGCCCCAGAGATGGCCGCAGAACCAAGCCCGCAGAGTTTATCCCTGATCTTGCCCATGACCGCTCCACACCTGCCCTACGGCCGCCAGAGCCTCGATGATGAGGATGTGGCAGCCGTGGTTGAGGTGCTGCGTTCGGATTTTCTGACCCAGGGACCGGCGGTGCCGCGCTTTGAGGCGGCGCTGAGTCAGTGGTGCGGGGCGCGGCATGGCATCGCCATGGCCAATGGTACGGTTACCCTGCATTTGGCGGCCAAGGCCATGGGTCTTGGTCACGGCGATCGGCTGTGGACCTCGCCCATCACCTTTGTGGCTTCCGCCAACGCGGGCCGTTATTGTGGCGCGCAGGTGGACTTTGTGGACATTGATCCGCAGACCGCGTTGATGTGCCCGCAGCGCCTCGAGGAAAAATTGTTGGCTGCAGAGCAGTCTGGCACCCTGCCCAAGGTGGTGGTGCCGGTGCATTTTGCCGGTCAGTCCTGTGACATGCCCCGCATTCATGCCCTGGGGCAGCGCTTTGGATTTCGCATTTTGGAGGATGCCGCCCATGCCCTCGGCGGTGAATTTCAGGGCGAGCGCATCGGCAACTGCCGCTGGTCGGATGCGGCCTCCCACAGCTTCCACCCCGTCAAGATCATCACCAGCGGCGAGGGCGGCATGATCACCACGAATGATGACGAGTTGGCCTGGCGCGTGGCCACTCTGCGCACGCACGGCATCACCCGCGACGAAAAGCGCATGCAGGGCGACACTGAGGGGCCTTGGTACTACCAGCAATTGGAGCTTGGAGTCAATGCCCGCATGTGTGACCTGCAGGCCGCGTTGGGGGCAAGCCAGATGCGCAAATTGGAGCGTTTTGCGCAGCGCCGCCGCGAGTTGGCCAATCTTTACGACGAGGCGTTGCGCGGTCTGCCGCTTGAGCCTCTCAAGCGCGATGCGCGGGGCATCAGCGGTTGGCACCTTTACATGATCCTGCTGCAACCGCAGGCGCTGGAGCGTCACAGCCGTCGCGCCGTGTTTGAGTCGCTGCGCGCGCAGGGCATCGGGGTCAATGTGCATTACATCCCTGTGCACCTGCAGCCCGATTACCAGCGCCTGGGGTTTGCCGCCGGCATGTTTCCGGCGGCCGAGGATTATTATCGCCGCTGCATCACCCTGCCGCTGTTTGCGGACATGCGCGATGAGGATGTGTTGCGCGTGCGTGCGGCCCTGGAGCAGGCCTTGACTCTCTAAGCGCCGCCCCCTAACCTGAACGCTTCACCACCGCTCATTGACCCGACCGACTCATGTTCATTGCCGAAGTCTCCAGCAACCACCATCGCAGTCTTGAGCGCTGCCTCGAATTCGTGGATTGCGCCGCCGACATCGGTTGCTCTTCGGTGAAGTTCCAGTTGTTCCAGATTGATCAGCTCTTTACCGCCGAGGTGCTGGCGGCAAGGCCTGGGCATCGCGCCCGTAGGCAGTGGGAGTTGCCAGTGGAGTTTCTTGGACCGCTGGCCAATCGCTCACATGAGCGCGGCATCCAGTTTTCCTGCACGCCCTTTTACCTCAAGGCCGTGGAGGAACTTGAGCCCTTCGTGGACTTTTACAAGATCGCCTCCTACGAGCTGTTGTGGTCTGATCTGCTGGCGCAGTGCGCGCGCACCGGCAAGCCGGTGGTCCTCTCCACGGGCATGGCAACCATGCCCGAAATTGGCCATGCCGTTGAGGTGCTCCGCAGCAATGGCTGCCGCGATCTGACACTGCTGCACTGCACCTCGAGCTATCCCACACCTCCAGAGCAATGCAATCTGGCCGCCATCGAAACGATGCGCCGAGCCTTCGATTGCCCGGTGGGCTGGTCGGATCACAGTGTCAATGTCGGAGTGATTGCCCGCGCCATCCACCGCTGGGGAGCCAGTGCCGTGGAGTTTCATCTCGACCTCGATGGCAAGGGTGAGGAGTTTGCCGCCGGTCATTGCTGGCTGCCGGCCCAAATGCGCGACTGCATCGCCGGCGTGCGCGCCGCCCTTGCCGCCGATGGCGATGGAGTCAAGCAGCCCTGCAGCCTGGAGCTTGTCGAGCGCGATTGGCGCGCCGACCCCAGCGACGGCCTGCGCCCGACGCTGAAGTTGCGCGGCACCAGCGCCATCGGCGGATGATCCCACGCCTCCGCATGCCCAGGCCACGCACCATTGCCATCATCCAAGCGCGCATGGGCTCGCTACGCTTTCCGCGCAAGGTGCTGGCGGATCTGGCCGGTCAGCCTGTGATCTGGCACCTCATCACGCGCCTTCGACGCTGCCGCCACCTCGATGAGGTGATGTTGGCCACCTCCGACAGCGCGCAGGATGACGATCTCTGCACCTATGTCGAGGCCTTGGGGGCGCGTGTGGTGCGAGGCTCGGAGAGCGATGTGTTGCGTCGCCTGCTCAAGGCTGCCGAGGCTGCCGGGGCGGAAGTCATCGTGCGCGTCACCGGCGATGCGCCGCTGGTGGACCCCGACTCGGTGGACGCGCAGGTCATTGGCCTGTTGCAGGCCGGGGTGGATTTCTGCATCTCCGAGCAGGGGGTGCCCAACCTCAACGAGGGCTTTGAGGCTTTCACCATGGCGGCGCTGCAAAAGTTGGAGCGCGAGGCGGGCGATGACCCCATCGCCGTGGAGCACACCTGCAGTTACTTCAAAAACCATCCCGGCTTCGTCCGCGTGCTGCATTTGCCCGTGCCCCCGGATCTGCAGTTTTCCGGGGCTCGGGTTTCCGTGGACACGCCGGCGGACCTTGAGTTTTTGAATGCGCTGCACCGCAGGCTGGGCGCGGCGGCCGGACAACTCGATGTGCGCGAGGTCGTGCGGTTGCTTCGGGCCGAACCCCAGTGGACGGAGATCAACGCCGCGGTCACCCAGAAAAAGGCGGGCCGCAAGAACCGACAGGCGGTCATTCGCTGCGATGCTTCGCCGCAGGTGGGGCTGGGTCATCTGGTGCGTTGTCTGGCCTTGGCCGCGACGCTGCGCGATGAGCAGTCCATGGGCATCACCGTCGCCACGCGTGAGGATGCCACTGCCTCGCGTCTGATTGCTGCCGATGGGCATCGTCACCTCGTTTTGCCGGAGGACAGCGCCAAGGGCTGGGACGCGCTTGAAGAGCACCTGCAGCGGACTCGCAGCGATGTGCTGGTGTTGGATCTGCGCGATGGCGTTGCGCCTGAGCGCCTGGCCAGTCTGCGTGCGGCCAGTGGCTGCCTGCTGGTGGACATTGACGATCCCGAAGCCAAGCGCCTGGTTTGCGATCTGGTCTTTTACCCGCCTGTGCCCCAGGTGAAGCGCATGGATTGGAGCGGCTTTACCGGGCAACTTCACTGCGGCTGGGACTGGATTGTGCTGCGACGGCAGTTCGCGATGGCGTTTTCGCCTCGGCAGCGATCGTCGGCTGAGTTGCCGCGTCTGCTGGTCACCATGGGCGGCAGCGATCCCGCTGGCATGACGCTGCAGGCAGTGCGGGCCTTGCGCCTGGTGCCACTGGCCTTTCATGCGGTGATCCTCGCCGGACCTGCCTTTTGCCATCATTCAGAGCTGCGCCAAGAGCTGCGGCGGGTCGGATACTCCCACGAGGTGGTCAATGGCACTCAGGACATGGCTGCCCTGATGAACTCCTGTGATGCGGCGCTGGCCTGCTTTTCCGTCACCGCCTATGAGCTGGCCGCCTTGAGCCTGCCTGCGGTGTACCTGTCCCTCAGCGCCGATCACCTCGAATCCTCCACGGCCTTGGTGGAGAAGGGTTTGGCCATCAGCCTGGGCGTGTGCAGCGAGGTTGACGAAGGACAAATTGCTCGCGCGGTTGAGGAGATTCTTTTGGACAGTGACCGCCGCCCCCGCGAGGTTGCGGCACAGCAGCGCGTTTGCGACGGCCTCGGTGCCCGGCGCATCGCCGCCCTCATTGCTCAAATTTTGGAACAGAACGCATGAACGATTCACCCTCCCAGACCTGCCGGCACAGCGGCCCCCCGCAGGGCAGCGCCAATGGTTTTGACATCGTGGACTGCCAGACCTGCGGTTTCCGTCATGTGCTGCCAATGCCGACTGCGGAGCAGCTTGTGGAGGCCTACCGCCATGAGTACTACTCTGCCGACAAGCCCCTCTACATTCAACGCTACCTTGAGGACATCGAGTGGTGGAACATGGTGTACAGCGAGCGCTATGACACCCTGGAGGCGCATCTTCCCGCGCAGCGCCGGCGCCTGCTGGATGTGGGTTCAGGTCCTGGGCTGTTTTTGGAGCATGGTCGCCAACGCGGCTGGCAGGTGCAGGGCATTGAACCCTCGGTTCAGGCGGCGGAGCATAGCCGCAGTCGAGGCCTTCAGGTCGCCAATGTGTTCCTCAGCGCAGAGAATGCCGTGGAGTTCGGTCGCTTTGATGCCGTCAACCTCAGCGAGGTGCTTGAGCACATTCCCGACGCGCCGGCCTTTTTGGATGTCATTTACGGCATGCTGGAACCCGGCGGCCTGGTGGTGATTGCTGTTCCCAACGACTTCAATCCGCTGCAGAAGGCTGCCGTGGCCACGCAACCCCTGAAGGACTGGTGGTTGGCGCCGCCTCACCATGTCAATTATTTCGACCAGCAAAGCCTGCCGGCGCTGCTCAAGCGCCGCGGCTTTGAGGTGGTTCATCAGGAGGGCACCTTTCCCATCGAGCTATTCCTGCTGATGGGCGATCTCTATGTTGGAGACGATGCCCTTGGGCGGGCCTGCCATGGCAGACGCAAGCAGTTTGAGCTCAACCTCAAGCGTGCAGGCCTTGCCGGCCTCAAGCGCAATCTGTATCAGAAGCTGGCTGAGCTGGGGATTGGCCGCGAGGTGGTGGTGGTGGCGCGCCGACCGCTTGAGCAACCCCATTTCCCTGCAACCGACCACTGATTCGTATGGCCGTGACCAAAGTTGTTTTTGTTGGCTGCTACACCATTCGAAGTGCTGGTGATGATGCGCCCCTGGCCTTTTTGACCACAGCCCTTCGCGAGCGTCTTGGGCCCTGTGATTTTGTGGTGCTTGCCCGGCATCCCAGCCCCGAGTTTGATCGCTTCCACGGAGTGCGAACCATCGCTGGATTCGAGCATGAGAGCCGAGAGGCGGCGCAGGGGCGCTGGATGCGTGGATTGAATGTTGCCGACGAGCGCAGCCACTTGCGTGGCATTGCCGATGAAATTGCCTCTGCAGATCTGGTGGTGTTGGGAGCTGGCAATTTTTTCACCGAAGTGTCATTTGACCTGTTTCGCGGCAATTTCGCGATGATCCTGATTGCAGCGGCAATTGCCGAGATGGCGGGGACACCATACTTTCTTTTCGCGATGAGTGCCAATGCCCTGCGTTTGCCATGGGCGGTGAAGGCAGCAGCTTGGGTGCTGCGCAGGGCGTCGGCAGTGATTTTCCGGGATCGCAGCGCAGTGACCAATCTCGTTGGCAGTGGCGTCGCCCTGCCAACGCATCGTGTGCTGCCAGATCCTGCCTTGGGGGCGCCCCCTTGTGATCCGCGGCGCTCCGCGGAGATTTTGCAGCAGGAGGGCATTGATCTCGTAGGGCGTGAGGTGCTGGCGGTGGCGTTGCGCAACCTCTCCTACATGAATGCACAGGAGCCATATGAGGCCATGCTTGCCGAGGTTGTGGACCGCTGGAACCAGCGCGGGCCGCAGCGCGCGGTCCTTTTTATTCCTCAGTGCAGCTACCATGTCGGCGATCCAGGCACCGATGATCGCCATATGGCGAGGTGTCTGGCACGCCGCGTTGCCACCAAGTCGCAGTGCTTTTTCATTGAGGGTGAACACCAGTCCTCGGAAATTGAGTGCCTGTATGCTGAGGCTCGAGTCACTCTCGCCACTCGTCTGCATGGCTGTGTGTTTTCTGTCAAGATGGGCACTGCAACGCTTGGTCTGGCCTATGAGGACAAGGTGAGCGGCTTTTTCGACCAACTGGGAATGCCTGAGGCCTGCCTCCCATTGGACGCCACCGCTGAAGAGGTTTTCCGACAGATCGAGCAACTTGCCCAAAAGGCAGACACGCTGCGGCCTCTGCTGCTGGAGAAAGTTGAGGGTCTGAGGCAGGAACTTTGCGGTTATGTCAACACTGCCGTGGATTTGATCGCGGAGCGTCAGCGTCAACTCAGTGCAGCAAAGGAGAATCAGCCATGAAGACAGTGATGATCATTGGTGCCGCTCAGGAACATTGCCTGGGCATTGAGCGTGCTGCCGAGCTTGGATTTGAGGTCTTTGCCGTAGATGGCAATCCTCAAGCTCCTGGCCTAGCCCTTGCAAAGGCTTCCGCGGTTGTTTCCACCTATGATCACGAGGCGGCACTGCTTGCTGCACGCAGTCACATTGCCAGCGGCGGACGCATTGACGGTGTGATGACCCTCGCTTCGGATGTGCCGTTGACTGTGGCCTATGTCGCCGAGGCTCTGGGATTGCCTGGCATCGGCGTGGAAAGTGCAAGGTTGGCCAGCGAAAAACTGTTGATGAAGGACTGCTTTCTTCGGCATGAAATTGCGATGCCCGCCTATGCCGAGGCCCGCAGTCCAGCTGATCTGCTTGATTTTGCGCGGCAGCACGGAATGCCTGTGGTGGTCAAGCCGGTGGACAGTCGCGGAGCGCGCGGCGTCCAGTTGATTCGAAGCTTCGAGGAATTGGAGTCAAGCCATGCCGTGGCCAGACAATACTCGCCGACGGGCAGGGTGATGGTGGAATCCTACCTGCCGGGACCTCAGCTTTCCACGGAGGGCTACATGCTCGATGGCAAGGCCCATGTGCCGTCAATCTTTGATCGCAATTACGAGCGCCTGGAGCTCTATGCCCCCTTCATCGTCGAGGATGGCGGTGAGATGCCAAGCCTGCTTGCGGCAACCCACGGGCCGGAGGTGGTGGACCTGATGCAGCGCGCTGCACTTGCCCTGGGAATTCGCAATGGAGTCATCAAGGGGGATTTGGTGGTTCATCAGGGACAGGTGAAGATTATTGAGCTTGCCGCCAGAATGTCTGGCGGCTTTTTTGGCACGCTCGCAGCTCCGGTGGCCAACGGGGTGGATTTGATTGGCATCGGCATTCGCCTTGCAGTGGGCGAGCGCATTGATCCCGCCGAGTTGCAGCCACGATGGCAGCGCGGCGCTGCGATTCGATTTGCATTCCCCTCCTGTGGGGTGATTGGAGGGATTGAGGGGTTGGAGCGCATCAGGGCCGATGGGGCCTGCCGATACGCCCATGTCTTTGCGCAGGTTGGTGATGTCATTGCTCCGATTACCAATCATCCGTCCCGTCCTGCGGTGGTTGTGGCGGAGGGGGCTGATGCCGCTGACGCAGCCAGACATGCCAAACGCCTGATGGAGTCCCTTCACTGGGATGTCAAAGGCTCACAGCCCTGAGCCAAGCGTGCTTCCCGAATGAAGTCTCATTGTTTTATCATCACTGCTCCCCATCATGGGGTGCTAACGCAGGAGAGTGTTCCTGAGCCGAGGGATGGCGAACTGCTGTGCCGCCCCCTACGCATCGGCCTGTGCGGCACTGACCGCCTTGTGTATGCCGGTGAGATGCCGGCAGCCATTTTTCCACGCGTTCCAGGTCACGAAGTGGTCGCCGAAGTACTCGAAGATCGTTCTTCAAGGGGGCTGGCAGCGGGGACTCGAATTGTTGTTGATCCCTACAAGAACTGTGGATCCTGCCACGCCTGTAGAGTTGGGCGCCCCAACTGTTGTCGCCTCAACCAGACTCTTGGTGTTCAGCGCGATGGCATCATGCGCGAGCACTTCACGCTCGATGCAGATCGCGCCCACTGCCTGCCGCAGGATGAGGATGTCAGGCGTTTTGTCTTGGCTGAACCCCTTACGCTTGCTCTGCATGTGCTGGAACGCGCGGGGCAGGTGGCAGGGCGCTGGGTGCTCATCGCTGGAGTGGGCAATGTCGGATCATTGGTGCTCCGGGTGATGCAGCAGGCAGGTGCGCGTGTGATCGCCTGGAGTCTTTCAGAGGGAACACTCCGCAAGGCTCTGGCGCTGGGCGCAGAGCACGCGATTTGTGCCACTGACCCGGACGCTCGGGAGAAGGTCATGCAAATCACATCAGGCGAGGGAGTCAGTGTTGCCGTTGAATGTGCGGGCAAAAGTCAGGCTGTCGAGGACTGCATTGCCCTTGCTGCCTTTGCCGGCAGGGTGATCCTGCATGGGCATTCCAAATTGGCTTCGGCAGTGCGAGGCTCCGATCTGGTCTTCAAGGAATTGGATGTCTTGGGCAGTCGCAACAGTCACGGCTGTTTTCCCAGAGCCTTGCGCTGCCTCAGTGATCGTCCCGAAGTCTGGAATGAACTCATCAGTCATCAACTTCCTTGGTCGGCAGTGCAGGAGGCCTTTGACCTGACCAAGGGGCCTTCGGGCACTTATTCCAAAATCGTGCTCGACTTCCCAGACTGAAAGCCACGGTGACATGAAAGCCTTTCAAGTCTATCATCTCAACCTTGCATTCTCCTCGATTGCGACTCAGGCGCGGGGGGAGGTGATTGACCGCTGTTACACGCCACTGCTTGATTTGGTGGAGCAGGCTGGGCTGCCCATTGGCATCGAACTTACCGGCTGGACGCTGCAGCAGATCCTTGAGCTTCGGCCGGCCTGGGTGGAGCGCTTTAGGGCTCTGCTTGATCGAGGGGTCTGCGAGTTGATTGGCAGTGGATGGTCCCAACTCATCGGACCGCTGGTGCCCGCCAGTGTCAATCGCTGGAATCAGCAACTTGGCCTCCAAGCCTACGAGCAGCGGCTTGGCATTCGCCCTCGGCTGGTGCTGGTCAATGAAATGGCGTTCTCCAGCAGCATGGTCGACCTTTATGCCGAGGTTGGCTATGAGGGCATCATCATGGACCGCGACAATGTGCGGCTGGCGCTGGACCTCGATCACCACCCGGAAGTGGCCCTGCCCACTCATGCCTGTGGTCTGCGCCTTGCCGATGGATTGCCGGTTCTCTGGTCAGATTCGGTGCTTTTTCAACGCTTCCAGCGTGTGGTGCACGGTGACATTCCCATCAGTGAATACCTGCAAAGCCTGCGCCTGCGCATGCAACGAGAGCGCATGCCGGTGATGCCGCTGTACTGCAATGATGCGGAGATCTTTGATTATCGCCCCGGCCGCTTCACCACCGAGTCGCGCCTGCACCCTGATGGCGAGTGGAATCGCATTGCCCGCGTCCTTGAGCAGGCTCAACAGGCACTGGGGCTGCAGTGGGTCAGCCCGTCTCAGGCTTTGGCCGAGGTGCTCAAGACGCCCAGGCGCAGTGGAAGGCTCAGCTCTGCTGCCCATCCCATCCCGGTCAAAAAACAGGCCAAGTACAACATCAATCGCTGGGCGGTCAGCGGCCGTGACAACCTCTGGCTCAATAGTCGCTGCCATCAGTGGCATCGGCTCCTGCAAAACGAGCCGCAGGCCACGGCATCGCAGTGGCGAGAGTTGTGTGAGTTTTGGGCCAGTGATCTGCGCACCCACATCACCGCTGAGCGCTGGCAAGAGGCCTGCGATGGGCTGCAGCAACGCTTGCCCGAGCCTCCTGCGCCAAGCTTGGCACCCGAAGCCCCGACAGCATCAGCGGACCCACGCTTCAGCATCAGTCGCGATGAGGAGGACATTCTTTGGACCTTCGAAACCAGCGAGCTGAAATTGGTGCTCAATGCCAGACGCGGCCTGACGCTCAGGTCCCTGGCCTTCGCAAAACACCAGTTCGAGCCCCTGGTGGGCACCCTTGCTCAAGGCCACTTTGATTCGATTGAATTGGCTGCAGATTACTACTCCGGCGGCGTGCTCATTGAAATTCCGGGGGAACGAGTTCGCCTGACCGACCTGGAGTGGCTGCAGCCGCAGTGGCGGGTCATTGGTGATGAATTGTGGATTGAGGGCGAGTTGCCGCTGGCTCATGGCAGCCTCCGAAAAGCCATCGTGATTGACCTTCAGGGGCAGGGTCTGCGACTGCACTATGGCTTTCGCGGTTGGCAGCGGCCCGTGGGATTGGTGCGGGTCGGCATCCTCACTCTGCTGCCGCAGTCCTGCGCGGTGCCGCTGGAATTGACCACCCACCTCGGCGGGGATGAAGCGGAGAGCTTTGTGGTGGAGCAGCGCTTCAATCACACCGCCTCCAGTTCCTTCTTTGTCTCCAGCAGCTCGGCCTTGGGTGCCACCAAGGGAGAGCTCAGCATTGTTGAGGCCGCAGGCCGTGGACTGCGCCTGCAATGGGATCCCTCGGCCTGCGCTGCCATGCCGATGTTCAAGCATCTGCCAACGCCGAGCTCTCATCTCAGTCGGCTCTCCTTTTCGCTTTGCGAACTCGACGACACCTCCAAGTCTGGCGGTCGGATGTTGGATTTTGCGGTGACAGTCACTCCGCTCTGAATCACTCGTCGCTGCGAAATTCAACCAGAGTGGCAAACGCACTCAGCGTCGCTTGGCCGGGGAGTGGGCCTGCATGAACTCCAGCAACAGGGGCAGGGCAGGCTCGGGCATGTTGCCATGGTCGCGGCCCTTGAACTCATGGAATTCAAGCTGCTTGTGGCCATTGAGTTTCATCATGCGCCAGAAGTAGGCGCACTCCTCGTAGCGGCCCATCAACTCCAGTTCGCGGTCGCCGGTGGCCAGAAAGATCGGCGCGGCATCGGCGCGCACATGGTACAGGGGCGCCAGAGGATCAATCAGTGGTTGGGTCTGTGGCATGCCCTGTTGCCTGCGCATGGTGAAATGGGTGATGACCTGCGGGCTGAGGGGAATGAGACCGGCAATGGCCTTGGGCTTGAGATCATGGGCGCCAAGCCATTGCTCATCCAGCCCGCACATGAGGGCCAGATAGGCACCGGCGCTGTGGCCGCCGACAAAAACGCGTTTGGCATCGCCGCCGAATTCCTCGATGTGGCGCAGCGTCCAGGCGATGGCAGCCGCGGCATCGGCGAGGCTGGTCTTGGGGTCGTCCTCGGGGGCGAGTCGGTAATTGGCCGCCAGCACGGCAATGCCCTGATCGCGCAGGCCAGTGGGGATGAAGCGTTCGCCTGCAGTCAGGCCGCCGCCATGAAACCAGAGCAGGGTCGCAAAGCCGGGCTTGCTGGGAGCGTGCAGGTCCAGACGGCAGCGCAGACGGGCTGCGGGGCTTGGATTGGCTTCCTCGCGGTAGAGCACTTCGCGCAGCAGGCGGTGGCCATGGCCATCATCGCGCTGGCCCAGCTCCTTCTCCAGCGCATCAAGGATGATTTCCGCCGCCTCGGCCTTGCCCTCAAAGAGCAGCAAGGCGGCCTGGTCGAGTCTGGCTTGGCTTGCCCCACGACGACGCAGTTCAAGCAGGGCCAGTGGCAGGCGCAGGTGGGCCGGGTTGCCGCAGCGCGGTAGCGCCTGCAAATCGCGCAGACCGCGGGAGTGGGTGGGTTCGATGACAGTGCCTTCGCCGTAATCATTCCAGGTGGCGATTTGAATCATCGTTGCCTTGCTCTTGAGGGCAAGCCGCAGGCTCTCGCGAAGAGTTTCGCCATCCCTGGGATCGATGCGTCCGTAACTGTCGTGCAGGCCGGCCTGCCGATAAATATCGCGAAAGCCCGGAAAGGCGCAGGCAAGCAGTTGTGGGTCCTCGCGATGAAGCCTGCCCAGCTCCGCCTGCCATTGCTCGCTCTTGAGGTTGCGGCCGCCGCTCACCGGTGGCCAGGCAAAGCTGCCCTGTAGGGCATGGGCCTTGGCCAGATGCGGCAGCCCGCGCACGAAGGCTTGGTGGTGGATGTTGCGCCAGTCCACCAACTGGGGACCAAACACCAGCAGCAGCGGTTTGCCCTGCTCGCGCAGGTATCCCTCGTTGCCAAACAGATGCTGTGCGGCCCAATCCACATCCCTTTGCACCTGCTGCGCTGCCGCCTGTTGGCCCAGGCTCTTCAAGCCCTGGTCTTCGTGGCAAAGCGCGTACTTCAAGCCCGCCTTGTTCAGCCATGAGATGAGCTTTAGGCTGTTGCGGTGAATGGCGGCGTGGTCATTGAGATTGCCGGTTCCGTACCAGTCCAAGATGACCCCATCCAGTCCGGCGTATTTCATGAGCAGCACCTGCGATTCCAACACCGCGTCATCGCCGCTGTCGTAGGGCCCGATGAGCGGGTAGTCCTGGGAGGCAATCTGGCGTCGGCCATCCCAGCGCACTTCATCGGGCTTGAAGTGATTCATGCCCCAGTGCCAGCCCCATTGGCCGCTGATGTCGCGGCTGGCGTACCAAGGCAGGTAATGCACCAGCAGCAGAGGCTCGGTGGCTGCCACCTGCAGGGCGCAGAGCAGTAGGGCGACAAGGGCGGGAAGGTGGCGTGGTATCATTTGGGGACCAGAGGTGGAGTCGCCGCTGCCTGAGCGCAAGTCGGCAACGGCTCCGTGCGGTTGGGTGGCACTGCCGCCAGCAAGGTTGGCCGATGGGCGATGCTCGCTGAAGTCATTTGGCCGTTGGCAGCAACCATGGCATCCAGGCGGCTTGGGCGGCAACCAGCAGGCCCATGAGGATGGCCAAGGCAATGCTATGCCAAAACACGGCGCGCAGAATACTGCCTGCATCCGGGCTGTCGGCCTTGCCGCCCGTGGCCACGGCGGCCACCACGATGCTTTGCGCATCAATCATTTTGCCCATCACCCCACCGCTGCTGTTGGAGGCGGCCATGTGCACGGGATTGAGCCCAAGCTGAGCCGCGCTGACCTGTTGCAGATTGCCAAACAGCACATTGGAGGAAGTGTCGCTGCCGGTAAGGGCCACGCCGAGCCAACCAATCAGCGGCGAGAAGAAGGGAAAGAACGAACCGCTGGAGGCCATCATCAGGCCCAGCGTGGTGTCCGTTCCGCTGAAGCGCGTGACATAGCCCAAGGCCAGCATCAACGCGATGGTCAGCAACGAGACGCGCAACTGCCCCAGGGTCTTGAGGTAAACTTCGGCCAGACGAGCAGGCTTCAGGCCCAGGCATAGACCGGCGAGGACACCGGCCAGCAGTGCGGCGCTGCCAGTGGCTGAGAGCGGATTGAATTTAAACAATGCCTTTTCAATCTCCGGCTTGGGCACCGCCGGCGGCATCCTCTGCACCGTTTGATCCAACAGCGGCACATGCAGTTCTGCACTCCACAGGCCATTGAGGGCAGACTTGACCTGTGGCAGACCCCACACAAAGACCAGCAGGGTGAGAAAGGCCCATGGCAACCAGGGACGCCAGGCGGGCTGCAGGGCCCGAGTGGCATCGGGGTCATCATGGCGGGCGCGCTCGCCGCGGCAGCGGATCCACAGCACCAGCGCGCTCATGGACACCACGGCACTGACGATGTCCACCAACCAGGGGCCGTGCAGGTTGCTCATGAGACACTGCATCAGGCCAAAACTGGCGCCGGTGATCAGGCAGGCGGGCCAGACCTCGACCATGCCGCGCCAACCGGCCTGCGCCGCCACCAACCAAAAGGGCACCAGCAGCGAGAAGATCGGCAACTGACGCCCCACCATCGCGCTTAAGTCCAGCAGCGGCAGACCAGTGATGTCGGCCAGCGTGGTCAGCGGCGTGCCCAGCGAGCCGAAGGCAACGGGAGCTGTGTTGCCAATCAGCGCGAGCTTCGCAGCCTCAAGAGGCTTGAAGCCCAGGCCGATCATCAGCGCGCCGCTGATGGCCACGGGCGCCCCAAAACCTGCCGCGCCCTCGATGAAGGCCCCGAAGCTGAAGGCAATGAGCAGGGCCTGAATGCGGCGGTCGGCGGAGAGGTTGGCCACCTGCCTCTGCAGCAGAGCGAATTGACCGGTTTCCACGCTGAGATTGTAGATGAACATCGCGTTGAGCACGATCCAACCAATGGGAAACAGGCCAAAGGCCGCACCATTGAGCGCGGCGGCTGCTGCCAGACTGGCAGGCATGTGATAGACGCCGATGGCCACGATTGCGGCCACGATCAAACCGGCCAAGGCGGCCACCTGCGTGCGCACATGCCAGAAGGCCAGCAGGCCCAGAAGCACCACCACCGGCAGCGCGGCCACGAGGCTGGAAAGCGCCAGATGATCCAGCGGATTGTAGTTTTGGGGCCAAATCATGGTGGAGCAAACGCGCTGAAGCCAGGGATGTGATCAGACCAGCGACGCGCTCAAAATACGCATGCGCTCGACGAGGGCCACCAAATCCCGCAGCCTGAGGACGGCCTTCGAGGGAAGGGCATGCGGGCTTGGCGACGCTGCAAAGGCTTTCGACTCCCTTCATCTGTTTCCAACTCCTGCCATGCCCGCGATTGATGGCGTGCGCGATTCGCTCGGCTCGGCATTGCGTCTTGGATGACGCGCCTTGCGCTGATGGATCTTCTGCGCGCCATTCAGACCAGAGGAGGGCAGGGTGGGATCCGACTTGGGTGATGTTCTCGATTCAATGTTACGAACCGTATCAATGTGATGAATTAACCCGATACCATGAAGCGACCAGCGCATTGCAAGCCTGTCAGCTCCTGCGAAGCGGCTGCTTCCAGGTTGCCAGCAGCAGGCCGCTTGGATCCTGCTTGGCACAGAATGAGGCTCATGAGTGTCTAAACAACACACTCGAATTGAACCAACAAAGCGAGCCACGCTATGGCGCCAAGACTGTTCCAAGGTCAACCATTCGGGGGAACAGAAGCGCCAAAAAAGTTACTCCATTCAAGTTTTATGATTGCTATTGGTTACCCCTAATTGCTAAAACTCGGGTTACCACAAACGCGAGCCAACCCAACCCAATCCAATGAAACCCATATTCTCTTACCTTTGTCTGCTGACTCTCTGCTTCAGCGGCCTGTTGGCTCAGGATGAGTCCGACTGGAATCGCAACGGCATCAATGACGATGCGGAGGTGGTGGTTGTAGACAGCGACGGCGATGGCCATTCCAACGAGAATGATAGCGATCCTTGGTATGCTGCCCTCTGGTGCGACTGGAATCGCAACGGCGTCAACGATGATGCGGAGGTGGTGGTTGTAGACAGCGACGGCGATGGCCATTCCAATGAGGCGGATAGCGATCCTTGGAATGGTGCCCTTTGGTGCGACTGGAATCACAATGGCATCAATGATGATGCGGAGTGGGTGGCTGTTGACGGCGACGCCGATGGCCATTCCAATGAGAATGATAGCGATCCTTGGAATGGTGTCCTTTGGTGCGACTGGAATCACAATGGCATCAATGATGATGCGGAGTGGGTGGCTGTAGACAGCGACGGCGATTGCCATTCCAATGAGAATGACAGCGATCCTTGGTATGCTGCCCTCTGGTGCGACTGGAATCGCAATGGCGTCAATGACGATGCGGAGGTGA
>JAURHS010000212.1 GCA_030833205.1 Prosthecobacter sp.
CGTCACTGAGGTTCTGGCCTTCATCCTCAGCAAGCATCGGCAGGGCGAACCCTTCACGCTTGCCGCCGACTCGCCCCTGCGCACACAGCGCCAATGAAACCGCCGAGCCTCGAATCGCTCTCGACCATCCAGGCCGATGGCTCGCGTCGTTTCGTGCACCCAGCCGATGTGCGCGGTCCCCTCACAAAAGCAAGGCGTCTCGTCGCCTGGTTGCTGATCGCCTTCTACGCGGCGCTGCCATGGATCAGGGTGGGCGGGCATCCAGCGGTTTTTTTGGATGTGCAGACCCGGCGCTTTCATTTCATGGGGCTGGTGCTGGCCACCCAGGATCTGTGGATTGGATTTTTCCTCATCACCGGCCTGGCCTTTGGTTTGTTTTATCTCACCGCGCTTTTTGGACGGCTCTGGTGCGGTTGGGCCTGTCCCTACACCGTGCTGCTGGAGCATCTCTACCGTCGCATTGAGCGCTGGGTGGACGGAGACGCCAGCGCCCGTCGCCGCTTGGATCAGGCACCGCTCAACGCCCGAAACCTGATCAGGCGACTGATCAAGCACAGCCTTTACCTCCTGCTCTCCGCCGCGATTGCGCATTTGTTTCTCAGTTACTTTGTTTCCATCGGGCAGCTCTACCGCATGATGCAGGGACCGCCGCGCGAGCACCTGCAGGCCTTCGGCGTCGTGCTCTTTCTGACCGCCGCACTCTACTTTTGCTTCAGTTGGTTCCGCGAGCAATTCTGCATCATTCTCTGCCCCTACGGGCGGCTGCAGTCCGCACTCACCGATGAACACAGCATCGTCATTGGCTACGATCGCAGGCGCGGCGAGCCGCGTGGCAAGGCAGGCAGCACTGACGGCGCCTGTGTCGACTGCCGCCGCTGTGTGCAGGTTTGTCCCACGGGCATTGACATTCGCAACGGCCTGCAACTGGAGTGCATCGGCTGCGCGGCCTGCGTGGATGCCTGCGATGAGGTGATGGTCAAACTCAAGCGCCCACCTGGCCTGGTGCGCTACGCCTCGCAAATGGCCCTGCAGGGCGGCAGGACGCGCTGGTTGCGGCCGCGCATCCTGCTTTACAGCATCATGCTGATGGCAGGCCTTGTCGCGCTCGGGCTCTCGCTGCAACGCATTTCACCGCTGCATGTCGCGGCCGTGCGCATGGTCGGCGCGCCCTTTTATGTGGCCGATGGCCAGCTTCGCAATCAGTTCCTCCTGCGGGTGATCAACAAACGCCACGAGGCCATGAACTACCGCATTGCCCTTGAACCCCTTGCCGGCAGCCCCCTGCCTGCAAGCCTCAAGGCCTCAGGCACGACGGATCCCCTGCATTTGGATGCCTTGGGCGAGACTCAGGTGCCAATCATCTTTTCACTGCCCGTTGCCGACTTCAAACCAGCCCTGCGCCTGCGTCTGAGAGTGGACGAGGAAAATGGCAAGGTCGGCAACAGCAGCCGAGTGCTTGAGTTGCTCGGCCCGGATCCCAACCTGCAAACCCATGGCCCGCTCGATGCCAAATCCTTTATCCGCTAGACCATGGCTTCTGCCCGTGGGGGCCTTCATCGCCTTCGTGCTGCTGTGGCTGGCCTTGGTTTGGCTCGCGATTGAGCACCGACCACTCGAGCTTCCGATGCAACGATCCCTGCTGCCTCAACAAGAATCCAGCAACCCTCGATGAACCAAGTCTTGGACAGCAGCAGCGTTGCCTTTTGGGCCGGCATGGTCACCAGCCTGCACTGTGTGGGCATGTGCGGCCCACTGTCCTGCGCCTGGGGGATGAACGGCAAGCGCGGTGGATTGTGGAAGGCCAGCGCCTTCTATCACTCGGGGCGTCTGCTCGCCTACGCTGCTGCTGGAGCAGTCGCTGGCGCCCTGGGTTCCCTTCCCTCGGATTGGCTGCAGACCAGACCTGTGGCCCTGCTGCCCTGGGCGCTGGTTCTGGCCTTCCTGATGCTGGCCTTGGGCTGGGAGCAACGCCTGCCCAAAATCCTCGGCTTCGGCAAGGCCCTTCGCTGCTGGCAGACTTGGGCCATGCGCCAGGGACCATCCAAGCGGGCCCTGCTGCTTGGATTGGCGACGCCACTGCTGCCCTGCGCGCCCCTCTACCTGATGCTGGGCGTGGCAATGAGCACAGGCCGCGCCAGCAATGGCGCAGGCTTTGCCGCCGCCTTCGCGCTGGGCACCATGCCGCTGTTGATCGTGGCCCAATGCCAGCTGCAGCATTTGAGCCTGCGACTTGGTCCCGCACAACTGCGCCAAACCCAGCAGGGCCTTGCCTTGATGAGTGCGCTGATTTTATTGTGGCGCCTGCGCGGCACTTTTGTTGGCGAGGCCAGCGCCACCGGCTGCGGATGGGGTTCCTAACGCAGGTTGACTGCACCACCGTCAATGGGATAGGCCGAGCCAGTGACAAAGGAGGCCTCATCACTGCAGAGGTAAAGCGCCAGGGCGGCGATTTC
>JAURHS010000014.1 GCA_030833205.1 Prosthecobacter sp.
CAGCCCCAGCGCCAACCAAGCAGCCCCAGCGCCAACCAAGCAGCCCCAGCGCCAACCAAGCAGCCCCAGCGCCCCACAGAGGATTGACAAGCGGCCCTGAACCGCGCATCCTCAAGCACTCAGGCAGCGCGGGAGCCCCAGGCCCCACGCCCCACCCTGCGGGTGTAGTTCAATGGTAGAACACGAGCTTCCCAAGCTTGATACGTGGGTTCGATTCCCATCACCCGCTCCAACCAACATCAAGGGTGCAACCGCCCCTCGCCTACCCAGCCAACAGCCCGCGGAGCGACTCCACCGCCGCAGCATCGCCTCCCCTGATGGCCTGTTTCGCCTCCCGTAACCTGCTCACCTGAGCTGCCTGCCTTGAGCTCAAGAAGGAACAAGACAATCCCAGGCAGATTCACCGGGACCTCGGCAACCCATCAAGCCCTCAGCGCAACCAGCCTCACGACCTAAAGGAGAAAGGCGCCACACCATGATGCGCCCCTGCGCAAAGAGGGCCAAATGAACTCACTTACCTTAGCTGGCTTCACACAGAGGGAGACAATACTGCCCACCACTACCCGCGCGAAACCTCGCCATGCAATCCGAAACAAAAAACCTTGCGAAGGGCTCCTGTTTCTCAATGGCGCTGCATCGCATTGCTAGGCCTTTAAGCAGTTGTCTTCAATGGCATCCCAAAAGTCGTTTTCATGAACGATCAGAATCTTATGACCTAAACTTCTCAAGTTCATCGCCTCTTCAACCTTCCGACCATAGCACGACTACGCCCAAGCGGGATTGCCATGCGCGCCGACAATCAGAAAATGCACTCTTGTCGTAATCGTGCTCGAATACTCACCACCCAAAGTGTGGATGAGATCTACCATTCGCTCTCGCGTCGAACGATGAGACGCTCCTGTGAAGATGGATGCAGATTCAATTCTCCAAGTCAGGTTGCATCGTTTGCGTGCTTGCCTGGCTGGGACTCAGTGCTTGGGTTGCTGTTGTGACCATGCTGAGACGCTGTTTCCGAGAGCCCGTCGCCGAATTGGAGTTGGCGGCGGGGCTGTTGGCTGAGGCTGCAAGGGCTCACCAGGCGGGCAATAGCCTGGAGGCCTCAAGGCGGATTGTGGAGGCTGATTTGCCTGCGCTTAGGGAGTGGACCGAGTCGCTCTGGGGCAAGGCCAGCCCATGGCGAAGGCGCGTGAGCTGCGCGGTGGCCGGGCCTGCGCCTGGCCGTGGCCTTGGACCGCGCATGCCGGGCAAGGCGATGCGGGCGGCGCTGATTCAGCGCGATGGCTATCACTGCCGCTTTTGCGGGGTTGCGGTGATCCGCCACGAGGTGCGTCAGCGCATTGCCAAGCTCTATCCTCAAGCGCTGCGTTGGGGCCGAAGCAATGCGCAGCAGCATGCCGCCTTTCAAGCCATGTGGCTACAGTATGATCACCTTCAGCCCCACACCCGGGGCGGGCCCACAACGATGGAAAACCTGGTGATTGCCTGTGCGCCCTGCAACTTCTGCCGGATGGAGGCCAGCTTGGAGGAAGTCGGGCTTCTCAACCCCCTTGAGCATGAGCCCAGGCGAAGCAGTTGGGATGGGCTGGAGAGCTTTGCCTAGCCGGGTCGGTGACCTAGGAAGGTGAGTGGGTACCTGCGCTAGGCGCGGCAATCAGCAGGGGTGTAGTCTCAGTGCTGGGGTGAGCGACGACATCACCCAACCTTGCCGCAGAGCGTCCATCTTCGGCGCGGCTTGGGCTTTGCTTAGCGCTCGCATTTGAGGATGCGGTCGTTGTAGCTGTCGGTGATGTAGAGCTCGCCGCTGCCGGGGTGAACGGTGACGCCGTGGGGTCTGGCGAGTTCGGCGTTTTTGGGGTCGCCGCCAAGGCCGGCCTTGCCCATCTTGCCAGTGCCGGCGATGCGTTCGATGCGGCCGGTCGCAGGGACATAGCGGCGCACGAGGTGGTTCTCGGCGTCGGCAATGATGACGCTGTCGTCGCGGTCCACGCAAAGGTGTTTGGGACCGTTGAGGGCGGCATCAAGGGCGGGGCCGCCGTCGCCATGGGCGCCAACTTTGCCGCTGGCGTTGATCACGGTGCGGATGCGGCCATCGGGGCTGACCACGCGCAGGGCATGGCCGCCGCGCTCGAGGATGTAGAGGTTGCCCTTGCTGTCTTGGGCCGCGGCGCGGGGGTCAACCAAGGGTTCTTCGCTGGCCAGTGCGCCGTCCTTGGGCTTGCCCTTGCGGCCGTTGCCGGCAAGGACGCGGGATTGGTGGGTTTTCAGGTCGAGCTCGATGACCTGCTGCAGGTTGGCGATGTGCAGTTTGCTCTTGTCGTGGCTGAGGGTGATGCAGTAGGGGCCATGGCCGCGTTCCTTGCCCTTGGGGGCGCTCCATCCTTCCACGGCGCGCACGATGCGTGAGCGCACATCAATTTCTCGGACTCGGCCATTCCAGGGGGCGGCGATGAGTAGGTTGTCAGTGGGCAGGATGGCAAAGTTGTGCGGGCCGTTGAATTGGGCTCGCAGGGCCGGGCCGCCGTCGCCGGAGTCGCCGGCTTTGAGTTGGCCGGCGATGTGGCTGAGCTGTCCGCCGCCATCCACCTGCAGGAGGCGGTTGCCGGAGACCATCTCGATGATCCAGAGGTGGCCGCCGGAATCGAATTCGCATCCGAAGGGCTCGCGCAATTTGGCCTCGGTGGCGGGAATGTCCACTTCGGGGCGGTTGCCGCCGGCCACCAACAGCAGGCGTTGGGCCTGGGCGGTGGCCAGGCTGAGGCTGGCCAGGGTGAGGAGGAGCAGGCGGCTGAGGGGCGCTTTGGGCTTCATGGCGGGTGGAGTGTGCAGGGCTTGGACCTCAGGCGCCAGCTTCAAGTGTGGCGGTCCAGGGATGAAATTCGGCGGGGATGGGAGCTTCAAAGTGCAGGGGCTGGCCGCTGATGGGGTGCTCGAGGGCGAGTTTCCAGGCGTGCAGCATGAGGCGGCCGGTGCTGATGGGGTCGCGCTTGGGGTTGCCGTAGATGGGATCGCCCAAGATGGGGTACCCCAGGCATTCGCGCATGTGCACCCGGATCTGGTGGGTGCGGCCGGTGAGCAAACGGCAGCGGATGAGGGCGCAACCCTGATGCAGGGCCACCTGTTGCCACTCGGTGACTGCGTTTTTGCCTGATCCATCCAGACTGACGCACATGCGCTTGCGGTCCACGGGGTGGCGGGTGATGTGGTTTTCCAGACGACCCTCGCGGGTTTTGGGTTGGCCGCTGATGGCGGCGAGATAGATCTTGCTGAGGCTGCGCTGGGCAAAGGCCTCGGAGAGCCTGCGGTGGGCGTTGTCGCTCTTGGCCACCACCATGACGCCGGAGGTGTCCTTGTCGAGGCGGTGGACGATTCCGGGGCGCAGTTCTCCGCCAACGCCGCTGAGGTCGTCGCAGTGGTGCAGCAGGGCGTTGACGAGGGTGCCGTCGGGGTTGCCGGCGGCCGGGTGCACGACCAAGCCCGTGGGTTTGTTGAGGATGAGGATGTCGCGGTCTTCAAAGAGCACATCCAGGGCGATGTCCTGGGCAACCACCTCGACGGGCTGGGGCGCGGGGATTTCTACCTCCAGCAGGTCTCCGACCCGGACCTGGGCGCTGGCCTTGACGGCTTGGCCATTGAGGCGAATGTGGCCGCCACGCATCAGATCCTGCAGCCGGGAGCGCGAAAGTTCGGGCAGGCGCGCAGCCAGCAGTTTGTCCAAGCGGTTGAAGGCCAGGTCTTCGGCTTGCAGCGTCCAGTTCACGGCCATGACACTGAGATTTGAAAACCATTTGGCAAACTGAAACTTCACTGGCAGGACTGATCTGAACAAGAGCCTGCCCCATGGCGTCCAATCTGCGACCCAAGCCCGCCCTTTTGATCGCACCGTGTACCCGCCCCCCGATCCCGTCTATCTGAGCACCTGTCCGGTTTGCCAAAACCAGATTGATGTCAGCTCGCTTGACCCCTTCACAAAGTTGAAGTGCCCCTTCTGCGGTCAGATGGTGCGGGTGCGCCGCAAGTTCGATCACTTCCTGATTGTGCGGCAGATTGGTGAAGGCGGGATGAGCCGGGTGTTCGAGGCCGAGGACGAGACGCTTGGCCGCCGCGTGGCCCTGAAGATTCTCAATCAGCGTTACAGCCGTGACGCCACACGCGTGGAGCAGTTTAGGCAGGAGGCGCTGATCACGGCCAATGTCAATCACCCCAATGTGATCAAGCTCTTCTCCGTGGGCTACGATCAGGGGTACTTCTACATTGCCATGGAGTTGGTTGGCGGTGGCAGTCTCGAGCAGCGCATCCGCCGCGATGGCCGCATCGAGGAGGGAGAGGCCCTTCACATTGGTGTGCAGGTGGCCGAGGGCCTGCGCGCTGCGCAACAGATGGGCCTGATTCACCGCGATGTGAAGCCGGCCAATATTCTCTTCACGGAAACTGGCACAGCCAAGGTGGTGGACTTTGGTCTGGCGCTGTTTGCAGACAGTGGCAATGCCGACAGCGGCGAGATTTGGGCCACGCCTTATTATGTGGCACCGGAGAAAATCCTCGATCACCGCGAGGACTACCGCAGCGACATCTTCAGTCTGGGAGCCACGCTCTATCACGCCCTCACCGGGCGGCCGCCGCACAAGGCGGACACCGACAGCATCGAGCAGTTGCGCATGATCAAGTGCCGCCGCGTGGCCTTGGAGGACAGCGGCATGCGCTACGCGCCGCGCACCATTCATGCGATCAACCGCATGTTGGCCTTCAGGCCACAGGAGCGCTGTGCCAATTACGATGAGACGGTGGATGAGCTGCGTCTGGCTGAGGGTCTGCTCAATCAACCGGCCGTGACCGTGAGTTGGTGGCACAATCGCCGGCTGCGCTGGGCCATGGCCGCGCTGCTGCTCTTGAGCCTGAGCTTTCTGGGCTGGCGGGCGGCACAAAACCGCGAGCGTCGTGCCGCCGCGGTGACCCAGCGCGGTGAAACCAGCCGCGAGGCGCTCACCGGCGATGAGGTCAGCCTGCGCGCGGGGGCCCAGCGCAAGGGCACCGTGGCTGAGCGCTTCATGGAGGCAAGGCGCATGATGCTGGAGCAGCGCCTGTTCTCCCAGGCCCTCAACCGCTTCGAGCAGTTGCTGCGTGAAAACCTCAGGCAGCCCACGCTGAGTTGGACCCGGATCAATGCGGCGATTTGTCAGATGCACCTGGGCAACAATGACAAGGCCACCGCACTGCTGCGCGAATTGATGGGCACCAAGGTGACGGGCGACAACAATCTCTTGAGCCCTGCCCTGGCGCAGTTCTTTTCCAACCTTGGCGCACAGTTTGCCACTGCAAAACTGCCAGCCTCCGAAACCACGAACCTCAGTTACCGCAGCGGCGATGAATCGCTCATGGGTCTTCTTCTCCACGGCCTGGCTCACTGGCATTACGGCGAGGTGCGGGCGGGCGCCACGCTGCTTGGCCGCTTTGCCAGCGAGCTTTCTTCAATGGATAAGAGCGGGCCCTTGAGCTGGATGCGTGAGTATGGACGATTGGTGCAGGCCATTGAACCGATGATGAAGCGCGCCCTGCAATGGACGCAGCCCGCGGTGCCTGAAGATGAAAAGGGTTGTGTGGCTGCACTCGCCGATCTTGAGGCCAAGCTCAGGGAGGTCGAGCAGGCTCCCAATCTTCGCCTTTTGTTGCAAAGCTGGGCCAGCCCGCTGCGGGCCAAGCTGGAGACGCTGCGCCTGCAACGCGAGCGCAGTCTACTCGCCAGAGAGGCGGGCCGCTGGCCCTCGGAGCTCACTCAATGGCGCAGGGCTCTGGAAGCCTTGCCGGCTGTGGCCGCCGACTACGACCACGCCCGTGCCCTGGAAGTGTTGCGCAGCATGAGGTTCGAGGCCGCCGACATCCAGGCCGCCTTGCAGGCCCAACGCTACCTCCACGAAATGTCGCGTCGAATGCTGGATCGCCTGATCGCCGGCCTCAACCCTCAGGTGGGGCTCAACCTCAATCTGCGCGGTCGCCACGGCGAGCCCCTCTCAGGACGCCTGAGCAGCATCAATCTCCAACAATTGCGACTGCAAGGCAGCTCGGGCAGTGCGTTGACCCTGCCCCTCTCTCGGGTGGCTCCAGGATCCTGGATTGAGTTGGCACTCAACGCGGCGCAGGCCTGCACCGACAGCACGGAACTTTATCAACGGCAGGAAGAAATCGCTGCCTTTGCCCGCACCCACGGCCTGCGCGACCTGGCCAATACGCTGGCCTCGAACCTGATGGAGGAGAGCCGCGGGTTTCGGCAGCGCTGGAGCCGCCTGATTCAGTAGGTGACGGCGGCAGGGCTCAAGCGCCCGGGGCGGGCGCGGCACGCAGGCTCAGCCTGAGCCCTTGCGGCAGTACCTCCACCGCGCCGACGCGCTGCAGAAAGCCCAGCACTTTGGGATGTTCGCGATAAGGGCCCAACAAGGTCCAGGTGCCCATAGCGCCAACAAAGCCCTCCGGCACTTCGTGTCCGGGAACTTCCACTCCCACCACGCGCGCGTCCAGTCCAGTCTCCGGCGTCTCAGGCTTGTAAAGCACCCGCCCATTGAGAAAACGCCGCCCCTCGCCCACCAACGGCAGGGGGTTGAGCGGGAGACTGGCCTGCATCACCAGGACTCCCCTGCCCGGGTCAAAAGCCAGCAGCCGCAGCATGTCGCGGTAGCTGCCGTACGCTCCCTCGGGGGCCAGACGCAGCAGTCGGTTGAGGTCATCCACGCTGAGGATCAGCTCGCCTTCGCCACTTTGCTCAACGGCCCGCTGCAAACGGGCCTGCAAGGCCGCATCTCCCTGAGGGCTGGGCAACGGAGGCAGCGCGGCAGGTTGAGCCTGGGCAAAGACTGCGATGGCGCGATCCTGTTGGATCAGGCTGTACAGGCTCCACGCGATGATGCCGACAAAGACAAAGACCGCCATCGCGATGATGGCACAACCGTAAAACGGGCTGAAGCTCGAGACTGGCTGTTTGGAGGTTGGGGCTGAAGTCATCAGAGGCGACGCGCTCAGGGCGCTGTGGAGGACGGAGGCTCGAGAACGATGCGCAGCTTGCCCGTCGTTTTGCCCGCCTCACGAAGCGCATCAGCAAGACTGGGAGCGACCTGAATTGGAGAGGCCGCAGAGGCCTCGCCATTCCCCGGGGCCGAGCCCCCCTGCAGGGCAGCCTTGAGGGCACCCTCCACCATCTGTCCGCAGTGAATTTTCATCGGTGGCAGGGCCCCAAGCGGGGCGCTGAGGTCCTGGGCGCTCATCGCCATGACCTCCTCGCGGGTCTTGCCCCGAATCATCTCGGTGGCCACGCTGGCCACGGCGATGGCGGTCTGGCAGCCGAAAGACTGGAAGCTTGCCTTGTCAATGACGCGGCGGCCGTCCTCGTCGCGGTACTTCAGCCACAAGCGCACCATGTCGCCACAGTCCGCCGAGCCCACCGTGCCAACGGCATCGGCGTCAGGCATCTCCCCAAGATTGGTGGGGTTGGCCATCGCCTGCTCAAGCATCTTGTCCTGCATGGCGGGAAGTGATGCCAGAAGACGGGGCTCTGGCAAGGGCGGCTTTGCGCCCGTTGGCAGAAGGCTGCGGGAAAAGCAGTCTGAAGCGCACAGCGGTTGCAAGCTGGCAGGGGTCATGCTTCTGGTGCACTCATGGCCTCTTCGACCTGCCCCTCCCCAAACGCCTGGGATCACTTCAACCACTGGCACCTGCGCTACCCCAGCCTGGGTTTCAGCATGGACTGCAGCAAGATGGCTCTGGCTGAGGGCTTCCTCGAGGGCATGCAGGCTGCCGCCGAGACTGCCTTGAGCGACATGCGGGCCCTGGAGGCCGGGGCAATCGCCAACCCCGACGAGGGCCGCATGGTTGGGCATTACTGGCTGCGCAACCCAGGGCTGGCGCCCTCCGGCCTGGCTGAGGTCATCAACGCCACGCTGGAGCAAAGTCTCAGTCTGGCCGCCTCGATTCGCGAGGGACGGCTCTGTGCAGCCAATGGGCGGCCCTTCACCCGCGTCTTGGTGGTTGGCATCGGTGGCTCGGCGCTGGGCCCGCAGTTGTTGGCTGATGCGCTGACCCCTGCACGACTGCCACTGGCGGTGGATTTTTTTGACAATACCGACCCCGATGGCATCCAGCGCATTCTTGAACGCATCGGTGAAGAGCTGGCAACCACACTGACCGTGGTGATTTCCAAGTCGGGAGGCACCAAGGAAACGCGCAATGGCATGCTTGAGGCCGAAGCCGCTTACAAGGCTGAGGGGATTGCGTTTTCCCGGCACGCCGTGGCAGTCACTGGAGAGGGCAGCGAGCTGGACCGGCACGCCACCTCCCAACAATGGCTGGCAAGACTGCCCATGTGGGATTGGGTAGGCGGACGCACCAGCCTGATGAGCACAGTGGGCACTCTGGTGGCAGACCTCATCGGTGTGGATGTGCGTGGCCTGCTGCGTGGAGCCGCTGCAATGGATCAGGAAACCCGCAGTCGCCCCCCTGCCGAGAACGCCGCAATGCTGCTGGCCCTCATGTGGCACAGCGCAGGTCAGGGACGCGGGCTGAAGGACATGGTGGTGCTCCCCTACAAAGACCGCCTGATGCTGTTCTCCAAGTACCTGCAGCAACTGGTGATGGAGTCGCTGGGCAAGGAACATGATCTGCAGGGGCGCGTGGTCAATCAAGGCCTTGCGGTCTACGGCAACAAGGGTTCCACCGACCAACACGCCTATGTGCAGCAACTGCGCGATGGCGTTGACAATTTTTTTGTCACCTTCATTGAGGTCTTGCGCTCCAGCGAGGGGCGTGGGCTTCAGGTGGATCCTGGCCTGGACAGCGGCGACTATCTGCAGGGCTTTCTGCGCGGAACTCGGCGCGCCCTCAGCGAGAAAGGGCGGCAGTCCATCACGCTGAGCCTGGAGCAATTTGACGCCTTTGGCCTGGGCATGCTCATTGCCTTGTTCGAACGGGCCGTGGGCTTTTATGCCAGCATCGTTGGCGTCAATGCCTACCATCAACCAGGAGTCGAGGCGGGCAAACTCGCCGCGGGAACCTTTCTCAAGCGCCTGCTCGCCGTTGAGGCTTGGCTGCCAACCCAACCCGCAAGCGCCGAGGAGGCAGCCAAGGCACTCGGCCTCGAGGACATCGAGGAAGTTTGGTGCATCCTGCGTCATCTCGCTGCCAACGGCCGAGCCTGCCTGCAAGCCGGTCTCACGCCGAAACAGGATCGTTTCAACCGTGCATCCTAACCATTCCGAGACGCGACCATTGGAACTTGAATTCCCTGGAAAACGCCTCGAGCTTTCAGCCCCCTTCAGCCTGCATGGATGATGTCCCCCTGAGTTCTCAAATCCTCTGCGTACTGCTGACGGGCTTGTTTGTGCTGAGCTTCAATGTCGCTCGAAACCCCCGCAAATGGCGCCGGCTTTATCAGGCCCGTTGGGCGGCTGGACAGGATTTCTCCATCAATCGCAACAAGGCACTCGATGAAATGCTGCGCACCAGGGGCCTGCTGGTCGCCATGCTGTTTTTGTTGGCCGCAGTGGTGGTCTTCGTGACCATGCTCACCCATGCCTCGCGGCAGCGGCAAGCCAGCATGACCCGCGAAGACTGGAACCACTTCAACGAGCAAAAGCGCATCGAGAAACGCTCTCCGGCCAAGGGCAACAGCGGCATTTATTGATCCCGCTCGGGAAATTCCCTGAATCATCCCCGCTGCCCTGCCCGTTGTCTTTAGCACATGGCTGCCACCTTTCAGGGAATCATCGGCTTGTGCGCGCTGCTGCTGCTGGCCTGGATGTTCTCGGAACAGCGCCGCTCCTTCCCCTGGCGCAGTGTCTTGGGCGGCCTTCTGCTGCAACTGGGGCTGGCCTGGCTTCTGCTGCGAACCGCCGTCGGTGCCGATCTGTTTGCCGCCACCGACGCCGCATTTCGCAAACTTCTCTCCTTTGCTGGCGAGGGAACGGCCCTGGTCTTTGGCCCGATCGCCAATGAGCAGCTTCTCAAGGAAAAATGGGGGCCTGCCAATGGCTTTGTCTTTGCCGTCTCCATCACCGGAACCATTGTGCTGATCTCAGCCCTCAGCAGCCTGCTTTACCACTGGGGCCTATTGCAACGAGTGGTGCGAATGCTGGCCGTGGTGATGCGCCGGGTCATGGGCACCAGTGGCAGTGAAAGTCTGGCGGCAGCGGCCAACATCTTCATGGGCCAAACCGAGGCGCCCCTGGTGATCAAGCCCTACCTTCCCTCGATGAGCCGCAGTGAGTTGATGGCGCTGATGGTCACCGGCATGGCCACCATCGCAGGAGGTGTGCTCGCCGCCTATGTGCAGTTCGGCATCAGCGCCTCGCATCTGCTCTGCGCCTCAGTGATGAGCGCGCCGGCGGCATTGATGTTTTCCAAAATCGTCGTCCCCCCAGGCCGCGAAGACACCCCATCGGCGGGGACGCAAACCGTCGAAAGCACCTGCATCAACAGCATGGACGCCATTTGCCATGGTGCCGCCGACGGAATGCAATTGGCGATTCGTGTGATGGCGATGGTCATGGCGCTGATGGCCCTGGTGGCCTTGGGCAACGCCCTGCTCGGCGGCCTTCTCGCCGCAGTCGGTCTGCCCCTGGAGCAACCCCTGCAAACCCTGCTGGGCTGGACTCAGGCGCCAATGGCCTGGCTCATGGGGGTGCCCTGGCAGGATTGCCAATCCATCGGCAGCCTGCTCGGCGAGCGCATTGTGCTCAACGAGTTCATCGCCTACCTCAAGCTCAGCCAGGCCGCAGATCTGCAGCCCCGCAGCGTGGTGATCGCCACCTACGCTTTGTGCGGATTTGCCAATCTCGGCAGCATCGCCATCCAAATCGGCGGCATCGGCGCACTGGCCCCGCAACGCCGTGCTGAACTCGCGCAATTGGGCCTGCGCGCCATGATCGCGGGCCTGCTGGCCTGCTACAGCACGGCCTGCATCGCCGGCCTGATGTCACGCGCCTGAGCCGTCATGCCCCTGCCCTCTGCATTGAACCTGTTGGAATTGAGCTTCAAGGACCTGGAGGTCCTGCTCGTTGAGCAGGGGCTTCGCCCTGCCCATGCCAAACCGCTTTTTCAAGCCATGCACCACCGCGCCTCGGCCAACCTCAAGGGCGACGAAGGCGGAAACTTCCCAGCACCTTTGCAACGCTGGCTCGAAGCAAACCTGGGTGGCAGATTGCGGCACGATGTGCTCATGCCCCGCCAGGGGCAGGTCAGCGGCGATGCGCTGGCGCAAAAGCATCTCCTAGCCCTTGAGGACGGCCAGGAAATTGAAACCGTGCTGATGACCTATGCCCAACGCCACACCGTCTGCGTGAGCACCCAGGTGGGCTGCGCCATGGGTTGCGTGTTTTGCGCCACCGGCCAAATGGGCTTTGTGAGGCATCTGCGCGCTGGTGAAATCCTGGCTCAAGTGCATCTGGCGCGGCGCCTTCTCGCCACTCAAGGTCAGCGCCTGCGCAATGTGGTCTTTATGGGCATGGGCGAGCCGCTGCACAATTACGACGAGGTAATCAAGGCTCTTCACCTGCTGCTGGAAACCCGCGGTGCCAACCTCGGCGCAGAGCACATTTCCATCAGCACGGTGGGCGTGGTTCCCGGCATTCTGCGACTGGCACGCGAACGCCAGCCCTGCAATCTGGCGGTAAGCCTGCATGGCAGCAGCGAGGAAGAACGCGCCAAGCTCATTCCCGTCAATCAACGCTGGCCGCTAAGCGAACTGATGGCAGCCTGTCGGCAATACCAACAGCTCACTGGCAAACGCATCTTTTTTGCCTGGACCCTGATCGAGGGCATCAACGACCACCCCGAGCAGGCGCAACGCCTGATTGCCTTGCTGCGCGGCATTGACGCGCATGTCAATCTCATCCCGCTGAATGAAACGGCGGGTTATCAGGGGCGGGAGAGCGCTGAGGACTCCTGCAGTCGCTTTCACCGCCTGATCCAACAGGCCGGCATTGCCTGCACCATCCGCCAACGCCGCGGCATTGATGTGGCAGCGGGTTGCGGGCAACTCAAGGCACAGCGCCGGCCGCGGCAGCGCGCGGAACCCCAGCAGGGCGAGGAGCCCATCGCGGGCTAGTCCTCAGTCTGCGCGCCACCGCGCCAAGGGCAGATGCCGCGCTTGGAAGGCTGCGCCACAAAGTCCAACAGACGGGCCACCGGCTCGCAGGCTGGGGGCTGCAATCGAGCCTGACGCAACGCGTCAGAGAGATTGAGCCCGCTGCAAAACAGTTGCTTGAAGGCCGAACGCAACGCGCTGCGCGCCGCGGCATCCACACCAGCACGGCGCAGGCCCACGACATTGAGGCCGGTGAGGCGATTGGTGCGCATGGCTGCACAGAAATGTGGGATGTCCTTGCCGAAGCTGCCGTTGCCCTGAATCACGCAACCATCGCCAATGCGTAAAAACTGATGAAACACCGCACCGCCGCCAATGAAGGTGCCATTGCCAACCACGATATGCCCGGCAAGCAGGCAGGCGTTGGCCAGAATGTTGCGATCACCAAGCACGACATCATGAGCAAGATGCGCTCCAACCATCAGAAAATTGCCCTCGCCCAAGCGCGTGGCCGAGCCCGGTTTACTGCCGCGATGAATGGTGACATGCTCGCGCAGCACATTGCGTGGCCCCATCACCACGGAACTTTCAGTGGAGGGGTCGAAGTGCAGGTCCTGAGGCGCCCCACCCACCACCGCTCCCTGGCCAATGACGCACTCCTCACCGATCTCCACTCGGCCCAAAATCTGAGCATGGCCCAACACCCGCACCCCGGCAGCCAACACCGCTGGCCCGTCAATGATGACATAGGGACCGATCTCCACGCTGGGATGCAGCTCGGCACGGGGATCAATGATGGCCGTGGGATGAATGGGCATGGCCACCGATAGCGCCAAGCCACCCCCACCCGCAAACACATTCCGCTGCGCTCAGAGGCCCCTGCCACCCTACTCCTCGGGAACGCGCAGCAGTTGCAGAGCCCGTTTTCGCTCCAAGCCCGGCGGACTGGGCTGAGGGCTGGTCTTGGCAGCAGCCGATGGGCTAGAGGCTTTGCCCTTGATTGAACCCGGGCTTCGGGGCGTTTTGGGCTTCTCTTGACCAGTTTGGGATCGGTCCCTGGAGCGCTTGACCTCGGAGGATTCAGACCCGCGCTCCGCCGATGAGCCAGTCGCCCCGTTGGGTGCTTCAACTTGCGGCCCCGCCTTGAGACGGCTCACCGGGCCGCGGGGCAACACCTCGCCACCTTCGATGCGAACCTCGGCGCGCGGCGAGTCACGCAAAACCCACAGATTTTGGTCCTTGAGCACCACACCGCGTTCGCGCAGCATTGCCGAGTCTTCGCCAAGCTCAATGCCGTCGGCCAAGGCTCGCAAGACTGGCTCGCCATCCCGCACCAGAACCGCTCCACCAGAGGCTCGAAGCCCCCTCCGACCCTGGTCATCCGTGAAGCTGCGGATGCGGATGCCGTAAAGCCTGAAGTCGCCAAGGCGCATGGGTTTGCCATAGACTGAGCGAAGCTGGGAATCGCTGGCCCCGAGCTCCCAGGCGCGGGGTGCCTCGCAGCCCACCAGAAGCAGGCCCAAAAGACCAATCAAAAAGCGGACAATCATGGTAGTCCAAAGCATCGCCGCAGATGGGGCATGGACGCAACTTCTGAATTGGAGTAAAAAACACTCCCATCCTCTCTCATGAAAGCTGTTTTGGTTCTGTTGTTGATTCGCGCTGCGCTTGCCGACGCCCAGACCACGAACTCATCACAAGCCGCTCACGGCGAGCATTACTTCGATGAAACCACTCAGCGGCACCTGCGGCTCAACGCCAGGAACGGCGGAATCGCGCTTGAGGTCCGCTTTGCCGATGCCCCGGGCTCACAAAACTTCTGGCGCGGCAGCGGCAGCATCAGCGGGCGCGAGCTGCACTTCGCCGCCGATGTTGGGGAAGGCCAGGACCGAGGCACCTTCTTTACCGCGGAGCTTGGACTCTCCAAGATCCGCATTGGCTTCAAGGAAGGCCAGCGCAATCCCCAGGATGCGGGCATCAGCGGCATGTATCGCAGCATCAGCAGTGCCAAACGAGCCCAGCTTGCCAGTCGTGAGCTCAAGGCCACGCAGGAGCGGCTTGCCAGCGCGCAAAAAATGGCCGCCAAATCCTGGAGCGGCGGTGATCGCGAGGTCATTGGCCTTTGGAGACAACAATGGCCGTCCATGCAACAGGCCGCCCTGCGCGCGCTGGGCCTCAAGGTGTCCACGCCAAGCGACGCAGGATCAGCCGCAGCCAACCCAGATGCCAATGCGCCCAAGCCCAACCCCGATGATGCCATCGCCGCCAATCTGGCGCTGGCCCAGATCACCTCGGCTGCCGCTGCGTTTTTTGAAACCCCCACCGACAACGCCCTGCCCGGACCCTGGGATGGCCAGTACAACGATTTTTTTGGAGGCTCAGCCAGCCTGCAACTGGGCAAGGACGGCCGCCTGCGCGTGACGCTCAGCAGCGCGCGTGAGCCGGGACAGGAGGCCTCAAGCATTGACGCCACGGTGCCTGCAAGCGCCGTGCGATCCTCTGACAAGAACCGTCCCACGGCCGAATTCATCTTCAAGGACGCTGAGTCAGCCACGGCGCGCAAGCCTGCACAATTCAAGCTGCGGCGCCTGGGGCGTTTTCTCCACATCGAATCCTTGGGCGGTGAGTTGTACGCTGGGGCGGGATGGTTTGACGGCTTTTACCGTGGCATGGCTCTGCCCCCGCCCTGAATCACCGATCGTCAGACCAGGCAGGATCAAGGCAGGGCCTGCAGCTCATGGCCCTCGAGCCCAGCCACGGCAGACACCGCCTGCTCCCATTGCGGCGGCTCACTGGCCGCCCCTGGCATGCTGCGCGTGCCCATCAGCCACTCCAGACGCAGCGCCTCACCAAGCAAGGCCACCCAACTCATCGAGTAAGCCGAGCCAATCGCCGCCCAAACCACCAGCCAATGCCCTGGCGTCTGGCCCTGCTCGATGGCCTCACGCAAACGCCCCAACAACCCCAGATGCAAAGCACCACGCGACCCCTGCGCAGCGAGATGGCCGGCGCGCAGACTGCGTTGCGAAAGCCCATTCTCAAAGGCCAGGGCCTGATCGGCGGCCATCAATCCGGCCAAATCACGAGCCTGCGCCAATCGCCAAAGAGGCCGCAATTGCGCCACCATGATCGGCCACTGCTGCGCCAAAAAAACCTGCCACTGTCGCTGCAACTGCGCAGCGTTCATGTCAGAGGGCACCTGCCAATGCAGACAATCACAGCGCCGGCGCACACTGCGCAGCAACACCCCACAGACCCAATGCAGATCGCGGCTCCAAGCCCCAAGGCTCTGCGACTCTGTCTCCCCATGCTGACCCAACAGCGTCAGGGCAGCCCGGGGCTCAGCTGCCTTTGGCAGCCCAACGGAGCGTTGCACCTCATCGCGCATGGCGCATCATAGGGAAGCCGCCACAGCGCGCCACTGCAAAATGTCCACTCCTTCCCTGCCCTCGCGCCCCTGGTACGCCTGCCAGCGTTGCGGCAATTGCTGCCGCTGGCCTGGAGATGTGCGCGTCAACGACGCCGAGATCAACGCCATCGCCGCGCACCTGAAGATGACACGCGAGTCCTTTGTTGATCAATGCACCAGGCTCAATGCCAATCGCACCGGGCTTTCCATCATCGACAAGCCCAATGGCGAGTGCCTCTTTTTGGAGGGCAAGAATCACTGCCGCATTCAGGCCGTCAAACCTGCGCAGTGCTCGGGCTTTCCCAACCTTTGGAACTTCGATGGCTGGCGGGACAAGTGTGAGGCGGTTGAACTCGACCCGCAGGCAAGCGCCCAACGCTGGCAGGCCATGGCGCCGCCGCCCTGAGAGTCTGGCCGCCAAATCAACGCCACTCGTGCTTGGGGTAGCGCCCGCGCAACTGCGAGCGCACCGCAGGGTAGCCCTCGCGCCAGAACCGACCCAGATCCGCCGTGGTTTGAATCGGGCGACGCGCCGGAGACAGCAGGTGCACCAGCACGCTGACGGCGCCACCCGCAATGCGCGGATTGGCCTGCCAGTCATAGACATGCTGCAAAATCACGCTCACTGAGGGCGGGCCATCCTGCGCGTAAACCACCTGCACGCTGCGCCCACCGGGCAGATCCATGCGCTCGGGAGCATAAAAATCCAGGGCCTGCCGTTGCTCGCGGTTGAGCCACTGCTGCACCACGGGCAGCACCTCGCGGTCCTTGAGTTGGCGGTAAGTGCTGCAACCCTCGCAGAGTTGATGAATCATCAGGTGGCGATCGGTTTCACCAATCGCCGCCAGCTCAAGTTGTGGCATCCACTGGGCCAGTGAATTCACCCGCGCTATCCACTGCTCAACGCGCTCGTTCCAAAGCGGCAGTTGCAGTTCACCGGCCACCACTTGCTGGGCCAAAATCTCTGCTGCCGCAGCAGGATCAGGTTCGCCGCGTTGGCGGCTTTGCAGCACCAACTGGCGAAAGCGCGTCTCCTCGACTTGCAGCACGCGCCGTCCCTGGGCCTCGTACTGGGCCCGCAGCACCACATTGAAATCCTCGGGGAAGGCCGCGCGCAACCACTCCTCCTGCACGGCGGTGACACCATTGAGATTGACGCTCAGAGCCTTGCCCTGCACCTCCACGATTTCACTGGCCACCAAGAATCTTGGCGGCTTGATGTGCGCGTCGCGCCCCAGGTGCCCGCTGTATCCACCGGCCAGCCGATAAATGCGGCTGCCTGAGCTGGTCTCCACACCCAAATGATCACTGAAGGCCTCCAGCAGACAGCGCGCCAAGGCCTCGGGATGCGCCACCTCCTCGGCAAGGCGCAGGCCCTCGCGTTTGGCCAACTGCAAAAACTGCTCCTCACTGCGCGAGGCCTCACGGGCGGCAGCGGCATGAATCCCCAGGCGCGCACAGGCATCGAGTGAGAAGTCATAGGCACGGGCACGCTCCAGCGCGCGCAACAGCGCCTGAAACTCCGTGAGGTCCGAGGGTTGCCAGAACTCGTCGTTGCTGCCGCCGGACTGACTGCGGCCCTGCATCAAAATCTCCCGCCCCTGCGCCAATGCCGCGCAGGCCGCCGCCTCGCGCACGCAGCCAAAGTGGTCTGCGGCAAGCAGCAACCTTGCCCAACGGGGATGGGTTGGAAATCGCGCCATGCGCCTGCCCAACTCGGTCAGATTGTCCTCGTGCAGGGCGCCCAAATCATGCAGCAGGCCGCGCGCGCGCTGCCAAGCCGCGTCCGGCGGAGCCTCAAACCACTCCAGCTCCAGACCGCTTTTTTGTTCGGCCACCTTGACCGAGAGCAACACGCCGGAGAGATCCAATCTGGCCACTTCGGGCAGCTCATTCTCCGCGCGCTGTTCCTGCTCGCGCTGCGACCACAGGCGCAGGGCAATGCCTGCCATCGTACGCCCCGCGCGGCCACTGCGTTGCTGCGCGCTGCTGCGGCTGATTTTTTGGATCGTCAGGGTGTTGATGCCACGGCGCGGGTCGTAGTTGGCCACTCGGGCCAAGCCGCTGTCCACCACGGCGCGCACACCGACAATGGTCAGGGAGGTTTCCGCCACATTGGTGCTGACGATGATGCGCGCGGCCTCACTGGGGGCCACGGCAAGGTCCTGATCCTGCGGGCTCATTTCACCATGCAGGGCCAACAAACGGCGCTGCCGCCCAAGCCCGCGCTGTTGCAGTGCGCTTAGGGTGCGGCGGATCTCGTGCGCACCAGGCATGAAGACCAGGATGTCCCCCTGCGGCCCCAACTCGCGGTCCAAGGCCTCGCAGGCCCGCGCGGCTTGATCCCACAGAGCCTCGGTTTGTTGGGTGCGCGCATCGCGCAACGGCGGCTGATAGCGCAACTCCACGGGATGCATGCGGCCCTGGCTTTCCAGCTCGACCACTGGAGCCATGAACTCATGCAGGGCTGCGGCACTGAGCGTGGCGGACATCACCACCACGCGCAGATCGGGTCGGCGCTCCTGCTTGAGCGCGCGCGCCCAGGCCAACACCATGTCGCCGTCGATGTGGCGCTCGTGAAACTCGTCAATGATGAGCATGCCAACACCCTTGAGATCAGGATCCTCAATGAGTTGGCGCAGCAACACGCCCTCGGTGGCAAAGACCAGGCGGGTCTGCCGCGAGGTGACATTGTCGAAACGCACCTGATAACCCACCTCAGCTCCCAGCCTGCCGCCGCGTTCCTGCGCCACGCGCTGGGCCAGCAGGCGGGCCGCCAGACGACGCGGCTGCAGCACCACCGCGCGCTGGCCCTCGGCCAGCAGGCCACTGTCCAAGGCCCACTGCGGCACCTGAGTGGATTTGCCGGAGCCCGTGGGCGCGCGCAGCAGCAGCGTGGGCGCATCGGCACGGCGCCACTGCTCAAGCACCGCCTCGCGGATTTCGACAATGGGCAGGGTCTCGGCCATGGACATGCAGAACCTATCTGCCAGCGATGGCGCAGGCGCGCAAGCCCCTTGCGACTGCACCGGCCCAGCAGGAGAAGCCAAAAAATGTCGTTGCCACAGGCGCGGCTTGCCCCCATCAGCAGGATCATGTCATCGTCCATGGCCCGTGCCCCCGAACTGCTTGCCCCCGCCGGCAACTGGGACTGTGCCCGCGCGGCCGTCGCCAATGGCGCCGACGCCATCTACTTTGGTCTGCCGCGCTTCAATGCCCGCATGCGCGCCGACAACTTCACCGAGGAAGACCTGCCTGAGTTGGTGCGCTTTCTGCATCAACATGGCGTCAAGGCCTACTGCGCCTTCAATGTGCTGATCTGGAGCGACGAGCTCGATGCCGCCCAACAACAACTCAAGGCGCTGGAGGCCGCGGGAGTCGATGCGGTGATCGTGCAGGACCTGGGGTTGGCGATGATGGTCAAGGCCCTTGCCCCCGGACTGCATCTGCACGCCAGCACGCAGATGACGCTGACCTCGCCAGCTGGCCTGCAGTTGGCCCGCCAACTCGGCGTGGATCAGGCGGTGCTGGCACGCGAGCTGAGCCTGCGCGAACTGGCGGCCTTCCGCGCCAATGAAACCGCCGACCTGCCCTTGGAGGTGTTTGTGCACGGCGCCCTATGTGTGGCCTACAGCGGGCAATGCCTGACCAGTGAATCCCTTGGCCAGCGCAGCGCCAACCGCGGTGAATGCGCGCAGGCTTGCCGCATGCCCTATGAGATGATCGTGGATGGGCAGTGGCGCGATCTCGGCCCCAAGCGCTACCTGCTCAGCCCGCAGGATCTGGCTGCCGTTCGCGAGATCCCCCGCCTCGTTCAACTCGGCATCGCCAGCTTCAAGATCGAAGGACGACTGAAGACCCCGGAGTATGTGGCGGCCGTCACCCAGGTGTATCGCAAGGCCATTGATGCTGCGGTTCAGCAGCGCGAGGCCTCGGTTGGCCTCGAAGGCGATGTCGGTCAGGGACCTGAGCTTGAAGCCAGCGAGCGGGAGCAGCTTGAAATGACCTTCTCGCGCGGTTTGTACCCGGGCTGGATGCACGGCGTCAATCATCAGGAGTTGGTCGGGGCGCTCTACGGCAAGAAGCGCGGTCCCCTGGTGGGCCGCATTCGCAGTGTGCAGGGACACCGCATCGAGCTTGAGGCGCCCTCGCCACAGCTCAAGGTGGGCGATGGCGTGGCCTTTGAAAACCTCGCTGATACCAATGACGAGCGCGGCGGCCGATTGCACGCCATCGAGGGCCGCTGGCTGATCTTCCGCCGCGAGAACTTCAATGCCGAGGGCCTTGTGGCCGGCATGCGCGTGTTTAAAACCAGCGATCAGGTCTTACAAAGCCGCCTGCGTCAGAGCTTCCAAGGCGAGCTTGCGGTGCGGCCGCATCGCCCGCTGCGCCTGCGCGCCGAGGGCAGGATTGGCGAGCCGTTGATCCTCAGCAGTCTCAATCATCCTGGGCTGCAGGTGGCCTCAGTCATGCCGCTGCAGGCAGCGCAGAAGCAGCCGCTCAACGAAGAAAAACTGCGCGCCCAACTCGAGCGCCTCGGTGGCACGGGCTGGCGCTTGGACGAGCTGCAGGTCGCCATGCAGGAGGGCGGCATCCTCCCCCTGAGCGAGCTCAACCGCATGCGCCGTGCCCTGCTGGAGGCGATCGAAACCAGGCCCGCCGCAGGCCCGCCCAAAGCCAGTCATCAGCACTGGCGCGAGCTGCTGCGTCCAGTGGCGGCAAGTGAGGAAGGCCCGACTCAACTCAGCGTGTTGTGCCGCAACATGGAGCAGGCGCAGGCCGCGCTGCAGGCCGGCGTGCGTCAGCTCAATTTGGACTTTGAGGATGTGCGCCGCTACGCACAGGCCTGCAGCGAGCTGCGTGATCAAGGCGCGGAGATTTGGTTGGCCACGCCACGCATCATCAAGCCAAATGAGGAAGGTTTTCTGCGCCTGATTGATCGCGCCGGGCCCGACGGAGTGCTGGTGCGCAATCTTGGTGCCATCACCTTTTTCAAGGCCTGCGGTCGCCGCATGATGGGCGATTTCTCTCTCAATGTGGCCAATCCGCTGACGGCTCAATTTCTCCTGGATCAGGGCTTGGAGCGCCTGACCCTGAGCTACGACCTGAACTTTGAGCAGATCCGTGATCTGCTGCGCGAAAGCCAGCCTGCCCTGCTGGAGCTTACCCTGCATCAGCACATGCCGATGTTTCACATGGAGCACTGCGCCTTTGCGGCGTTCTTGTCCACGGGCACCAACTTCACCAATTGCGGCCGCCCTTGCGACCATCACCGGGTGGAATTGCGCGACCGCGTCGGCGTCTGCCATCCGCTGAAGGCCGATGCCGGTTGCCGCAACACGCTCTTCAATGCCAAGGCGCAAAGTGGCGCGCAATTCTACGAGGCACTGCGAGCCCTCGGTCTGCGCCACTTCCGCATCGAACTGCTCAATGAGGACGCAGCCAAAAGCGCTGAAATCCTCAAGGCCTATCAGGGCCTGATCGCAGGCCAGGTGCAGGCAGAGGCGCTCTGGCAGGGACTCAAGCTGCTCTCGCAGCTCGGGGTGACGCGTGGCACACTGGATCAGCTCTGAAAGGGCGCTTGGCCTCAAAGGCCGCAGCCTGAGCGAAGGTCCTGCATTGCCAGTTCGAGGGCGTCGCGATCCATCTCGTGGACCTCAAGCTTGCGCCCGATCTCGGGCACCAGGGTGATGGTCAACTCGCCGCCGAGATGCTCGCGAAATTCCTCGAGGCCTTCGAGCACCGGCAACTGCCCCGAGGCACTGCGCTGATGCAGGGCGGGATGATCCAAGGCAAAGCCGATGCGGGCGATGAGCTTGAGCACGCGTGTGGCCACGGCCTCATCCAGAAGGCCGGCTCGCACGCTGTAGCGCAGATCCAGAGCCATGCCCACGGCCACGGCCTGACCATGGGAAACGGCAAACTGCGTGATTTGCTCGAGCTTGTGCGCGGCCCAATGGCCGAAGTCCAGTGGCCGGGCACTGCCCAACTCAAAGGGGTCTCCACAGCCGGCGATGTGCTCGACATGTTGGCGTGCGCTTTCTTCAACAACCTCTTCAAGGGCGGCCTGCTCAAGGGCTGCCAGCGGCTCGGCCAGGGCCTCAATGCGCAGGTAGAAGCCCGCATCGCGAATGAGAGCCACCTTGATGGCCTCAATGATGCCATCGCGTCTGGCGGCAGGCGGCAGGCTCAGCAGGAAGCTGAAGTCATTGACCACGGCATGGGGCACCGCAAAACTGCCGACCCAGTTCTTCTTGCCAAAAAAATTCACCCCGTTCTTCACGCCCACACCGCCGTCGCCCTGGCTGAGCGTGGTGGTGGGAAAGCGCACATGGCGGATGCCGCGATGCGCCGTGGCGGCGGCAAAGCAACCCAGATCAAGCACGGCGCCACCGCCAATGATCCAGACCTGACTGTGGCGATCCAGGCCGGCGTCGTTGATGGCCTGCCAAGCGCGGGTGACCAAGGTGAAGTCGTTCTTGCAGACCTCGCCCCCAGGCAGGATCTGCAGGCCGGCCAGACGCATCACGGCGGCGTTGCGGCGGGCGTATTGGGCAATCTGCGCCTCCAACTCAGGGTGAGCCGCCGCGACATGGGAGTCGAGCAGGACCAACACTGCCGTGGGCGCTCCGCCCGGAGCCGTGCCCAACAGGGACTGAGCCAGCAGGTTGTGCTCGGGGCCAAAGACGGAGCGCGCAAAGAAGATGCGATGTGCCCAGTCAATGGTGATGGTTTTCTGCTGCATTCCAAACGGGGGGGGTGTGCCTGAGGGGTCGGTGCATCCAAAGCCAAACCAACCCACGCCAGCCCGTCAGTGTAGGGAATCTCCGGCGCTGGTCAACCCGCAGACCAGCGTCTTCAGCGCGAGTCCCTCCCGCCTTCCCCTTCGTAAAGGTACCTCAGCACATAGGCCCCATTGCCTTGTTGCACCACGGCATGCCAGTCACGCTGCAAATCGCCTACCTTCACCCGAATGGTGATGCGGCGGGTGCCAATGCCTGAGGCCGACAGAGGCACGGCGTTGACCAATGGCAGGATTGCAGCGGTCTGCACCACACCGAGTTCCCGCAGAATCAATTCAGGGCTGCTGACAGGGTCGTCCTGAGTGTTGAGTACGCCATCCGGCCCGGTCCTCCTCGCCACCCAGCGCTGGGCCAATTCAGGGCTGCAGCCGGTGAGCATCACGATGGACTGGGCCGGGGCCTGCGTGAGGTTGAGTTGGCCCGCTCCATACAAGCTGAAGGCCTTGCGCCACTGGGGATGACCGCGCTCGATCAGGCCCATGCCAAGGACCATGGCCATCTCGTCGAGGCTGCGGAAGGGCCGGTTGAAAGGCATGCCCTCCATGCCCAAGGCCTTGTACTCGCGGCTTTCTGCGCCACTGGAGAAGCTGGCGCGGAAATCATCCGGGTCCACCCAGTCGCGCAAATTGGCCAGCAGCTTATCGCTATCCAGTTTGCTCATGCCCCAGGAGGTGAACATGCGCTCGAGGATTCCGAGGTTGCCCACCCCACCGAGGCCGGGGTTGGCCAAGACTGGGGGCGGGGTTTGAGGGACTGGCTGCGAGGGGTCAGGAGCAGGCTGCCCGTTGGGGTCCGTGGGAACCTGCGGGGCGACTGCCACGGGCGCAGCCCCCAACGCCACATTGGGATTGATGTAACCGTCCTCACCGCTGATCTGCACTTCGTAGGATTCGTCCTCGCCGAATTGACGCCGCAGCAGTGGGTCGTCAGGCTCAATGCCCTGGCTCATGGCGATTGCCAAGGCCGCCTCGGCAAGCATGCGCGCGCGGAAGACCTGGCGGCGGGCAATCGCGGCGTCCATGTCCTGATCCAGCAGTTTGGTGGTGCTGGCCACCAGCATCACCAACAAGGCCACCAACCACAGCACGGCCAGCAGCGCGGCGGCGCGTTGACGACGATGGGGGCATTGAGGCTGGAGCTTCATGGAGCGGCGGCCACAGGTGGCAGCCAAAAGACAGATCGGCTTTCAAAGCCGTCGTCCAGGCGCAGGTTGAGTTCGGCGAGAATGGGGCGCTGCGGCTGGTTCCATTGATTGATCCAGCGGTTTTGCTGCAAGTCCAGCACGCGCCATTCAAAGCGACTGACCTTCTCAAGCAGGGGCAGCACCACCTGATCGCGATTGTAGCGCACCTGCCGGCCAGCCAGCACTTCCTGAGTCTGGCGCGCGTCGAGCACGCGAATGCCCACGCGCAGATACCCGCCGGGCATGGTCTCGGCAAAGAGGTCCACGCTATAATTCGGAGGCAATACGCGACCCGGAGTCAGGCAACTGCCACCGCCGCTGATGTTGAGTGTGGGCACATACATGCCCGAGGCCTGACGCACGCTGAGCCGCAATTGCGAATCACCGGGCAGGTTGCGCAGGGAACGGCGGACAAACTCCAAAAAGTTCTGTCGCACCTGGGCGCGGTCCTCGGCAAGCGTGATGCCATCGGTGAGGTCGAGGGTGGCTGCAGTGATGCCGTAGATTCCTCCAATCAGCAGGGAGAATGCGCCAAGGGCGATCACCATTTCCAAGATGGTGAAGGCGCGTCGAAGACGATGCGACAGGACTCCAGAGCGCACGGTGTTCATGAGCCGTTGGGCAGGAAGGAGCGCGCGTTGCGCAGAGTTTCAGCGCTGAGACTGCGGGCGCGTCCGCCCTCGCGCCAATTGGCCGTTGCGGCGATGCGAAAGATGTCGGCAAGAAAGTTGCCGTTCTTGGTTCTCAGATCGCGCACCAACTCGATTCTGACCTCAAAACCCACTCCGTCCTTGCCCGGCTTGATGGTCTCCTTCTTCTCGACGAGGTTGGGCAGTTTGCCGTACTCATCAATGATGGACTCCAGGGCCTGCTCCACCTCCAACAGACGCTGAGCCTCGCGCGTGGTGTCGGCAATCGAATTGAGCGAGCCCACCAGCGCCACCGCCGCGAGTGAAAAGATGCCCATGGCCACGATCACCTCCATGAGAGTCATGCCGCGCTGGGTGTTGGCGGCCTGTGCTGTGGGAAACGGCAGGGGGTTCATGAGCTGAGGGCCGCGGTAAGCGGGTGGAATTTCACCTCGCGGGAGATCACCTCGCCCTGCGAATCGATCTGTTCAAACTTGACGCTCAGGGGCTCGCAGATGCCCTGCTCGCCAAAGAACCACAGCTGGCCCTCAGCCTTTTGCCACTGCTTGCTCATCCAACGCTTGATGTAGACCTTCAAGTCGCGCCCATGCTGATGACCGCCCGCGCCACCCAGGCTGAAGCCCTCCCGTTCGAAGGCAATTTGGATGCCCTGGTGCTTCATCACCGCATCACGCAGCGCTTGCCGCGACATCTTCGCCAGCGCGTCCACATGCTCCTGCAGGGGCTCCTTGCGCTCCAGCGAGGCAAAGCTGGCCACTCCGATGCCAACGAGCATCGCCATCAGGCTCATCACCAGAATCAGCTCCAGCAGCGTGAAGCCACGAGGGCTTGCGGCTGGGCGGAGTGAGGAGGGAGACATGGGTCGCGGCGGCAATGATGCGGCCGTTTTCGACCAAACTCAAGCCCTCAGGGTTCAACCACGGCCCTTGAGGTCCTCAGTCAGTGCAACTCGCGCACGAACACATTGGCGTAACTGACCGCCTGTGTCAGGTCGGCCAGACCGATGCGTCCCTGGCTCCGGCGCTGCAGCTTGGCACTGAAGCGCCGCGGGTTGGCCTCCTGGGCCTCGGTGATGAGCACCTCGGCAGAGTCACCGCGCAGGGTGGCCTTGACGCGGTACCAGCGCCCGGCCTGAACTTGATCAGGGCCAAGCACGATCGGGGCCAGCGTGCCGGCACCGAAGCCCACCAAGGGGTGGCTCATGCCGCGAACGCAGAGCCCGGCTGCGGGCTTGGAGAGATCAACCCCCTTGGGCAACTGCACATCGCAGATCACCTCACAGTCGCCGAAGGACTCCTGGCTCCACAGCGCCGGTCCCATGCCGCCGGCGCTGAGTTGGATCTGCCAGTTGGCCACCTTCCAGCGGTCTCCGCCCTGTGCGGGCGTGATCCAATTGGCGAAATCCACTCCGGTGTACAGAGCGCGCCAACCCTCATCCAGGGGAGCGGTTTCCTCGGGCTTTGGGTTGCCCGCGGGCAGCTCGCAAATGCGCACATTGCGAAACTCCACCGGCGCCCCCTCGGATTCCAGGGCGAGGTAGCCCTTGCGGTACACGCAGTCATCGCCGCCGCTGACCACCTTGCCATTGACCGCCAGGGTCAAGCGGCCGTTGCGGCCCTCAATCCGGTAGTGATTCCACTGCGGCGAAGGCCGGCTGCGCTCCTCACTTGGGAAACTGCGCTGGCCGTTGTGCTCGCCATGCGGCTTCATGGTTGCACCGTGAATGGGAAACACATCGCCATGGGTGGTGAACCAGCGCGGTTTGCTGGGGTCCAGCTTTTTGGCATAACCATGGTCGAGTACCTGCACCTCAATGCCGCGCAAAAAGGGTACCCCAGGGGCGCTAATGGGCGTGCCCCAGATGAAGATTCCTGAGTTGCCAGACTCCGCGAGGTGACGCCATTCGGCTTCCAGAATGAAGTTCTCGTACTGGCGGGCGGTTCGCAGGGCGCCCGTGGGCACCCCGGTGCAGGACACCACGCCGTCCTTGATGCTCCAGGTGCTCGGGGCGCAGTTGGCATTGACCCAGCCCTCAAGCGAATTGGGCTTGAACATGGGCACAAATTCCTCGGCCAGGGCAGGCAAGAACCCCGAGAGCAGGACAAGGTGAAGCAGGCGGCGAACGGTCATGGTCAGGCGACTACCAACGCCGCTCGACGCGCCTTCCTCTCCGCGCAATCGCTGCATTCTTGACTGCGGCGCCCAGATCCAGAACTGAGAAAAGCGCCTTCAGGCCGCGGTTTTTCCTGTTGCCCCCGCCCCTGGCAAGCCTTAATTATTTTCCCCTCCCATCTCCTTTTCCCCAGCCTGCCATGCTTGAGTTCTTTCGTCGCCATCGCGGCACCTTCATGATCGTCCTGACGGTCGTCATCATCATCTCCTTCTCCACTTGGGGCGGCTGGCGCCAGGACAATGGCCCGCGAATGGCCACCAGTTCCGACGATGCCTTCACCCTTTACGGCGATACCTACACCGTCGCGGAGATGCAGCGCCTGCAGCGCACCGGACAGGTGATCAGCATGCTGCAAATGTTTGACCTCTACTTCGGCCTGATGTCCGCCTCCCGCAGCGGTGGCATGGGCAATGGCGAGGACTTCCTGATCAACCTCCTGGTGCTGCGCCGCCAGATGGAAGACCTGGGCATTGCCCCCAGCGACGCCGAGGCCCGTGCGGTCTTGGAGAAACTGCCCTCGATGCAGGAAAACGGTCAGTTCAGCCAGCAGCGCGCCTTCGGCATGCAACAAAATCTCGGCATGTATGGCATGGGCGGACAGGACATGCTCGAGGTCGCCAAGCTCAGCATTGGTCTGGAAAAAATTCGCGGCCTGGTGGGCAACAACTATGTGGCCTCAGCTGTCGAATCCGAGAAGGACTACGCCAGCCAGCATCAGACCCTCAAAGTGCAGACCCTGAGCCTCAACAGCGATGACTTCAAGAAGGACATCAAGGTCAGCGACGCGGACCTTGAAAAATACTTCAAGGAGAATCAGGACAACTACAAAAGCGCTGAGAAGCGCGGGGTGACCTGGGTGTTGGTGCCCAACCCCGCGGACCTCGACAAGAAGCCCGAACCAGAGCAGAAGAAGCTCAACAAGGAGCAGGTGGCGCGGGTTGAAAAACTGCTGGAGGCTGCTGGCGCGCCTGGGGCCAAGTTTGCCGCTGCCGCAACCGCCCTCAAGGAAAAGCCCGAGCAGGCAGCGGCCTTCGCGCGCGATGCCGCCCCCGAACCGTTCAAAACAGAGTCCGCACTTCTTGAGGCGCTCTTTGCCCATCATGGCGGTGAGGGAAGCTTGGGAGACCCAGTCAAGACCAGCAAGGGCTGGTATGTGTTCCACCTCGACAAAATTGAAGCTGCCAAGCCCCAAACGCTGGCCGAGGTGAAGGACAAGGTGCGCGAGACGCTGCAAACCCAGAAGGCTCAGGAAGCTCTGGCCAAGGCCATCAACGAGGCTCGTCAAGCCATTGCCGATGGCCTGAAGGCCGGCAAGAAAGCCGCAGACATCGCCAAGGAAAAGAAGCTCAACTTGAGCGCCGAGCGCGAGATCACCGTCAACGAACCGCCTGCAGACCTGCCAAACGCCCGCGAGATTGCCAACGAGGCCAAGAAAGTGGCCGCCGGTCGGGTCTCCAAGGTCATCAACACCGACAAGGGCGCAATGATCGCTGTGGTCAACGCCCGTGAATTGCGCAAGCGGGACAACAGCGCCAGCCTGCGCCAAAACACCGCCGATGTGCGGGCCCGTCAGGAGCGCGAACGCCTGTTCCAAGCTTGGTTTAACGCGCGCCGCGCCGAGGCTGGCCTGAAGATGCATCTCAAGCCCAAGGACGAGGCCAACTCCTGATCTGAGGCCCGATTCGCCCCAGAACGCCATGGACGAAGGCCAACTGCAAAGCCTGCTTGATGAAGCGGGAGATTTGGTCGCCATGGGTGAACTTGAGCAGGCCACCGAACTCTATCGTCGCTGCACGCAAGAAGCTCCGCAGTGCTTTGAGGCCTGGCACAGTCTGGGCTTGGCTCTGCTGCGCACGGGCCGCCCCAAGGAGGCCATTGGCGCCTCATTGATGGCCACCACCTTGCAGCCCAACGACTTGCTGGCCTGGACCGCGCTGAGCCAGGCCTTTGTCGCCAACGGCCAAATTGCCGAGGCCGAGGACGCCAAGGGCAAGGCACGCATTCTATCGCTTGGCGGCAGGGTCCAAAAAGACTGATCCTCAGCGCCTTGGGCAGACAATCATGCCCATGGAGGATTCCGCCACCAGGCCCTCTTTTGGGCAAGAACCCAGGGGGGGCATCGTAAAGCTCTGGCCACAGTTTTTTCACTGCCATGAAAGCCTCACTGCTTCTCGCCTCCCTGCTGTTCCTGCTGGCGAGCCTGCCCGCCGCGGCCGCCCCCAAGAAAGAGGAGATCCCCGATCCCTCCAAACCGGTCAGCTTCTTCAAGCACATCCGGCCCATTCTGCAGGCCAACTGCACCGGCTGCCACCAACCCGCCAAATCCAAGGGCGACTATGAAATGACCAACTTCGCCAACCTGCTCAAGGGTGGCGAGGAGGGGCAGGCCATCGTGCCAGGCAAACCCGAGGCCTCCAACCTGCTGAAGGTCTCCACCCCCGACGCCAAGGGCAAGGCGGAAATGCCACCCAAGGGCGAGCCACTGAGCGCGCCACAACTCAAACTCATCAGCGCTTGGATTGCCCAAGGCGCCAAGGACGACACCCCGGCCTCGGCTCTCGCCCACTACGACATGCAGCACCCGCCGGTGTATGTGACCCCACCTGCAGTCACCTCACTGGAACACTCGCCTGATGGCAGCATGATCGCGGTTGCCGGCTATCATGAAGTGCTGATCCACCGCGCCGATGGCAGCGGCATCGTGGCCCGCCTCGTTGGCCTCAGCGAGCGCGTGCAAAAACTGGCCTGGTCACCGGACGGCAAAAAAATCCTGGTCACCGGCGGCAGTCCCGCGCGCTTGGGCGAGATCCAGATCTGGGATGTGGCCTCCAAGAAATTGGAACTCTCCAAGCCTCTGACCTTTGACACCCTCTATGGGGCAAGCTGGTCGCCGGATGGAAAATTCATCGCCGTGGGCTGTGGCGACAACGGCCTGCGCGCCTTTGAGGCCGCCAGCGGCAAGGAAGTGGTCTTCATGGGCTCGCACTCCGATTGGGTGCTGGACACCGTATGGGGATTGGAAGGCAAGCTCATCGCCTCCTGCGGACGCGACATGAGCGTGAAACTCACCGAAGTGGCCACCCAGCGCTTCGTGGACAACATCACCTCGATCACCCCCGGCGCCCTCAAGGGAGGCGTGCAGGGCCTGGCCCGTCACCCCAAGCGCAACGAGATCCTCATCGGCGGCACCGATGGCGTGCCGGCCATCTACCGCATGGAGCGCATCACCAAGCGCGTCATCGGCGACAACGCCAACCTCATTCGCCGATTCCCAAGCATGCCCGGCCGCATCTTTGGCGTGGACTTCGCCGCCGACGGCAATCAAATCGCCGCGGGCTCCTCCCATGAGGGCAAGGGTCAGCTCAACATTTACAGCAGCCAGTACAACAGCAGCATGCCCGATGCGGTGCGCAAGATTGTCGAGACCGTCAACGGCAAGGGCAAGGAGCTCGACGACTGGGTTTCCAGCGAGGTCAAGCTCATCGCCAGCGCCTCCCTGCCCTGCGGGATCTTTTCGGTGAGCTTCAACCCCCGGGACGGCAGCGTGGCCTGCGCCGGACAGGATGGCCGCGTGCGCATCGTTGAGGCCAAGAGCGGCAAGGTGCAGCGCGAATTTTTAAGCGTGCCGCTGAGCCCCAAGAAGGACCGCGCCGCCAGCGAGGTCATCGCCGATGGCAGTGTGCGCCCCGTCAGCGAAACCGCTGCAAGGGTGGAGACCCTCAAGCCGGGCCTGAGCCTGCGCAGCATCAGCGTGCAGCCCCAGGAGATTGCGATCGGCAAACCCAGCGAATACGCGCAACTGCTCATCACCGCCACCTTGAGCGATGGCACCATGGCCGATGTCACCCGCATGGCCAAAATCACCAGCGCCAATGACAAGATCATCCATGTGGACAGCCGCGGCATGGCCCGTCCCGGAGTGGACGGCGCCACGGAGGTGCGCGTGGCCTTCATGGGACAGGCCCAAACCCTCAAGGCCAAGGTCACTGGCATGGCCCAGGCCCTCAAGCCTGACTATGTGCGGGATGTCATGCCCTACCTGAGCAAACTGGGTTGCAACATGGGCACCTGCCACGGCGCCAAGGACGGCAAGGCTGGCTTCAAGCTCAGCCTGCGCGGCTATGACCCGATCTACGATGTGCTGGCCTTCACCGATGAACTGGCCAGCCGCCGCAGCAACCCCGCCTCGCCCGAGCACTCGCTGATGCTGCTCAAGGCCAGTGGCAGTGTGCCGCATGAAGGCGGCCAGCTCACCGTGCCCGGCGAGCTTTACTACGAAACCCTCAAGGCCTGGATCAGTCAGGGCTGCCAACTGGATCTGAAATCCGCCCGCGTCACCTCAATTGAGCTCTTTCCCAAGAACCCCGTGCTCGAACTCATCGGCTCACGGCAGCAGATGCGTGTCATTGCCCGCTACAGCGACGGCTATCAAAAGGATGTCACCGCAGAGGCCTTCCTGGAAAGCGGCAACGGCGAGGTCATTGAAGCCGACAAATCCGGCCTGATGACCAGCCTGCGCCGTGGCGAAGCCGCCGTGCTGGCGCGCTTTGAAGGCGCCTACGCCGCCACCACGATCACCGTGATGGGCCAACGCGATGGCTTTGTCTGGAATGAACCTCCGAAGTGGAACAAGGTGGATGAATTCACCGCGCGCAAATGGCAGCGCCTGAAGATCCAACCCAGCGAGGTCTGCAGCGACGAGGAATTCCTGCGCCGCATTCACCTCGACCTCACCGGCCTGCCGCCAAAGCCTGAAGCCGTGCAGGCCTTCCTGGCCGACAAGCGCGAGCAACGCGTCAAGCGCGAGGCCATCATCGAGCAGCTCATCGGCAACCCCGACTTCGTTGACCACTGGTCCAACAAGTGGGCCGACATGCTGCAGGTCAACAGCAAGTTCCTCGGCGGTGAAGGCGTGGGCATCCTGCGCGCCTGGATTCGCGATCAGGTGGCCAAGAACACGCCCTACGACAAGTTTGCCTACCAGATCATCAACGCCAGTGGCAGCACCAAGGACAACCCCGCAGCGGCCTACTACAAGATCATGCGCAACCCCGAGGAGTTGGTGGAGAGCACCACGCATCTTTTCCTCGCCACCCGCTTCAACTGCAACAAGTGCCATGACCATCCCTTCGAGAAATGGACCTGGGACCAGTACTACCAGACCGCCGCCTTCTTCGCGCAGATTGACCGCAAAAACGACCCAGCAAGCGCCGGCCGCACCATTGGCGGCACCGCAGTGGAAGGCGCCAAGCCGCTGTTTGAAATCGTGGCCGACGCCCCGCAGGGCGAGATGAATCACCTGCGCACCAACGCTCCCGTGGCGCCCAAGGTACCCTTCGATGCGCAACTCATCCCCGCCAATGCCAAGACCCGCCGCGAGCAGTTCGCGCGGTGGATGACCGATCCGCAAAACGATTACTTTGCCATGTCCTACGCCAACCGCGTCTGGGGCTATCTCACCGGCACCGGCATCATTGAACCCCTCGACGACATTCGCGCCGGCAACCCGCCCAGCAACCCCGAGTTGCTGCAGTACCTGACCAGCGAATTCATCCAAAGCGGCTTTGATGTGCGCCACCTCATGCGCGTGATCCTGCGCAGCCGCACCTATCAACTCTCGCTGAAGACCAACCGCTGGAACGAGGACGACAAGACCAATTACTCCCACGCCAAGGCCCGCCGCCTTCCCGCCGAGGTGCTGTTTGATTCCGTCTTTGCCGTCACCGGCTCCGTGCCCAACATCCCTGGCGTGCCACGCGGCACCCGCGCCGCCCAACTCATTGACGGCCAAACCCAACTTGCCGACGGCTTCCTGACCAACTTCGGCAAACCGGCGCGAGAGAGCGTCTGCGAGTGTGAACGCAGCAACGAGGTCAACCTCGGCCCCGTCATGGCCCTGATCAGCGGACCCACGGTCTCTGACGCCATCAGCGACCCCAACAACGCCATTGCCAAACTGGTGAAGGAAAAAGCCGACGACAGTCAGCTCATCAGCCAGATTTTCCTGCGCGTTTTGGGCCGCAGCCCAAGCCCCGCCGAAGTGCAGGCCGCCTTGAAAAGCATGGCCGGCATGGACGCCGAGAACAAACAACTTGCCGCTCAACTGCAGGCCGAGGAGGCCAAGCAAAAGCCCATCATCGCCGCCGCCGAGGCCCAACGCCTGCAGGCCATCAGCAAGGCCAAGACCGCCCTGGAAGCCCATCAGCAGAAGATCGCCCCTGAGGTGAAAAAGAAGGAGGACGCGCGCAAGGCCGCAATTGCCGCCGCCGAAGCCAAGGTCAAGGCCGCCTTCGACGCCGCCGCCAGCCAGCAACCGCGCTGGGAGCAGTACCTTGACCTCAGCACGCCATGGCATCCCCTGGAAGTCAAGGTGCAACGCGCAGCCGGTGTCACCAAGCTTGAGACCCTGCCCGATGGCTCACTGCTGGCCACTGCCCTTCCCGATGGCAAGCTTGCCTCAGGCAACTATCAGCTCATGGCCAAATCACCGCTGGCCAACATCACCGCCATCAAACTGGAAATGCTCGCCGATGACCGCCTGCCCAGCAACGGCCCAGGCCTTGCCCCCGATGGCAATTTTGTGCTCTCGGAATTTGTGGTCAATCTGCAGGCCAACGGCAAGCGCGGACGCGCCAATGCCATGCCCCTGACCTTCAAGGGTCCAAAGGCCGATTTTGAGCAGAACCAGTTCCCCATCACCGAAGCCCTGCGTCGTGGCAATCGCGACCGCGGCTGGGCCGTCAGTCCTGAGACCGGACAGCGCCATGAGGCCATCTTCCCCTTGGACAAGGTGGCCAAGCTTGAAGGCGACAGCCTGAGCATCCAGATGATCAGTAACTTCCAGAATGGCCGCTACAACCCCGGTCGGTTCCGTCTCTGGGTCACCGACTCCCCTGCCCCGCGCTTTGGAGTGTCGGCGGAAATCGCAGCGGCCTTGCGCGCCCCGGCTCAAAACCCACAGCAGAAGGCCGCCTTGAGCGCACACTTCCTCAATCAATCGCGCGACTACCAGGCCCAGAAGCGCCTGCTGGCCAATGCCCGCAGGCCCGTGGCTCCCGACGCCCAGTTGCTGGCGCTTGAGGCCGCACACCTCGAGTCTCAAAAACCCATTGTGATCGACCCCAAGCTGTTGCAACTGCGCCGCGATGCCGGTCTCAGCGCTGCACAGATCGCCCAGCGCCGCCTCACCGCCGCGCAGGACCTGACCTGGGCCCTGATCAACTCGCCGGCCTTCCTGTTTAATCACTGAGGTCATCGGGCCCACGGGGCCACCGCCACAGGATCAGCGGCCAATCCTTGGCATGGCCAAGGATTTGCGCCATGCTGGGCACTCGCATTGCGTGACTTCAGCCTCGACTCCCACCGCCTTTTTCCTGGCCGGGCCCACGGCCTCGGGCAAGTCGCGGCTTGCGGCGAAGCTGGCCGCAGCCATTGGCGGCGAGGTGGTCAACGCTGACGCCTTCCAGCTTTACCGCGGCCTGGACATCCTCACCGCCAAGCCCGATGCGCAAACCCTGAGTCTGGCGCCACATCATCTCTTTGGCCTGCTTGATGGCAATGTGCAGTGCGACGCGCAGCAGTATGTCAATCTGGCCCTGCCCGTGCTTGAGGACATTGTGGCGCGCGGCCGCTGGCCGATTGTGGTGGGCGGCAGCGGTCTTTACCTGCGCGCGCTAAGCCATGGCCTGGACCCCCTGCCTGCAGCCGATGCGGCCTTGCGCGCCCAACTCGGCACGCTGCCCCTGCCGGAGTTGGTGGCGCGCCTGCTCAAACTCGACCCCGATGCCGGCGCACAGGTTTCCCTGCTCAACCCTCGCTATGTGCAGCGGGCACTGGAGCTCTGCATGCTCACCGGCAAGCCTCTGGCAGAGTTGCGCCCCAACAACCCCAAGCCCGCCCGCGGCCCTGGTCTGCGCCTGGACTGCCCGCGGCCCCTGCTCTGGCAACGCATCGAGGCCCGCGCTCAGGCGATGCTCAATCAGGGCCTGCTCGAGGAAATCCAGCGGGCAGGCGCAGTGACCGGAGGCTTGGCCAAGGCCATCGGCCTGGCCCCTTGGCGAGCTCACCTGCAAGGAGAACTGCCCCATGCGCAGGCCCTCGACGCAATGATTCTGGCCACCCGGCAGTACGCCAAGCGCCAGGGCACCTGGTTTCGACGCGAAGGCTGGATGCAAACGATTTGCCTCGAGGGCGACGCTGGGGCAGACTGCCTGCTGCCAATCCTCTTGGAGCAATTTCCATGTCTGAACCAAGCCCCCTGACCGTCCCCGTTGAACTGGGCTCCCGCCGCTATGAGGTGGAGATTGGCCATGGCTTGCTTGAGGGACTCGGGCCCTGTGCAAGGCAACATTTTGGGGACAAGGCCCGCGGCCTGTTGCTCACCGACGCCAATGTCGAACCCCTGCACGCCAGGCGCGCCCTGCAAAGTCTGCGCTCGGCCGGGCTGCAGGTGGAATTGATGGTGGTGCCCGCAGGGGAAGGCAGCAAGTCCATGGCCTGCGCGCAGCAAGTCTGCAGCGCCATGACCCGCGCCGCTCTGGACCGCAAAAGTTTTCTGGTTGCCCTGGGCGGTGGCGTGATCGGCGACCTCGGCGGCTACTGCGCGGCCATTTATCAACGCGGCATCGGCTACATCCAATGCCCCACCACGGTGCTCAGTCAGGTGGACAGCAGCGTCGGTGGCAAGACAGGGGTGAACCTGCCTGAGGCCAAGAACATGGTGGGCTGCTTTCATCAACCGCGCCATGTGCTCGCCGACATCGGCACCCTCAAGACTCTCGCCCCGCGCGAGTTCAACGAGGGCTTCGCGGAAATCATCAAGCACGCCTGCATCCGCGATGCCGCCATGCTCGAGGCCATTGAGGCCGTCGCCAAGGGTGGCGGCGACCTGCCCGCCCTCATTGCGCGCAATGTGGCCATCAAGGCCGCCATCGTCGAGGCCGATGAGCATGAAACCCTTGGCCTGCGCGCCCTGTTGAATTTTGGCCACACCCTTGGCCACGCCATCGAGGCCGCCGCCGCCGGGCCGCACTGGCAGGAGGCCGGCGCAGAGAGCCACGGCAACGCCCTGCTGCACGGCGAGGCCATCTCCCTGGGTCTGCGTGCGGCGCTGCATCTCTCGGTGGTCAAACGCGCCCTGCCTCAAGACGAGGCCAAGCGCGTGCTGCGCCTGCTGGAGGCGTTTGCCCTCCCACTGCAACTGCCTGACTCCATGAGCGATGAGGCTTTGCTTGAGATCGCCGCCAAGGACAAGAAGTTTGAGCAGGGCAGCATTCGCTTTGTGCTGCTCAAGGCTCTGGGTGAAGCCCAACTTGAGCACGATGTGACCACCGCCGACCTGCGCAGCGCTTTGAGCCATCTGCGCCAGCCAGCCAAACTTTAACCCCCCATGGCCACGGCCCCAAGCACGCTGCTGCAGCGCCTGCGCGCGCCTGCCGATGCGCGTATCGCCTGGGGAGTCGCCGGTCTTTGGTTGCTGGTTTGCGCCGTCATTCTTCCCTATCAGCACTGGGACTTTGCCCAGCGCAGCAGCATTTTCGGTGGGATCCTGCGCAAGGCCCAACAAGACAGCGAATGGTGGTTTTGTTTGACCGCACCCCCGCTTTGCGCCTGGATGATCCACCGCGCGCGCCGACAATGGTCTACCCTGCCCCTGCAGGGCCATTGGAGTGGCGCGGTCCTCACGGCTGCTGCGATGGCCTGCTTTTGGTTCGGTTATCGCGCCGACACGGCCTATGCGGGCTATGCCGCGCTGCAACTGCTTGGTGCCGGCCTGCTGCTGGGCATTGGCGGCTTGGCCTGGTGGCGCGTGCTGGTCTTTCCCTGGATCTTTCTGATCTTTACCTGGCCCATGTTGCCCCTGGAGAATCTGCTCGCCGTGCCCCTGCGTCTGCACACCGCAGGCATGGCGGCGGGCTTGCTCAACCTCATCGGCTATCCTGCGGTGCATGAAGGTACCGGCCTGATGTCGGCGGCTGATGCCGTGGCCGGAGTGGCAGCAGGCTCACGCTTTCAGCTCGATGTGGATCAACCCTGCGCAGGCATGCGCTCGCTGTTCTCACTGCTGATGATTGCCGCACTGCAGGGATGGCTGGGGCTGCGCCAATTCGGCCCGCGCCTGCTGCTGATGCTCTGCGCCGTTCCCCTGGCCGTGTTTGGCAACCTGCTGCGCCTGTTGCTTCTGGCCATTGGCGCCACGCACCTGGGCAGCGAGGTGGCCATCGGCCGCCGCGTTGGTGAACATCAGGAGATGAGCTTCCTGCACAGCATGGCCGGCTTGCTGGTGTATGCAGTGGCGCTGGCAGGAATCCTCCTGCTTAGCCGTTGGCTGGCTTCGCGCGAGAAGAGAGTCACCGCGCAGGGAGTCCGACTGAAATTGCGCGGCGACACCTCGGGCCTACAACTGCTCCTGCTCAGCTCACTCATTGCGCTGACGATTGCCCTTACCCAGCTCGGCCCTTCGAGCTTTGCGATCGGGCCACTGGGGGTTAAGGCGCCCATGCCTCTGCAAGTCGGCGCCTATGTGGCCACTGCCAACCCCGCCAGCGCTCGCGAGAAATCCCTGCTTGATGAAGATGTCCGCATTGAGCGACAGTTTTACAGCAAACCTGGCCGCAGCATTCTGGCCACTCTGGTCATGGGCGGGGCGCAAAAGCGCTCGCTGCACTCGCCAGAGGTCTGCCTGCCCGCTCAAGGCTGGCAGCTCAGCGGACAATCCAACCTCATTCTCACGGGCCCCGACGCAAGCCCCATCCGAGCCACCCTGCGACGCATGAACCGACTGGTGCAGGGCCCGGGCGGCTCCCCCGTCATGCTGCGCGCTCTGTTCATCTATTGGTTTGTGGGCTCCGATGGCAGCACCTGCGCCACGGACCTGGAAAACTCCTGGCGCACCTATGCCGACGCGGTGCTCAAAGGCATCAACCACCGCTGGTCCATGCTCACTTTTTTTATCCCACTTGAACCGGGCGCCAGCGAGGACCCCTACGCTGAGGTCACAGCGCTGGAAGAGAGCCGCAGCTTCATTGAGGAGCTGCTGCCTCAGATTCAGTCAATGCGCTCAAGCGCCGCGGCCTCGACCCGATAAGTCCAGGACTGCGGCCACTGCGATTGCTGCATCCACTCCAACTGCGTGGTGGTGATGATGCACTGAGAATCGGTGGGCAGAAGCTGCATCAGCGCCCGCCGACGATGTTCATCCAACTCGCCGAAAACATCGTCAAGCAGCAACAAGGGCGCGCGGCCCTGAGCATCACAGAGCACCTTGGCCTGCGCCACCTTCAGCGCCAGCGCCAGACTTCTTTGCTGACCCTCGGAGGCGAAGGCATCTGCCGCCAATCCATTGATCTGCAAGAGCAGTTCGTCGCGGTGCGGACCAAGCGCCGTCTGCCTGGTTTGCGCCTCCTGCTCGCGCAACTCGCGCAACTGTGCGGCCAATGAACCCGGCTTGCTGCCGGGCACATACTCAAGGGAGGCCTGCTCACGGCCGGCACTTAAATCCGAATGTGCAGCACTCACCTCCGGCCGCAGCAAGTCCACCAGGGCAGCGCGGGATCGCTGAAGCAGGTCAGCCTGATCCTGCATGACCTCGCCGAAGGCGTCCACCTGCCGCCAATCAATGACGGCGCTGCGCTTGAGGGCAAAGTTGCGCGAACGCAGGGCGCGCTCGTAATCGCGCAAGGCGCGCAGGTAGGGCGCGTCGAGTTGGGCGGCCGCAAAGTCGAGGTAACGCCGCCGATGCTCGCTGCCTCCGCGCAGCAAATTCATGTCCCGAAAGTCCATCCACACCACCCTCCCGCTGGCGGCAAGGTAATCAGCGGTCAGGCGACAGGGCGCACCATCCACCGCCAAGCGACGCAGGCGCTCAGACTGCCCCAGGCGCAAGCGATGGCCATTGAAACCACCCTCAAGCAACAGGCTGGACTGCCCCAAACGCAACCACTGCGAGCGCTGTGCGGTGCGTGGCGACTGCAGGCGAAGCAGGACGCAGGCGGCCTCCAGCAGTGAGGTCTTGCCCTGGGCGTTGCGCCCAATCAGCAGCGTGCAGCGCGGATGCAGCGGCAGGGCACACTGCGCAAAGCAGCGGAAGTCCCGCAGGAAAAGGTCGCTGAGCATGAGGCATTTCGAACCAACGACCGGTGGTGAAGCGAAGAGCAGCACAAGCCTGGGTCCGTAGGCGCAACAACAACGGCCCCATCATCCTGTCAAGCACAGGCCGTCAGGGCAGGCGCCCGCATTTTTGGTTGAACTTATGGCCTGCGGACCCAAGGGTGAGGACCGCTTCCCCATGGCCACTTTCCGCACTGTCAAAGGCTTCCGCGACCTCTACCCCGAGGACTGCGCCAGCCGCGATGTCATCCTCGCCACTTGGAGCCGCGTGGCGCGCCGCTACGGTTTTGTGCCCTATGAGGGGCCGCTGGTGGAAGCCACGGATCTCTACCGCAAGAAAAGCGGCGATGAAATCAGCGCCCAGCTCTTCTGCTTTGAAGACAAGGGCAAGCGCGAGATCACCCTGCGCCCCGAGGTCACCCCAAGCCTGGCGCGAATGGCCACCGCCAGACAGCGCGACTTCCGCAAGCCGATGAAGTGGTTTCAGATCGGCTCCTGCTTTCGCTACGAAGAACCCCAAGAGGGCCGCTCGCGCGAGTTCATTCAATTCAATGCCGACATCATCGGCGAAGGCGGGCCCGGTGCCGACGCCGAACTGGTGGCCCTGGCCATTGACACCATGCTGGCCTTTGGCATCGGCGCTGAGGACTTTGCCATCCGCCTGAGCAATCGTCAGGTCTGGACCGACTTCCTCACCCAGCAGGGACTGCCCGAGGACAAGCACCCCGCCTTCCTGCAGGTCATTGACAAAATCCAACGCGCCAAGCCCGAGGTGACCGCGCAGAAGTTATCGGCCATTGGGATCAGCCATGAGCAGGTCCTGGCCTTCATGAATCAGGACTTCAGCGAGCACCCGGCCTTTGCCGCGCTGGCCGCGGATCTCAAGGCCCGTGGCCTTTGGTCCTTCATCAAACTCGACGCCAGCATCGTGCGCGGCTTGGCCTATTACACCGGCACCGTCTTTGAAGTCTTTGACCTGCGCCATGGCCTGCGCGCCGTGGCGGGTGGCGGACGCTACGATAAACTCTGCGCCCTGATCAGCGACGGTGCCGTGGACCTGCCCGCCGCAGGTTTTGCGATGGGCGATGTGGTGTTGGGGATTTTGCTTGAGCGCACCGCTGCGGCGGCCAAACAACACCACGAGGCCGTGCTCGCCGCATTGCAAAGCGATGTCTTTGTCATCATCGCCGATGAGGCCCGACGACCCGAGGCCTTGGGCATCGTGCAGGCCCTGCGGCGCAGTGGACTGCGGGTGGACTTCAGCCTCAGCCCGCAGAAGGTGGGCAAGCAGTTTCAGGGCGCGGAGGCCCAGCGCGCCAGACTGGGCGTGGTGGTGGGCAGCGAGTACCCTCAGCTTCAACTCAAGGACCTCATCAGCCGCCAGCAGCAACTCATCGACGCCTCGCAATTGCAGCCGGCCGTCGAGGCCGCGCTTGCCACGGCACCCAGCCCACCCCTGATTGCAGGCGCATGACGCGGCAGGAACTGCAGCAGGCCGGCGCCGACACAGCCATCGTGCTGGGCTCAGGTCTGGGCTCAGTACTCGAGGGATTTGAGTCCCTCGGCCACATCGAACATCAGCAACTCGGCCTGCCTGGCAGCCCGCATGCCGTCGCCGGTCATGCCCATCGCCTGCACCTCTGCCGCGCAGCTGGCCGCCCCCTGCTCATTGCTGCGGGTCGCCGCCACCTTTACGAGGGCATCAGCGCCGCAGAATGCGCGGCTCTGGTGCGTTGCCTGCATGAGCTTGGCGTGCGCCGCCTGCTCTTGACCAATGCCGCAGGCGCCATCCGCGCCGACCTGCAACCCGGATCGCTGATGCTCATTGCAGATCACCTCAATCTGCAGGGCAGCTCGCCGCTTGATGGAGCTCAGTTCATTGACATGAGCCAGGCCTACTGCCCGCAGTGGCGCAGCGCTCTGCGCGCGCAGGCAGCGCAACTTGGCATCCCCCTGCCCGAAGGTGTTTACGCGGCGCTGCGCGGGCCGCAATACGAGACCCCCGCTGAAGTGCGAATGCTGCGCAGCCTCGGTGCCGATGCCGTGGGCATGTCCACCGTCCTTGAAGTCATTCAGGCCCGCGCCCTGGGCATGCAGGTGGCTGCCATCTCCATGCTCGCCAATGCGGCGGCTGGCCTGAATCAACAACAGCTTGATCATCAGGATGTGCTGGCCCAGGCGGCGCAAGCCAGCCGCCCTCTGCAACAGTTGCTGCTGGCGCACTTCAACAGCACTCAAGGCGCCGCCAATTCGTAGGCCACGGCCTCGCGATCATTGCGAACCAGCAGAAACCGGCCTGCCAAGGCTGGAGGGTTCCAGGTCTTGGAAGACAGGGCCTTGATCTCGCCAAGCCGCGTTGGCCCGCTGGCCGCAATGCGCAGCAACACCACCTCGCCGCGCTCGGCCTGCACCAGCAGCAAATCCGGTTGCAGGGCCAGTTGCTGTCCAAAGCCCAATCTCTCCTGACGCCAGAGGCGCTCGCCGTCGTTTGCCGACACGGCACAAAGCATGCCCTCATCCAAACCGCAGATCACCCCGCCCACCCATTGCGCCGAGCTGAATTTGGTGCGCGGAAATTTCCCCCGCCACAAGGCCTCGGGCTTGGGCTGGCCAGTCTTCATCTCCAGCAACGCACAGCCCATGCCATAACTGGCACTGACCAAGAGTTGCTGGTCACGCACCCGCAGCGGCTGCGCCACCTTGGGAAAACCGCCGGGCCAATCATGACGCCACAGGCAACGGCCATCTGCCAAGGCGAAACCTGCCACGGACGAAGCCTCGACCTGCACCACCTGCCTCTGCCCGCCCAAGTCCATGAGCATGGGCGAAGCGTAATTGCCCCCGCCCTGCCCTGCGCGCCAACGCAGCGCGCCACTGGCGGCATCAAAGGCCAACAGGCTGTGGCCACCTGCGCCTGCGCCGACCAGCACCAAATCGCCAATGTGCAGAGGTGATCCACTCATGGCCCAAGTCAGGTTGCCCTGCGCCCCCGCCTCCTTGAGCACCTCGCGTTGCCAAACAAGTTGGCCATCGGCAAGTCGCAGGCACTGCAGCAAGCCCGTCGCGCCCATGGCATACAACACACCGCGCTCCACATCCAAGGTGGGCGTGGCCCGTGGACCAGCCCCACCCAGCGGCTCATCAAAACGACGGTCAACCTCCCGCAGCCAAAGCAGTTGCCCATTCTCAAGCGCATAGCAACTCACGCACTCCATGGCCCCGCGCTGCTCCTGAGTAAACGCGCGACCAGCGGCCACCGCAAAGCCCGACCAGCCCTCGCCCATCGGCTGACGCCATAATTCACGCGGCGGATGCGCCGCCCAATCCAAGGCAAACTCGGCAGGGCCCAACTGCCCATCGCCCTGAGGCCCCATGAAGCGCGGCCACTGCGCGCGGATCGCCACCGCCGCTGACGGCAAGGCAGGCCTGGCCGTTGGGGCGGCCCAATGCGGCAAATCCCTGCCCCGCCAGCGCCAAGCCAACTGAGGCCAAGCCGAGCCGTCCGCCGAGCCCTCGTAGCGCAGCAGCAGCGCGGGCAGCAAAGCCAGCAACCCAAGCAGAAACGGCAACAACAGCCACCTCAGGCTCAGCCTCAACCCCGGTCGCCGCAACCACCACAGCACGATGCCAAGAGACAGCCAAAGCAGGCCGAGCAACACGGTGGCCAAGGAGCGCGCCACATGATCCTGCCACCACAACCAGCCGCAGAGCGAA
>JAURHS010000076.1 GCA_030833205.1 Prosthecobacter sp.
AGCGGGATCGTAGCGAAAGGTCTGCGTGGGTTCAAAGCCTAATGCGTCGGAGGCCTTGGGAGTTGCGTTGTCCTTGGGTTGGCTTTGGGCGTAGGCGGCTGCGGTGACCTGGCCTGCGGGGTCGTAGGCAAGCCGAGCGCCGGAGGCTAGGCGCGAGACAGACAGCGCGATGCGCTTGGTGTTGGCGGGTCCGCGGCTTGGCGGCGCGCGCTGGCAGGAATGTGTTGCCCTTGAAGGGCCCGTTTAGATTTCCAACTGGATGCCCAGCTCGCAGACTTGGCGTGGCGGCAGGTCGAAGTAGCCGGTGGCCGGGCGCGAGAGGCGGGAGAGCAGCACATAGAGCCGCTTGCGCCAGCGCGCCATGGCGCCAGGGCCGTTGGCCAGCAGGATCTCACGGCTTTGGTAGAAGGTGATGCCGTTTTTGTTGATCTTGCTGCGGCTACTCAAGGCTTCGATGAGGTGATCGAAGACCTGGGGGGATTCGGAGAAGCCATAGTGCAGCACGACGCGGTAAAACTCCGGCGCAAACTCCTGCACTTCGAAGCGGGCCTCGGGTTTGACATAGGGCATGTCATCAAAGCGCACGGTCAACAAAATGACCTGACGGTGCAGGGCCTTGTTGTGCTTGAGGTGATGCAGCAGGGCCAGCGGCAGGCCATCGGCGCTGGCCGAGAGAAACACGGCGGTGCCCGGCACGCGGATGATGCGCTCGCGCGCCATCTCATCGACCAAGAAGTCCACCGGCAGACGGCCGCGCTGCATCGCAGCAAAGAGTATGCCGCGGCCATCAGTCCAGGTCTTCATCACAATCCACACGCCCACGGCAACGGCCAGCGGGAACCAGGCGCCGTCGAGGAACTTGACCAGACTGCCGCCAACATAACCGCTTTCGATGATGAGGAATAGCAGCACTGGCGGCAACGCCTTCCAGGCTGCCCAGCCCCAGACGCGATTGGCGACAAAGAAAAACAGCACGCTGGTCAGGAACATTTCCAGCGACACGGACAGGCCGTAGGCCGAGGCCAGGTTGCTGGAGCTTTTGAAGCCCAGCACCAGGGCGATGCAGCAGACCATGAGGATGAAGTTGACCTGCGGCATGTAGATCTGGCCGCGCACCTCGGGGTTGGTGTGGACAATTTTCAGGCGCGGCAGGTAGCCCAGTTGCACGGCTTGTTGGGTCAGGGAGAAGACGCCGGTGATCATGGCCTGCGAGGCGATGATGGTGGCCGCCGTGGCCAGCAGCACCATGGGCACCAGCAGGCCCTCGGGCACCAGGCGGAAGAAGGGATGCTCCACGGCCTTGGGGTCACTGACCACCAACGCGCCCTGCCCAAGATAATTGAGGATCAGCGCCGGCCAGACCAACACAAACCAGGCGCGATTGAGCGGCTCGCGGCCGAAGTGGCCAATGTCGGCATAAAGCGCCTCACAGCCCGTCACCGCCAGCAGCACCATGCCCATGAGCACGATGCCATGGCGACCATGATGCAGCAGGTATTCGATGCCCCAGTGAGGTGACAGTGCGGCAATCACCTCCGGATGCTGCAGGAAGCGGTAGAGGCCCAGCGCGCCCAGTGCGGCAAACCACAGCACCATGATCGGCCCGAAGGCCACGCCAATCTTGGCCGTGCCATGGCGTTGCACCAAAAACAAACCCAGCAGGATGAGCACCGAAATGGGGATGACCCAGCTTTGCAGCGAGGCATTGACTTGACCAAGACCCTCCACGGCCGAGAGGACGGAAATGGCCGGCGTGATCATGCCGTCGCCATAAAGCAGGGAGGCCCCAAAGAGCACCACCCAGATCACCAATACCTGCGACTTGGGCCCCAGGGCCTCGCGCTTGGAACGCAGCAAGGAGAGAAGGGCAAACATGCCGCCCTCGCCCTGCGCCGTGGCGCGGCAAAGAAAACTCAGGTACTTGCAGGCGACCATCAAGGCCAGCGACCAGAACATCAGCGAGATGGGCCCGTAGATCATCTCCAGGGAATCTCCGGCGCGATAACCGCCATGGGCCAGGCACTCGCGCAGGGCGTAAAGCGGGCTGGTGCCAATGTCTCCAAAGACCACTCCCAAGGCCACCAGGGCCAGGGACCAACGCGAGGAAGATGAGGAAGCAGACATGAGGGCTTGCCGGCTCAGGGTCGAAGGATCCTGTGTTGAGGCGGCAATTTCCCTTCGCCCTTGGCCTTGCCGGAGAACAGAGGCGCTGCGCCCCTGCCCACCGCGCGGCTGATGGACGCAGGGAGAAGGAGAAACTAAGCCAAAATCCAGGCCCTTGCAAACACCAGCCGCAGGCCAGGCCGGGGCCGGGCGCCATTTTTGAGTCAAAAACCCTTTGATCGTCAACGCCTTGCGACGCTGTCGGCCTTTCGCCTCGCCGCCGTCGTTTGCTGTGCAACTTTACCCCGGAGCCGACGCGTTTGCTCCTGCCGACCATGAGCGACTCCACCCCCCACCGATTCACCAATGCCCTGGCGAAGGAAAGCAGCCCCTACCTGCTGCAGCACGCCCACAACCCGGTGCATTGGATGCCCTGGGGCGCCGAGGCCATCGCCCAAGCCAAGGCTCAGGACAAACCCATCTTCCTCTCCAGCGGCTACTCCACCTGCCACTGGTGCCATGTCATGGAGCGCGAGTCCTTCGAGAATGAGGACATCGCCCAAGTCCTCAACGAGCACTTCATCTGCATCAAGGTGGACCGCGAAGAACGCCCCGATGTGGACCTCACCTACATGACCTATGTGCAGGCTGCCACCGGCGGCGGCGGTTGGCCCATGAGCGTCTTCCTCACCCCTGAGCTCAAACCTTTCTTTGGCGGCACCTACTTCCCGCCCCAAAACCAAGGCGGACGCATTGGCTTCAAAAACCTCCTGCTCGAACTGCACAAGGCCTGGAGCCAGGACCGCGCCAAGATCATGGAGAGCGCCGCGCGCAGCATCCAAAAACTGCAGGAGCACCTCGACGGGGAAAACGCGCGTCAGGACTATCAAGCCACTGAAGTCCTGCAAAAGGCCTACGACGACCTCTCCTCCAACTACGACTACCACGAGGGCGGCTTCAGCGGCGCCCCAAAATTCCCCCGCAGCGCCAGCATCGCCCTGCTGCTGCGCATCCGCCAGCACTGGCGCCAACGCGAGGACCGCAGCAGCGAATGCGACTGGGCCCTGGAAATGAGCCTGCGCACCCTGCGCGCCATGGCCAACGGCGGCATCTGGGACCATGTCGGCGGAGGCTTCCACCGCTACAGCGTGGACGGCTACTGGCACATCCCCCACTACGAAAAAATGCTCTATGACCAAGGCCTGCTGCTGTGGGCCTATGGCGAGGGCTTCACGCTGAGCCAATCCGCGCAGATGGCCCATGTCTGCCGCCAGATCGCCAGCTTCGCCAAACGCGAACTGCGCCACGACGACGGCGGCTTCTACAGTGCCCTGGACGCCGACAGCCTCGCCAGCCCCAACGACAGGGAAAAACGCGAAGGCGCCTTCTATGTCTGGCGCGCCACCGAAATCGACGAACTCCTTGGCCGCGACAACGGCAGCATCTTCCGCTACGCCTTTGGCGCCAGACAAGCCGGCAACGCCCGCCCCGAAAGCGATCCCCACGGCGAACTCAAAGGCACCAACACCCTCTTCCGCGCCTTCTCCGCACGCAAGACCGCCGAATACTTCAAGAAGGACCTCAGCGAAGTGCAGACCCTTCTGCTCAACGGCCTCGAGCGCCTGCTGCAGGCCCGCGACAAACGCCCGCGCCCCCACCTCGACGACAAAATCATCACCGCCTGGAATGGCCTCATGATCGCCGGCCTCGCCCGCGCCGCCAGCGCCCTGCAAGACCGCGACATGCTGCAGCTCGCCATCGACGCCGCCAACTTCCTGCGCCGCCAACTTTGCGCCCAACCCCAACAAGGCCTGGGCCTGCACCGCAGCTGGCGCCAAGGCCAGCGCGGCCCCTTGGCCTTTGCCAGCGACTACGCCTGTCTCATCGCCGGACTGATTGACCTGCACCAAGCCAGCCTCGACACCCAGTGGCTGCAATGGGCCGACGCCCTGCAACAGGAAATGGACCGTCTCTTTGAAGACCCCCAACAAGGAGGCTACTTCAGCACTCACACCGACAAGGACCACAGCGTCCTGCGCATCAAGGAAGACTACGACGGCGCCGAGCCCTCGCCCAACTCCATGGCGGCCTACAACCTCGCCAGACTTGGCGCCCTGCTGCACGACCCAACCCGCAGCGACAAGGCCCAGCGCCTGCTCAACCTCTTTGGACGCACCCTGCGCGACAGCCCAAGCGCCGTGCCCTTCATGGTCTGCGCCGCCGACTTCCTCGCTCACGGCAACACCCAACTCGTCCTGGCCGGCAACCGCCAAGACCCGGCCTTCCAAGCCATGCTAAGCGAAGCCCAACGCCGCTTCATGCCCCACGCCCTGCTCCTGCACGCCAACCGCAGCGACAGCCAAGGCGATGGCAAGGCCGACAGCGACAGCAACAAGGCCCAAGCTTGGCTCAACCAACACAACCCCGCCCTTGCCGCCATGGCCAGCGCCACCAGCAGCGACGGCAACAAGACCAACGCGCCGGCTGCCTACCTCTGCGAAAACTTCACCTGCAAGGCCCCCGTGCAGGATCTGCAGGCCCTGGCCCAACTCCTCGATCAATCCCAAGGCAAGGCCAGCCAAACCAACCCCGCCCCGTAAACCTGCGCCCAAACCGGAGCTGAATGATCCACTCTGCGCGAGCATGAGGCTTCGCTCATGCAGGCACCGCCTCAATCGCGGGCGTCGCCTTGCCTCAATCAACCCACTGGCCGCCGCGCTGGATGTGGTGCCGCAAGGCCGCATGATCGAGTGGATCGAAGATGCTGACCCCGAGCCTTGACCAGGCTGGCCTAGTGGGCAGCCGCGCTGCGCCCTGGCCTGGCGGCGCTCTGCGAGGGACTCAAGCGGGCGGGGCTGGGGATTGCGGCTTGCGCGCGGGGAATTGGGCGGCATTTTGCAGCCTGTTTTTTATGGCCAAAAAGCGCACCTCCGCCCCTCAATCCTCCCTGCACCGCAAACACAGCGCCATCATCGTTGATGGAGTGGAGCGGGCCGCCAGCCGCGCGATGCTGCATGCTGTTGGGTTCAAGCGCGAGGACTTCCAGAAATCGCAAATCGGCATTGCCAGCACCTGGAGCATGGTGACGCCCTGCAACATGCACATTGACCGCCTGGCCGCCGAGGCTGCCAAGGGCGTGGACGCCGCCGGCGGCAAAAGCGTGATGTTCAACACGATCACCATCTCCGATGGAATCTCCATGGGCACCGAGGGCATGAAGTACTCGCTGGTCTCGCGCGAGGTGATTGCCGACTCGATTGAAACCGTGGTGGGCTGCGAAGGCTTTGATGGTTTTGTGGCCATCGGCGGCTGCGACAAGAACATGCCCGGCTGCATGATCGCGATGGCGCGCATGAACCGCCCCAGTGTGTTTGTGTACGGCGGCACCATCCTGCCGGGCTGCGTGGGCCCGGACAAAAAGGACGCGGACATCGTCACCGTCTTTGAGGCCGTGGGCAAGCATGCCAACTGCCAGATCAACAACAAGCAGCTGCAGGAAATTGAAGAACGCAGCATTCCCGGCGAAGGCAGTTGCGGTGGCATGTACACCGCCAACACCATGGCCAGCGCCATTGAGGCCATGGGCATGAGTCTGCCCAACAGCGGCGCACAGGCTGCCGTCTCCAATGAGAAGCTCATGGACTGCTTCGATGCCGGCGCGGCGGTGATGAACATGATCCGCCGTGGCATCACGCCGCGCGACATCATGACCAAGGAGGCCTTTGAAAACGCCATCACGCTGATCATCGCCCTGGGCGGCAGCACCAACGCCGTCCTGCACCTCATCGCCATGGCTCATGCCGCCGAAGTGAAGCTGGGACTGGAAGACTTTGTGCGCATTGGCAAGCGCACGCCCGTGCTGGCCGACCTCAAGCCCAGTGGCACCTTCTTCATGAACGACCTGGTGCGCATTGGCGGCACCGTGCCCCTGATGCGCACGCTGGTGGACGCCGGCCTGATGCACGGCGACTGCCTGACCGTGACGGGCAAGACGATGCGCGAGAACCTGCGCCTCTCCAAAATTGTGTACCCGGCGCAGCAGAAGATTGTGCGGCCGCTGGATCAGCCCATCAAGAAAGACAGCCATCTGGTGATCTTCCGCGGCAACCTCTGCCCCGAGGGCGCAGTGGGCAAGATCAGCGGCAAGGAAGGACTGAGCTTCACTGGCAAGGCCATCGTGTTTGACAGCGAAGAGGCCGCACTCAAGGCCATCCTTGGCGGCAAGGTGCGCAAGGGCCATGTCGTGGTGATCCGCATGGAAGGGCCCAAGGGCGGCCCGGGCATGCGCGAGATGCTCTCACCGACCTCAGCCATCATGGGCAAGGGCCTGGGCAAGGATGTGGCCCTGATCACTGACGGCCGCTTCAGCGGCGGCAGCCATGGCTTTGTGGTCGGCCATGTGACTCCCGAGGCCTATGTGGGCGGACCCATTGCGGTGATTCGCCAGGGCGACCAGATCACGATTGATGCCAAGACCCGCGAAATCACCCTGCATGTGACCAAGACCGAGCTGAACAAGCGCCTCAAGGCCTGGAAGCAACCCAAGCCACGCTACACCCGTGGCGTGCTGGCCAAGTACGCCAAGCTCTGCAGCAGCGCCAGCCTCGGCGGCGTCACCGACCGCAACCTCTAAACGCCCGCGCCGCTACCCGCGCGTCATCGCGTCATCGCGTCATCGCGTCATCGCGTCATCGCAGCATCGCAGCATCGCAGCATCGCAGCATCGCAGCATCGCAGGAGCGATGCGCGCTTAGAGTGGGGAGCCGTCTTGGTGCAGTTTTGCGGCGAGCAGGAAGGCTTGGCGCAGGCTGCCCATGTCGGCCTTGCCTTGCCAGGCGATGTCGCAGGCGGTGCCGTGGTCAACGCTGGTGCGGATGATGGGCAGGCCGAGGGTGACATTGACCGCGCAGTCAAAGGCGAGGGCCTTGAGCGGGATGTGGCCCTGGTCGTGGTACATGCAGATGAAGGCGTCCGTGCTGCGACGCTTGGCCGGGATGAAGGCGGTGTCAGGTGGCAGTGGGCCTTCAAGGAGGTGGCCGCGGCGGCGGCCTTCCTCGATCGCAGGGATGATGAGTCGCTCTTCCTCGCGCTGGCCAAAGAGGCCCTGCTCGCCGGCATGGGGGTTGAGGCCGAGCACAGCGAGCTTGGGCTTGCGGCCCATCAATTTGCGGCAGGCGGCGGCGGTCAGTTCGATGACCTCCAGGATGCGCTCTTGAGTGAGCAGGGCCGGCACTTCAGCGTAGCCGCAGTGGACGGTGACAAAGGAGGCGCGCACTTCGCTGCTGTATTGAAACATGGCGTAGTGCGGGCTGGCGGTGCGCTCGGCAAAGATTTCGGTGTGCCCTGGCTGGCTGATGCCTGCGGCGTGCAGGGCGTCCTTGTTGATGGGGGCGGTGACCACGCCGGCGACTTCAGCGGCGAGGGCGGCGTCAATGGCCGTGGTGATGTAGTGGTAGGCGGCGCGGCCGCTGTGGGCGCTGACCAGGCCGGGACGGAAGTCCTGGGCATCAAAGACGGGTTGGTCCCATAGGGCCGGGCCATGGCCAGGGGCGGGCAGTGGGCCGCGCAGAACTTGCTTGGGGAACTTGAGGCCGAGTTGATCCGCGCAGCGCTTGAGCACTGCCGCGTCGCCAATGAGCAGGGGGTCGGCCACGGCGCAGGCAGCAGGGTCCTCAAGCAGGCGCAGGCAGAGTTCGGGCCCGACCCCGGCGGGGTCGCCCATGGTGACGGCAAGTCGCGGCAGGGTGCTCATGAGCCAGCAGTTAGGGAACGCGCGGCAAGGCCGCCCATCTGCGCATAAACTTCGCGGTTGGCGGCGCTGTGTTCGAGCAGGTCGGCCTCAAAGCGAATGCGGCCGGGTTCAAAGAGCAGGATGACGCAGGAGCCGCCAAAGCGGAAGTAGCCCTTCTCGGCGCCCTTGTGCACCAACTGCCCGGCGAAGGGGCCGTGCACGACGCTGCCCACGCAGGTGGCGCCGATTTCCAGCAGGCAAACTTCTCCGAAGTGGTCGCTGCGCAGGCGGGTGAGCCAGCGCTTGTTTTCCCAGAGGATGTTGGGGCGCCAACGCAGGGCCAGCGGGTTGACGGAGGACAGCGGGCCCTCAAGGAGCTGCGGCGAGTCGCAGAGGCCGTCACAGGGGAAGTGGTAGCGATGGTAGTCTGTGGGGCAGAGCCTGGAGATGAGCATGCTGCCGCGCTCGTAGCGGCGGGCGAGGCTTTGGCTGGCGAGCAGTTGGCTGAGGTTGAAGCGCTGGCCTTTGAGCAGCAGCGGGTCTTCGAGGCTGAGGTCGGCGATGACGCGGTGGCGTCCATCGGCGGGCAGGACCACGCCGTCTTGCTCGGCGGCAATCGGCCTGGCTTCGGGTTTGAGGCGGCGGTAAAAGAAGGCGTTGAAGTGCGCGAAGTCCTCGGGTCGCTGCGCGAAGTCCTGGGCGTTGAGGCCGTACTTGCGGATGAAGGGCTGGATCATGGCGCGGCTGCGCGGTTGATCCATCCGCCATCCATACCAGCGCGAGAACCAGGCGCGGCGGATCAATGGCCAGAGCGCCAGACGGCCGAGGGCATGGCCATAGACCCACTTCAGCGGGGCTTCGCCGTAGACCGCCTCACGCTCCAACTGGCCGCTGTGGCGATTGAAGAACTCAATCATGATTTACTGCGGCGCAGACTCATCCGGCGCTGGGGCTTGACTGGTCTCTGCCTGAGGCTCTGCAGCCGCCTCGACGGCGGGCGCGGGCTCGGCATGGACTGGCGCATCCTGCGCTGCAGCGGCAGCTTGGTCTTGAGATGGGGAATCGGCCTGCGTCTGCGAAGACTCGTCCTGTTGTTCTTCGCTGCCTTCAGCTTCCTCGGTGGAGTCGTCGCTGTCGTCGCTGTCGTCGGTGGACTGAGCGTTTTGCGCGTTGGCTCCAGGCTTGCTGGGCTTGGCAGCGCGGGGCTGCTCGGCCTGCACGCCCAGGAAGACCATGCCGTCGCTGTAATCAATGATGTAGCCTTCGTTGGCCAACCAGCGGATGTCCTTGATGACGGCGATCTGCGCCGGTGTCCACTGCGGGCGCGCTGCGGGCTTGGCAGCGGCTGAGGCTTCGCTGCCTTCAGCGGCTGGGTTGGCCGCGTCGGCCGTGGCCTCGGCGCTGGCTTCAGGGCTGGGGCTTTCGACCGCGGCGATGGGGGCCTGGGGCGCAGTTTCTTCCTGCGGGGGTGAGGGCTCGATGCTCTCGACGAGTTCGCGCAGCTTCAGGCCGCTCTTGGCGCCCTGCAGGATCTGCACGATGCGCGCAACGCGCTCGGAGAAGACCACGCCGCTGTCCACGGCCTTGGGTTTGACGCGGCAGACAAATTGCTTGGAGCCACGACGCTTGAAGAGCTTGAGGCCGCGGCGCTCAAAGCCTGCGCCGAGGCGCTGCGACAATTCAAAGAGATGCTTGCGCGCGCCTTCCATGGCCTTGCGCATGATGATGCCCAAGGCGGCGGAGAGTTGCTCGCGTGCGGCACTGCCGACGACGGCAACATCGCGTTTTTCCTGCACGGCTTCCTCGCCGTGAATGCGGCGGAAGTGCTGCTCCATGTCGTGGCGGCTGGCGAAGGTGGTGGGCTGCTCAGGATCGCCCTGCAGCCAGACCCAGCGCTGTCCCTTGGAGAGTTGGGTGCGCCAGCGCTCCACCCATTCCTCGCCGCTTTCGACGCGAATGCGTTTCTTGAAAACTTCCAGGGGCATGCCAGCAAAGCGCTCGCGATGCAGGCGCAGCAGGCTGGCCTGATAGGAGTGGTGACTGGGCGGGCCGAGCAATTCGCCGCTCATGCCGCAGACGGCAATGGTTTTGAAGTCGCCCTTTGGGGCTTCGAGCTCGAGTTCCTCGCAGCGGTAGAAGGCTTCGAGGGCCTGGCCGCGCAGGGCGTGGGCAAAGGCTTCGTCGCGGCTGAGAAACAGTCCGCCGTCGCGGGTTTGGAACAGACCCTGCGCGCGATCATTGGCGCACTGGAAGCGGGCTTGGAAGCGATCAGCGCGCGCCAGCACGAGGCGGGCGGCATCAAACATGCTGAAGGCCTGGCCGCTGACGCGGATGTGCGTGGCGAGGGCATCAAGGGTGGCGTCCGAGGGCTCGATGAGCACGCGCACATCCTGTGGCAGTTCGACCCAGGGGCGCTGGGGCCGGCGATCGTCGCCGCCGCGATGAGGGCTCGAGGGGCCGCCTGGTCTTGGTCCACGACGCGGACCATCGCGCCCGTCACCGCGTCCTTCGCGCGAGTCGCCGCGTCCTGGTGGACGGCCTGGACGGCCATCACCGCGATTGGGGCGGCCATCGCGGCCCGGAGGTCTGCCGTTGCGATCGCCGAAGCGGCGCGAGCCGCCTTCGCTTTCTTCATAGCGGCTGAAATCGCGGCGTTCTTCGCCTTTGTCGCCCTTGGAGGGAGCAGCCCAATCGGGCATGAGGCGCAGTTCGGAAAGATCCAAGGCCAGCGACGAAAATGCCGAGGAGGAAGTTTCAGGGGATGGATCTTCGGGCTGAGTCATGGGTGGCGCAGAAACCAGAGGGCGGTGAGTATGCACGCGCTTGAGGGCGATGTCTTGCTTTTTTGTTGGCTCCAAGCCGCAGAAGCTTTCACGCAAAATCCGACCTTGCGATGGCGCATGGGCTGGGGAAACAAGCGGCGTCGTTTGCCATGCCCGCCTCCACCGTCACTTACACCGGCCACGTTCAAGGCGTTGGCTTTCGCTACAGCGTCAAACAAATCGCCGCCGGTTTTGAGGTCTGCGGCACGGTGCAGAACCTTGAGGATGGCTCGGTGAAGTTGTTGGCGCAGGCCTTTGATGCGGAGGAGTTGCAGGCCTTTCTTGAGGCCATCGACAACAGCCATCTGCGCGGCCACATTGAGCGGCGCCAGATTGAAGCGCTGCCCATGCAAAAGGGGCTGCGTGGTTTTCAGATCGTCAAGTAATCGCGCTGCAGGCGGTTCCAAACGCTCTGCGCCACATTGCCGCCGCTGAGCACGCAGGCCACGCGTTTGCCGCGCCACTTGGGGGCTTCGGCGAGTAAGGCCGCCAGGGCCAGGGCGCCGCTGCCCTCGCTGATTTCTCCGCCATGGCGATGGAGGATGGCCATGGCTTCAAGGGCCTGCTCATCGTTGACCTGCAACAGCGCGGCGGCGTGTTGGGCAATCCATTGCAGGGCCAGGGGATTGGGGCGGCGGCAGGCGACGCCCTCGGCAATCTCGGTGTTGCTGGGCGCCTCGATGAGCTGGCCTGCGGCCACGCTCAAGGCATAAGCCGGGGCATGGGCGCTGACGACGGCGATGAGCTGCGCGCGATGGCCAAGGGCCTGTCTTGCGGCGGCCAGCCCGCAAAAGCCGGAGCCCAGGCCCACGGGCACAAAGACGGCGTCCAAGTCGGGAATGGCCTGCAGAAGTTCCAGACCGTAACTGGCGACGCCACAAACCAAGTCCGGATGAAACGAGGGCACGGCGTGCCAGCCGCGTTGCTGCGCCAATTCCATGGAATACTCGAGCGCGGCCTGAAAGTCGTGGCCCTGCTCGACCAGCTCGGCGCCGAGGGCGCGCATGGCTTCATTTTTTTGGGGATTGTTGTGATGCGGCACGACAATCGCCGAGCTCAGCCCCAACTCGCGCGCGGCAAAGGCGATGGAGCGTCCATGGTTGCCGGTGCTTGCGGCAATGACGCCGCGCAATCCAGGTTGCCTGGCGAGTTGTTGTTGGAGGTAATGCAACCCGCCGCGCACCTTGAAGGCGCCGGCAGGCGTGCGATTTTCCTGCTTGATGTGAAGCTGCAGGCCAAGCTGCTCGCCCAGGGACTCAAGTGCTGGTTGCGCCGTGGGCTTGATCCAGCGGGCGATGCCAGCTTGTGCGGCCAGCAGCGCGTTGAGGTTGGGCAGGTCCATGGCTGTCAGGGCGGGGCGCCTTGTGGGGACAAGATTCGCAGGCTGCGCCGCAATCGCAAGCTCGGGCCATGCGTATTGTTCCGCCATGAACACCGTTCTTCCCACGCCCAGGAGGCAGTTTTTGCGCCGTGCGCTTGCCAGCAGTCTTGCCCTGCCCGCGCTGGCCAAGCCCCTGGGCGCCAACGGCGATGTGCGCGTGGCGGTGATTGGGTTCCGCGGCCGCGGCAACGGGCACATCAACGAGTTGCTCAAGGTCCCCGGCGTGCGCCTGGTGGCGCTTTGTGATGTGGACAGCGAGGTGATGAACAAGAAGCTCGCGGAGTTGGACAAGCGCGGGGTGAAGCCGCGGGCCTACCGCGATTTCCGCGAGTGCTGCGCCGATCCGCAGGTCGATGCGGTGACCATTGCCACGCCCAATCACAGCCATGTGCTCATCGCGCTGCATGCGCTGCGCCACGGCAAGCATGTCTATGTGGAGAAGCCGGTGAGTCACAATCTGCTGGAGAGCGCGCAGCTCATGAAGGCCGCCACCACCGCCGCCGCGAAGGGGCTGGTGGTGCAGCATGGCATGCAACGGCGCAGCGATCTGGGTTGGGCCCAAGCCATGGAGTGGTTGCGCGCCGGCAATCTGGGCAAGCCGCTGCTTTCCCACGCGCTGGTGCACGGTCTGCGCCCCAGCATTGAGAAGGTCGGGGAGCCACAGCCGCCGCCAGCCAGTGTGGATTATCCGCTTTGGTCGGCGCCGCGGCCGCCACTGCCAATCCTGCGCAAGCAGTTCCATTATGACTGGCATTGGCAATGGGCCTATGGCAACGGCGACATCGGCAATCAGGGCCCGCATCAATATGATGTGGCGCGCTGGGCCCTGGGCGATCCTGATGTCCTGCCCGCCACGGTGATGAGCTTTGGCAATCGCTGGGGTGTTCGGGACGATGGCCAAAGCGCGAATTGCCAGATGGCCTTTCACCCTTACGCGCCGGTGCCGCTGATCATGGATAAGTTTGGCCTGCCGGCAAAGAACCTCGATGCCAAGTCCGGCGAGCCGCCCTACCGCGGCATTCGCACCGGCAACATCGTGCATTGCGAGGGCGGTTACATCGCCGAGTCCAAGGCCTATGATGCCAAGGGCCGCAGCCTGATGAAGTTTGATCAGTTCCTCAATGGCCCCGACCACATGAAGAACTTCATCGAGTCAGTGCGCCAGGGTGCCTACATCAAGGATGTGCTGCACATCCGCCATGGCCATCACGCGGCCTGTCTCTCGCACCTGGCCAACATTTCCTATCGTTTGGGCAAACAAACCGCCCAGGGCGAAATCCGCGAGCGTCTCAAGGGCGATCCTCTGGGTCTGGAGCTGTTCTCTGAGTTCGAGCGCAATCTCGCCGCCAATGGCATTGACTTGGAGCAGCAGCGCATCATCGCCGGCCCATGGCTGAAGTTCAATCCAGCCACGCTGCGCTTTGAGGGCGAGTTTGCCCAGGAGGCCAATGCGCTGTGTCAGGAAGAGTACGCCGCGGGCTTTGAGCTGATTTGAACCGCGCGGCGGCGATTGCCGCAGCGCCAGCGCGGCTCAAGGCGTAGTCTTGTCTGCGATCATGACCATCGGCATCACCGGCGCCAGCGGCTTTCTAGCCCAGGGACTGGCCAGTTTTCTGGAGCAGTCCGGGCAGAGCCTGTGGCGTTACTCGCGCGGGCCGGCGCGGGCTCAGGGGCATTGGCTGCAGCAAAGCCCCGCGGATGCCCTGCCCTGCCCACCGCCGCGTGATGGCGCTGCCGGCGGGCTTGATGCGCTGGTGCATCTGGCTGGCGAGAGTCTGCTGGGGCTGTGGACAGCGGCCAAGCGCCGACGCATGGTGGAGAGCCGCGTGGAGGGAACGCGCCGTGTCATTGAGGCCATGGCGCGCTGGCCGCAGGAGCTGCGGCCCAAGGTGCTGGTCTGCGCCTCGGGCGCGGGCTTTTATGGAGATCGCGGTGAGCAGTGGCTCACCGAGGACAGTGCGCGCGGCGAGGGCTTTTTGGCCGATTTGTGCGAGCAATGGGAGCAAGCCGCGCAACAGGCCACGGCACTTGGCATGCGGGTGGTCCAGCTGCGACTTGGCATGGTGCTGGGCCGCGAGGGCGGAGCCTTGCCGCTGATGCGCCTGCTGTGGCGCCTTGGTCTTGGCGGCGTGTGGGGCGACGGGCAGCAATGGCAGCCCTGGATTGCGCAGCAGGATGTGCAGCGCCTGATCTGGCATGCGCTGCAAACGCCCACGCTGCAGGGACCGCTCAATGCCTGTGCGCCGGGCCTGCTGCGCCATGGCGAATTTGCTCGCGGTCTGGGCCAGGCCCTGCATCGGCCCACGCTTTGGCGCCTGCCCAAGCTGCTGGCGCAGAACCTTGGCGGAGCGCAGGTTCGCGAGATGATGCTGTGCAGCGCGCGGGTGCAACCCGCTGCAGCATTGGCCTCGGGTTTTGTGTTTGCGCAGCCGCAGTTGGCGCAGGCGCTGGAGGATTTGCTGGCGCCTTGTTGACGCGGCTTGGGGCTGCGCGCATCATGGGCTTGTCATGTCTGTCGCGCAAAACACCATCGCCATCATCTACGACTATGACCAGACGCTGAGCCCCAATTACATGCAGGACGAGACGCTGTTCCCGCATTTTGGGATTCACGCGGAGCCCTTCTGGCGCAAGAGCCGGCAGTTGGTGGAGCAGGAGGGTTACGACGGTGAGTTGGCCTACCTGAAGTGCATCCTCGATTACCTCGAGATGGATCGGCCCACCAATGAGGAGCTCACCGCCCTTGGCGCCAAGCTGCATTATTTCCCCGGGGTGCCTGAGTTCTTTGATGAGGTGCCGCAGGTGCTCAATGCGGCGCATCAGGCCCATGGCATTCAGATTGAGCACTACATCGTCTCCTCCGGGCTCAAGGCGCTGTTGGATGGCAGCTCATTGGCGCCGAGGGTCAAGCGCATCTTCGGCTGCGAGTTCGGGACCGACAGCAAGGGCCGAATCGCCTTTCCCAAACGGGTGATCAGCCACACCACCAAGACGCAGTACATCTTCCGCATCAACAAGGGCATGCTCGAGCCTTCCGAGGATGTGAACGACCACATGGATCACTCCTGCCGGCCGGTGCCCTTCCAGAACATGATCTACATCGGCGACGGGCCCACGGATGTGCCCTGCTTCACGCTCATGAAGCGCTATGGCGGGCACGCCATTGCAGTGTACAACCCCGAGGAAAAGTCGCGCAGCAGCTTCCGCAAATGCTACCAGCTCAGCGCCCACGCCGAGCGCATCAAACACATCGCTCCGGCGGATTACCGCGCCGGCAGCCATCTGCGTTTGCTGCTTGAGGAGATGATCCTCGACATCGCCGAGAACATGCTGCAGCGCCGCCAGCAGGAGCTTCAGCAGGGCACCGTGGCGGCACCACATTTTTGAGCAGGCGGCGCTGAATCTGGCGCAGAAAGCACAGGATCAGCCTGTTGCGACAAATCCAAATCGCCGGGCAAGGCTGCGGCATGGGCTTGCGCAGCGGCCATTTCTGGGCGAGGTTGCCGATCCCATCGGTTTTTACCTCACCCCCCTGCGTTTCCATGTCCAAAGCCTCCGTTGAAGAGATCAAGCTGCAGTCCGCCGGGCTGCGCGGCCAGCTGGCCGAGCAATTTGCCGACACCAGCAGCCCCAACATCCCCGAGGACAGCAACATCCTGCTCAAGCACCACGGCTCCTATCAACAGGACAACCGCGATGTGCGCGCGCAGCGCAGCAAGGAGAAACTGGAAAAGGACTGGAGCTTCATGATCCGCAGCAAGATGCCCGGCGGACGCATCAGCGCCAAGCAGTGGCTCATCCACGATGATCTCTGCACCAAGGCCATGGGCAACATGCGCCTGACCAATCGTCAGGGCATCCAGCTGCACGGCGTGCTCAAGGGCAACCTGCGCGAGGTCATCCAAAATGTCTGCCGCAGTGGCCTGACCACCATGGGCGCCTGTGGCGATGTGGTGCGCAACACCATGGGCCCAGCCGCACCCCTGGCCGATGCGGTGCACCAAGACACCCAGCGCCTGAGCGAGGAAATCAGCCAGCGCTTCCTGTGGCGCAGCTCGGCCTATGCCGACATCTGGCTGGATGGCGAGCGCATTGACCCGGCCTGGATTGATGCCCCTGAGGTGGACCCCAAGGTGCGTGCGATGACTGCTGCCGCCGAGGGCGAAGACCCGATCTACGGCAAGATCTATCTGCCGCGCAAATTCAAGATCGGCATTGCCATTGAGCCCAACAACGACACCGACATCTACTCTCAGGATGTGGGCCTGGTGCCCTTCGTTGTCGGCGGCGCCGTGGAAGGCTACACCATCACCGTGGGCGGCGGCTTTGGCATGAGCCACGGCCAGTTGAGCACCAGGCCCTTCCTGGGTCAGCCCCTGCTCTATGTGAAGCGCGCCCATGTGGTGGACGCCATCGAGGCCATTGTCACCACTCAACGCGATCACGGCAACCGCACCGAGCGCAAGAATGCCCGCCTGAAGTACACCGTGCAGACCATGGGCCTGGACGGCTTCCGCGCCGAGGTGCAGCGCCGCCTGCCTGGCATTGTCACTGAAGCCCCCAAGACCCTGCGCTTTGACAGCGTGGAGGATCAACTCGGTTGGCACGATCAAGGCGACGGCCGCTTCTACTGCGGCGTCTATGTCAGCATGGGCCGCGTGGTCGATGTGCCGCAGGGCTCGCAGTACCGCAGCGCCTTTGCCAAAATCGCGCGCGAGCTGCAACTGCCCTTCATTGTCACGCCCAATGCCAACCTCATCATCGCCGACATCAGCCCTGAGCTGCGGCCCAAGGTTGAGGCGCTGCTGGCCAGCCATGGCCTGCACTGCGGCGAGACCCTGACCCGCGCCAGCCGCGTCGCCCACGCCTGCGTGGCGCTGCCCACCTGCGGCCTGGCCTTGAGTGAATCCGAGCGCGCCCTGCCGGGCTTCATGCAGCAAATCGACGGCATCCTGCGCGAGCTTGGTCTGGAGGAAGACGCGCTGCTCATCCGCATGACCGGCTGCCCCAATGGCTGCGGTCGCCCCTACAATGCCGACATCGGTTTCGTGGGCCGCGCCCCCAACAAATGGGCCATGTTTGTCGGCGGCAGCATCCGCGGCAACCAGCTCGCTGGATTGCAGATCAAGTCCATCGTCGGCGAAAACATTGCCGGCGAGGTGCGCCAGTTGCTGGTGGCCTACAAGGACGAGCGCCAGGCCGGAGAGATCTTTGCCGATTGGTTTGCCCGCACCCGCACCCGCGGAGAGGAGCCCGTGCCCGAGCAGTTCCATGTGGAGCTGGCCGAGCGCGCCGCCCGCCTCGCCGGTCAGGCC
>JAURHS010000031.1 GCA_030833205.1 Prosthecobacter sp.
ATCGGCGTGGCCATCTACCCAAACTCCGCCCCAAAACCATCAGCAACCCTGTCGCAACCCTTAACTCCCAGCCAAATCCACTCCCCATCCGACAATCCATCCTCTCCATCCAATCCTGCAGCATCGCCAGCGCTGCCGCGTACCTGACCAAAGCCACAGCACCTCTTGCCTCTCAACCGCTCGATTCGGAGGCAAGCAGCCAGGCCGGGGTCATCATCTGCCGTGGCGCCGAAACTTGGCTGCGAGATGTGGCGGTTTGTTGCCGTTCGCATCTGCCATGAAGCCCAGCGCTGTGTTCCTGACCGCCCTTGTTCTGGCCCTGTTGCCGCCACCCCAGGCAAGGGCGGCCGAGTTGAAGCTGCATCCTCTTTTCAGCGATCACATGGTGCTGCAGCGCGACAAGGGGGTGGCGATCTGGGGTTGGGCCGATCCGGGCGAGGAGGTGCGCGTTCGTTTCGCGGGGCAGGAGAAGCAGGCCAAGGCCGGGCCTGACGGGCGCTGGGGTCTGAAACTCGACGCCCTGCCTGCCAGCGCGCAGGGTCGCTCGCTGACAATCTCTGGCAACGGCTCCCGCCAGCTTGAAGTCAAGGATGTGTTGGTGGGCGAGGTCTGGCTTGGGTCGGGGCAGTCGAACATGGCCATGACGGTGCGCGGATGTCTGCGCTACGAGGAGGAGATGAAGGCGGCGGAGTTGCCGCTGATTCGGCATTTCCGCGAGGCCTCAGGCCCGGCGGAACAACCCCAGAGCATTGGCACGAAGAGTGACTGGCAGTTGTGCTCAGCAGAGAATGTCGGTGGTTTTTCGGCAGCGCTCTATTTCACTGGCCGTGAGATTCATCGGGCGCTTGGTGTGCCGGTGGGCCTGATCAACAGTTCGGTGGGCGGCACCGCCATCGAGTCATGGATTGCCGCCGAGGTGCAGTGTTCCAATCCGTTGACCAAGGCCAGCTACGACAGTCGTCTGGCTGCCTACAAGGCCTTTGATCCTGCCAACTCGAAGGCCCTGCATGAGCAGCAAATGCAGGTCTGGAAAAAGGCGGTGGCCAAGGCCAAGGCCGAGGGAGAGGAGTTCGTGACTCCGGCTCCAAAAAATCCATTGGCCATGCACCGCCTCAAGGGCGGGCCCAGTGGCTTGTTCAATGGCAAGATCGTCCATCTGGCGCCCTACACCCTGCGCGGCATGCTCTGGTATCAGGGCGAAGCCAATGCGGCGGCGGCGGCCCTTTACCGCCTGCAGTTGGAGCAACTGATCACCAGTTGGCGCAAGCTCTGGGGCGAGGAGTTGCCCTTTGCCTGGGTGCAGTTGCCCAACTTCACTCGTCCTGGTGAGGACTGGCCGCGCATCCGCGAGGCCATGCTCAACACCCTGCAGGTGCCCAACACCGGAATGGCCATTGCCATTGATGTGGGCGAGGCCCGTGACATTCATCCCCGCAACAAGCAGGAGGTGGGGCGGCGTCTTTCGCTTTGGGCTCTTGGCAAGGTGTATGGGCAGGTGCTGCCCAGCGTCAGCGGGCCCCTGCCCGCAGACTGGCGCGTTGCAGCGGGGAGCATCAGCGTGAAGTTCAAGCACGCCGATGGCGGCCTCAAGGCCATCGGCAACGCGGGCTTGGTGGGCTTTGAGATTGCGGCTGAAGATCAACAGTGGAAACCGGCGCAGGTGCGCATCGAGGGCGACTCCATCGTGGCCAGCAGCCCAGAGGTGAGCCAACCCAAGGCTCTGCGCTACGCCTGGAAGGATTGGCCGGAGATCAGTCTGGCCAATGGTGCAGGTCTGCCCGCCAGCCCTTTCCGCACGGATGATTGGCCAGCCCTGCCACCCAAGCCTAGAAAGCGCTGAGTCATCGCCTGCGGTCCCTGCGCTTGAGGCTTGCCAGACCCAGGGGCGATGCGGCTACCCTGTGGGCCTCATGTCGCCTTCCCCCGTTTCGCGTCGCTCCCTGTTGACTGGTCTGCTGGCAACCGCGCCCTTTGTGCGTGCTCAATCCAAGACTGCGCCGCCCTTCCATGGCAGCATCATTGGGCACGGGCCGATGCGCTACCGCGTGGACAAGCTTTGGTGCCAGGCTGATCCGAGTCAGCATCCGGTCAAGGATTGCCATGAGATGGCGCAGTCTGCCGATGGCAGGCTCTTCCTCATCACCAATCATGCCAAGAATACGCTGCTGGTGTTTGATCCCAAGGGCCAGGTCTTGGCCAAGCATGATCTGGGTCTGCGCGGCGGACATGGCCTGACGCTGCAACGCGACGCCAACGGGCGCGAGGTGCTGCTGCTTTGTGACAGTGGGGGGAGGGTGCTCAAGACCACGCTCGAGGGCGAAGTCCTGCTTGAATTGCCTCATGCCGCCAAGTGCGGGGCCTACCAGGAATCTGATCTTTACCATCCCACCGAAGCGGCACTGGCCCCCAATGGCGACATCTTTGTGGCCGACGGTTATGGCTCGCAGTTTGTGCTGCGCTTTGATGCGATGGGCAAGTTTCTCTCCAAGTTTGGCGGGCGCAGCACCCAACCCACCAATCCCGGCCGCTTCATGCAAGCCCATGGCATCGCCTTGGATCACCGCAGCGGCAAGCCATTGCTGGTCGTCACCGAGCGGGTACGCAATGAGTTCAATTGGTTTACTCTGGAGGGCGAGCCCGTGCGCCGCGTCTATCTGCCCGGTGCCTATGTGAGTCGGCCTGTGATTGCTGGCGAGCATCTTTACTCAGGGGTTTGTTTTGGCGCCAAGCCCGATGACTACCGGATGTGGCAGGGGCGCGGCTTTGTGACCATTTTGGATGCGCAGGACCGTGTGGTCTCCAACCCCGGGGGGCAGGCTCCACGATATGAGGAGGGCCGCCTGAAGGTGATGTTGCAGGATCAACCCGTCTTCAACAACTGCCACGATGTCTGCGTGGACAGCCGCGGCGATCTCTATGTCTGCCAATGGAATAGCGGCAGCGTCTATCCCTACAAGCTGCACCGCGAGGCCTGATTCTCAGACCATTGCGCCCCGCGTGAGGGCCGCCGCATCGCTGCGACGGCCTTGGCCGGCATGGCTCGCCAAGCACAAGCTTTTGGGGCGCAGCAACATGGCCGCAGCAAGGCCCGTATGGCTCAGCGGCGCTGTGTGTCGCGCAGCCCCAAGGCCTCACCCAGACCATGTCCGACCCCAAGCCCGCCCGTTGCCCAGGTCCTCTGGAGTCGCGTCGTGCCTTCATGCGCCTTGGCCTGGGCGGCATGGCCAGCCTGAGTCTTCCCGGCCTTCTGAAACTGCGCGCTGAAAATGCCGCAAGACCTGCTGCTCAGCGCAAGTCCATCATCATGGTCTGGTTGCCCGGCGGCTTGTCGCATCTCGACAGCTACGATCCCAAGCCTGACTCCAGCAGCGAGTACCGAGGGCCCTTTGCCACCATCCCCACCAAGGTGCCGGGATTGCATTTCACGGAGTTGATGCCGCGCCAGGCAGGCCTCGCCGATAAGTTCACCGTGCTGCGCTCAATGCACCAAACCGCGGGTGGGCATCCGGCAGGTTCCTTGCAAATGCTCTCCGGTGACCCGGACACTCGCGACAAGCCGCAGCCCAAGTACCCGGACTGGATGTCCGTGGCCCATTATCTGCGTGCTCAGCAGGGCGGTCGTCAAAGCTCCCTGCCCAATTACACCAGCATCCACCCCATCAACACTTCGTACTGCGGGCCGGCCTATCTTGGTGATGCCTATGGGCCATTCACCGTTGCCGAAGATCCCAGTCGCCCACAGTTTCAGGTGCCCAACATTGGGCTTGAGGATGTCGCGGAGAGCCGACGCTTGAGCGATCGCCTCGCCCTGCGTCGCAGCCTCGATCGGATGGAGCGGGCCTTTGATCGCCGCCATGAATTGCAGGCCCTGGATGAATTTGAGGCGCAGGCCGCATCCCTTCTCATCTCGCCGCAGGCCCGCGATGCCTTTGACCTTGAGCAGGAGGATCAACGCACACGCGATCGTTATGGCCGCCATCGCTGGGGGCAGCAGTTGCTGCTGGCCCGCCGTCTGGTTGAGGCAGGCGTGGAGATCATCACCAGCAGCCTGCACGGTCCACAATGCGGACGCACGCAGGTCTGGGATGATCATGCCGTGGACCATCACATCTTTGAGGCCCTGCGGTTTCGCATGGGCGATTACGATCAGGCGGTCTCCGCCCTCATTGAGGATCTGCATGAACGCGGACTGAGCCGGCGCGTGCTGGTGGTGGTTACTGGAGAGTTCGGTCGCACGCCGCGCATCACCTTTGACCGCAGCACCGGAGCCGGTGACGCCAGCGGACCAGCCGGAACCCTGCAACCGGGACGGGATCATTGGCCCAGGGCCTTCTCCAATGTCTGGGCAGGTGGCGGCATCGAGGGCGGCGGTCTGATTGGCGCCACCGACAAACGCGGCGAGGACATCATCGAGCGGCCCTGCAGCGCCCATGATTTCCTGGCCACGCTGTATCATCATCTCGGCATTGATTCCAGCAGGGTCACCCTGCAGGACTTCAATGGTCGCCCCGTGCCCATCGTGCAAAATGGGCGCCCCATTGCCGAACTCATGGGCAGCGCATGAAGGCCAGCCCGCACTGCCTGCAGCCATGAGAACACTCTGGTCTGGAGTCACCTCGGGGCACGAGGGGATCATCCCTGCAGCGAGCGCTTGTTTTGCGCCAGGTCGTGGTCGCTTGAGATTGCCTCAAGGAGAATCGCGGCGGATCTCAAGCCGCAGGCCCTGTGGCCATCCAAAGGGCAAGGTTGGGCTGGAGGGCTGCACAGGCCGCAGCCACCAAGCCTCATCGCAAAGCAGGCCAGGTTGATCCGGCAAATCCCGAGTGCCAAGCAGGGCGCTGAAGCCGCCACGGCCACGATACAGGGGCGCAAAGACCGCAACGCTGCTGCGGCCATTCAGCCAACCTGCCGCCGTGAATCCAGAGCCATCGGCGAGCCGAAGCACCAGTGAGGTGCCACGGTTGGCAGTCCAGCGCAGCGAGCCTGAGCCACTGCCCGTCGGGTTCAAGGCTGAGAGCGGGGCGGCGGGAAGCCGCAGAGAAAGTTGACCAGGTGCCGCAGCAGTGGCCGGGATTCGCCACAACACCAACTGTCCGAGCGCCAGCGGAGCGTCGCGGCCTTCAACATCGAGAGTGCCGGTGAACTTTTGCTCGGCGGCCTGCAACGAGGGCCCCTGATCCCAATTGCTGCTCCAGCGCAGAGTCAGGGCGGGCTGGGCACGGCGCGGGACCCGCAGCAGGCAACCTCCCCGATTGTCCAAGAGGCCGACGAGCGGCAGACTGACTCCATCGAGCATGAGCCTTCCGCTCCAGGTGCCCGATCGAGTGGTCAGCACGCTCAATAATCCATGATTGGCGCTGCTGCGTGTGATCCCCGTGGCCGCAAGCACGAGACCCTCATACCTGCCGGTGACCTCAGCACTGAAGGGGTCAGCAACAAAATGGGCCTGAACGCTGCAATCGCTCAAGGGCGTGAACTCAAGGGGATTGGTGGTTTGCTCGCCCCAGGATGTGCTCCAATGGTCAAAACGCTGCCCCTTCGCCGGAACCGCCGTGAGTCGCAGAGCACGCCCAAGGCCCACCAAATTAGGCGCCACGAACCCCGGCTGAAGCTTCAAGCTTCCCACCGCCGCATCAGGTTGACTGAGGGCAAGCACAACACCAGCCTGAACCTCAAGACTGCGACTGATCACGGGCGAAACATTGCCGCGAAAGTCTTGGGCCCGCGCTCGAATCACATGAGGGCCTGGGGCCGCTTGAAAGTCAATGCCCCAAGCCGCTCCGCGTGGCTCTGCCGGGAGGAAAGGCCCGTTGTCCAGGCTGCACTCCACGCCGCGCACACCGAAGTTGTCGCGCGCACTCAGCAGGGCACTCAAGCGCCCGTCAACTGCAGCCGAGAAGACTGGGGCATTGGCCGCTGGCGCATCAATGCTCACCCTCGGAGCCTGCGTGTCGGGATCAAGAATCATCACCGTGCGCTGTGCCTCGCCAAGACCGGCATTCTGCGCTGAATGAAGTTCAACGCGGAACTCCTCGTGCCCTTCACTGCGGCCATCGTTGACAATGCCCACTTCAATCGTGGCGCTGAGTTCGCCCTCACCCATTTCCACCAACTGATCATTGATGGCCACAAAGTCTTCGCCGGCCTTGGCCTTGCCGGCAAGGGTACGCACCCTCAGGCTGACCGCCCCCTTGATCAGACCGCGGCGACGGACGGTGAGAACAACCGCCCCAGCCTCCTCCTCAACGCCCAAGGGGCGGGCTGCATCCAGCAGAAAGAGCTGCTGGGTTCCCTCTCCATAAACCGGACTGATCAGAGTGCTGCAGTCGTTGGCAGGGTTGCCATCGCCGGGCAGCAGCGTGGCGGTGACTGCCGCCGTGTTGCCAATCTGCGCCCCCGGACTAACCATCACCTGCAACACAGGAAAGGCCGCCGCCGGCGCCAGCACATCGTTGCGGGTCATGGACGCCTGAAGTCCGTCGGTTGAAATCTGCGCATTCCAACCCTCGCCAGCAACGGCGACGATACTCAAGCCTGGTGGGGCCTGGAACTGCAGGGCCCTGCCCGCCGCGTTGAATGGCGCCGAGCCCACATTGTCACAGCGCAACTCGTAGCGGCTGCGGTTGCCTCCAATGACCAAGGCGGTATCCAGGCTGAGTCGAACCCGCAGATCTGCGGCGGTCACCACCTGGTATTGAGCCACATTCAGGGCACTCCACTCGCCCTGCTGGGATTGCGCCCGCGTCTTGATCGTGAACTGCCCCAGTTGGGTGAGCCGCAGCGGTGTGACGGCGGCAAACCGTTTCAATTCCATCTCCGCCTGCAGGCTGATGTCACTGCTCTGTGCCGAGGACTGGTGCACCTCCACGGCGAGCACATTGCTGCCTTGGCGCAGGGCCGCGGGATCAAGAACCCACTCAACCATGGCGTTTTCGTCGGCAACGGCGCCGCTGCTGAACTGATCAAAGGAGGCGCCCCAGGCCATGTTTTCGGTTCTCGCCGCCTCAATGCCGTTGAGATAAACCAGGGCCCCATCGTCAACCTTCAGCCTGAGAGTCAGGGCTGTAATGCCGCTGAGGTCCTGCAGATCAAACGCCGTGCGGAAGTAGGTGGTGGCATTGCGTTGAAGACCCTCGAGCCCAGGATCCGCATCCACCGCTCCCACCACGGTGACCTCATCGCCATCCCCATAACCCAACTCAGCCCGCCCCGACTTCCAGGCGCTGTCATCGTAGTCAAGCGCGCGCCATGCCGTGGCCTGGTCGCTGCCATCGTCAAGATAGCGCCAAATCCGGTCTGAACTGATCAGGATCTCCGTGGAGCTGTTGCTGCGATAAACCTGCGCCGCGGGATTGATGCCACCGCCGACCAAGCGCGGATCCGTGCCGTCGGTGGTGTAGTGCAGGGTTCCCTCTCCGCTGAGACTCAGCTCCACACCTTGGGGCACCGTCCCTGCGGGCCGGCTGAACTGCGGCGCCGCAAGACTGGGAAACAATCCGTCCTCACGCAACTGCGGAAGGAAATAGTCCGCACGCCTGGGCACGAAGTCCCTGCGCAAATACTCGACTGCACCGAGCCAGTCCAATCGCGTCAACGGAGGATCCTGGGGGCCGCGCTTGCTGTCGCCCCAACGCGCCGATTCGGCAATGATGGCCGTGTCAATGCGGGCGGCCATCTCGTCAATGCGCCTCTGCACATTCAGCGCAGTCAGGGCCCCCTGGCCAAACAGGTGTTGCTGCACGCGATCAGCCCAGCGCATCCGGTACTCGGCATTGCCACGCAGATCATGGTGCAGGTAAAAGGGGTTGCTCAGGCTGAAGTTCTCAGGCTCGCCATTGGGAAACGGTCCAGTGCGATCAATTTGAGGATCAAAGAAGCTGTGCTCAAAATCGTGGGCAAAAAACTTGAACCCACCACTGAGTCCCAGGCGGTTGCGCATGCCATACCAGTTGTTGGCGTTGCGATCGCCCAAAAAGGCACTGGTGCAACCGTCAAAATTCCCCGTCCAAAAACTCAACATCAGGTAATCAATGAGGTTGTCTACATCCAGAAGCACCGGGCTTGTGGTGCGTGTCACCCCATCAGGCGCGAGGCCCTGCATGGCAAAGTAACGGGCATTGCTGGGGTCAGCGGCGTGGGCACGGCATTGAGTCCACAGATCCGTCCATGCCTCAAGATTGCCATCCGTGACTCCCGTCGTGTAGCCTGCATCCTGCTCACCCTTGACCACATCGTAATCCTCCTCCTCACCACCAAGATAAGTCTCGCCATAGAAGGCCTCGGTGCGCTCCTGCGTGTCAAAAAGCCCCCAGTAAACCCCATTGAGGAAGAGATGATAATAGCGCCCCCGTCCGTGGGGTTGGCCCATCGCCCCCTGCAACTCGCGACTGATTTCCTCACGAATGAAGGTGTTGTTGCCATCGCCACCAAAACTCCAGGAGTAATTCTGCGCGGTGCGCAGGTCCATCCTCTCGAAGCGGGAGGCGCCAGCGCCACCAAAAAGAGGGTAGCGCAGATCGCCGGCATACTCCGTGCGGAAATAAAAGCGGAAGGCGTGTTTGGGGTTGTCACCGCTGCGACTGAAGCCGCCGCGGGTGCGCACCCCGCAATTGATCTGAAAACCGCCGCCAGGGCCACTGTCGCCGATGAGTTCAAGCGAGGCTGGTCGCTCCCAGGCCGCGCCACGACCCCAGGGGTTGACATGAATGCCGGTCGCAGGATCGAACAAATGCTCCGAATCCGTGACCAGCGACATGCAGGGCAGCGCCTGCAGTGCCGCCTTGAGACGCGCCTCACCACCGATCGCAGGATCGCTGCTGCGCACCACTGCGGGATCCATTCCATAATCCATGACCTGGCCATTGAGTACACTGCCGGGCTGAGGCCAGGCACTTGAGGGTCGCGCCCCTGTGGGTTGCTGCTGGATGATGTCGTTGACAAAAAGATGGGTCTGGGTGGTCACGGCACTGGGCTCAAATCCGGGCTTGGTGGCCACGGCCCTGACGATGCTGGTGCGCGCAATGGAAATGGGGCCGGTGTAAGGCCTGCCCGTCGCCGCGTCAGGAGTGCTGCCATCGAGCGTGTAACGAATGGAGGCTCCTGAAGTGGCACAACTCAGTGCCAGGGCAAAGGGCGCGGTTTTGAATCCTCGGGACGCGCTGAATTGAATCGGAGCAACCCGCCCTACATAACGGGGTGGTGGATTGCTCTCGCCTGGAGTGGCGACAATGCCTCCGTCCTGCGGGGCGAACCGCGAGGCACTGGCCGTGCGCAGGGCCCCCAAACCCTCGAGCTGGGGCCGAATCAGGAAGGTGTCATCGGCCGCGGAAACATTCAGCGCATGTATGGCCAGCACATTGCGTCCAGCGCGCAACAACGGCAGATGCGCCGTCAGGTCAAACAACGCATCCTCCTGAGATTGCCCGACATCGCGTGCGGCAGTGGCACTGCTGTTGAAGACCGCCTGATCAGGGGCATTGGAACGCGCCACCTCGCTGCCGTTGAGGTAGGCGATGAATCCATCATTGTAGCGCAGGCGCAGAGTCAAGCCGGTCAAGGCCGTGGGATGATCAATGCTGAAGGGCAGTCGAAGGTAGAGGCCGGCATTTTGATTGCGCATCAGGCCCTCGACATTGGTGGCCACGGAACCTCCTGCCGTTCTTGGACCCGAACCACCCTGCGCGGTGGTAAAGACCTGCAGGCCATTGGGCGATCCCACCAGCTGCATGTCCGCTGTCCATTGCGCGGCATTGCCTGGTCCGGCATAGAACTCAACCTCATCCCCTCCATAATCCTCCCACATGACCACCTCAAAGCGATGCAGGCCCGCCGTCAGAGTCAGTGGTGCGCTGAGGTGATCCTCGGGACCGTGGACAGAATCATCCACCATGACATCCCGGCCATCAATGCGGATGCGGCCCCCGTCGTCGCTATTGAGCCCAAAGACATAACTGCCGGTTCTCGGGATGAGGATCTCACCGCTGGCTGAGACGGCATAGTTGTCCGGAATGGCCAGGGGCAGCACTTCGTTGTTGCCATAGTGGCCATCGCCGCCCTCGCCAAGGATGTTGAGAACAGGCCGAATCCGGGTATCCGATTGCCGCACCCTGGAGTCATTGTCGGCAAGACCAAGCAGGGCATCAACACGAGCCAGACTACCCAAGCCGCCAAAACTCTCTGCAGCCGCAACAATGCGCACCGTCATCCCGGGCACACTCATGCCAAAGCCCATTCCCGTGGCGCCCTCGCGCCATGAGGAATCCTTGAATGGCAGCGCCGTCCAATCCAGACCCATGGCCGCTGAGTTGGGAACCAGATATCGCCCCTTGGCTCCGGCAATCAATGGCGTGGAGGACACAAACTGCAGACCATAGGATTCATCGTCACGCAGGGCGGGAAAGGCCGGCGCAAACTCCTGCTCAATGCTCACGCCGTCGGGTCGAACCAGCGCGAGGTATTCGCCATCGGCACTGAGGTTGAAATTGGTGTGCAGTTGCGCGCCAGGCGAGCGACGATTTTTGCTGGAGGCAAAAACCACCACAAACGACCTTGGGGCAAGCCTCAGGCTTGGAAAGCGCCACTTGCTCAGCAGGGAGGGGTTGTCGGTGAGACACCAGTCCGTAAGATCCATCTCGTGGTTGCTGCTGTTGTACAACTCGATCCAATCACTGAAGGCGCCGTCCTCGTCGCGCAGGCCGGTTTCATTCTTGGCCATCAATTCCGTGATCATCAAACCGGTCTGCGGCACGGTGCTGTAGCTCAGCCGCGCCGACCCTGCGCCCTGCGCGTCCACAAAATGGCCAAAGCCCCTGGCGTTGGCGCCCTTTTGCAACAGCACTGTACGGTAGGTGAGCCTGCCGCTCTGCGGGGTACTGAACTGCCCGCTGAGTCTTCCCATGGCGGCGTTGAGACTTGCGGTGAATCCAGAGTCGGAGGGATCACGGGCGATGACATTCTGGCCCAGCCCCATCCACAGGCTGCGTCGCAGGGGCGCTGGGAGCGAGGCTCCCGCCAATTCCAATGAGGCATTGACCGCAGCCTCCAAATCCAGTCCCAGGAAGAGGGCTTGCCCCGCTGCAAGGGCGTAGCGTGCACCGATGACTGGCAGACTCAGGCCCTCAGGCCAGCCATGCTCAAAGGGTTCCACTGGTTGATGCGGACGAAACCAAAGCGCGGTACCGCTGCAGTCCGTGTCCTGCGCTGCATCATCAAAGCCAAGCCCCAGGCGAAGGGCGCCGCGCTGTTCGTAGAGCGGCGCGTAGAGTGCACAGCCTCCCGCCGTGTTGAGTGAGGCTGAGGCCAGCACTGAAGATCCATCGGCCAACACCGCGGCCAACTGCACCGAGCCACGAGCGCTGACACTGACCTGGCCCACGCCATCGCCCGTTGGCAGGCTGCCTGCACGAGCGCTGACGGCTCCGAGCAGGCTGCCGGGTTTGAGGGCCAGGTTCAGTGTTCTGGCTTCGCTCTGCGCCTGCAACCGACTGGCCTGCAGCACGGCCAGTGGCTCGGCGCCGGTTGCGGTCTGCTCCTGCAGCAGACCGGTAATCTCGGCGGGCGCATCGCCGCTTAGATTCATCTCCAGCGACAGCAGCAGGGAGGTTTGATCGCCGCGCGGCAGCAACAGCGTTGTTGCCATCTCCGGCCCGAACCTGGCTTGCCCGCTGCCAGGATGAATGGACCCGACCAACGGGCGGCTCAGGCCGGCCAGACGCAGCAGGCCGCTGAAACTGCCGCTGGGCTCGAGCTTCAGTGAAATCCAGCCCTGGTTGTCATGCGAGGCAACCCCTCCTGGGACGCTGCCGACAAGCCCCTCATAGCCACCAACCACGGCCGCATTGGCGAAGGGGTCATTCACAAAGCGTGCGGTCAGCTTCAGGCCCTCACTCATGGTGAACTCCAAGCGGGGCGATTCCACCTCGCCCTGTGGCGTGATCCAACGGTCAAATCGTCTGCCCACTGGGGGACGGGCCTCGATTCTGTAGGGCATGCCAAGCTCCAAGGCCTCAGGCGCATGGGTGGGTGTCAACTGGAGCACCGAGGGGTTGAGGTCCTGCGGCTGCAACTCAAGAGCAATGGGCGCGCGGCGCACATGGATGAACTCCTGGCTGATCTGCTCACGGTTGCCGCGATAGTCCGTGGCGCGCACCTCAACTCTGTTCGGCCCTGGGCGCGGCGTCATGGAGGCGGTGAAGTTGGGCTCTTTCGGCCCTGCCTGCACTTGCGGGATCAACTCCTGCCAAGGGCCGCCATTGAGAGCGTACTGCACTCCGCGCAAGGCTACATTGTCAGTCGCGGCCACTGCCAACTGAAGCGGGCTCTGCTCAGTGCGCGAGTTGGCGACAGGCGAGAGCACCTTGAGACTGGGCTTGCTGGTCTCACGATCCCAAAGCACAACGCTCATCGCCAGCCTGCCACCGGGCTGCGCCCCGTCAATGCCGTGCAGATGCACCTCGAAACCCTCTCCAGAATCGGCGCTGGCATCGGCGCGAATCGCGACCTCAAGCATGCGACTGCGCTCGCCCTGGGCAAACTCCACGCGCTGGGCCTGGATTGCGGTGTAATCGGTGCCGGCAACAGCCCTTGGGCCGACTTGCGCATCGCGGGTGGAAACCAACACCGAGGCTGCTCCCCGCCACCCCCCCTGCCGAAGAATCCGCACCGAGGCACGACCCTCCTCCTCGTTGACATCAAGACGCGAAACCTCCAAGCCCAGACTTCCAGCACCAGCATTGAGCACCAACAAGCTGGCGGGAACCTCAGCCTCATCGCTGCCGCCGCCCGAGGCGGCAAGGCTGAGATTCAATGGCGATGCCAGGGGATAACCGGTGGCGACCTCCACCAACAAGGCTGGCGCACTCTGACCAGCTCCGAGGCTGCCGGACCGAGTGAAACGCAGCCAGGCACCGTCCTGACTGACAGCACCCCATCCCTGGCCTGTCGCTCGAATCAGACTCAACTCCACAGGCAACAGAACCCTCAGCGTCATCTCACCCGCGGTGGATACCAAACCACGATTGACCAGAGTCAGTGACAAACTGCCGCTCTCACCGGCGCTCAGGGAATGGCTCAAAAGGCTGGGTTGCAGGATCGCTGCGCCAACTTCAGTGATCACCTCTGAAACCGGTCTGTTGTTGTTCTCATGGCTTTCACTGACCGAATTTTCAGGGTCCACCTCCACGGCTGAGGAAGGCAGGGTGTAGCTTCCAGCTTGAGAGGCCTCCACCATCACCCGAAGATTGACCTGCGCACCAGGTTGCAGCGCGGCCAGCGGAATCTGGCAGAGGGCACCCTGCGCGGTCAACCCGGGCACAGAGCCTGCAGCGTCAAGGCTCAGGCCTGCAGGCAAAGTCAGCGCGACCTGGCTGGGCGGCGAGGCCAACAAGCCTTGGTTTCGAACCACCAACTCGTAAGCAAAGCGCGCAGGCCGACTGATGGCGGGTGCGGTTGCACTGACCACCAAATCCGGTGCGTCACTGACGATCAACTCACTGCTCTGTGCAGAATCGTTGTTGGCCTCGTTGAGTTCATCCACCAAACCCAGCGCGTCGGCACTTGCAGCGGCGGCGGCAAATCGGAGTGCACCGGCCTGCGACGCGGCAACATGGACCCGGAGATTGGCCTGCGAGCCTGCAGCGATCCGGCCTCCCGTGAACTGCACCACCCCATTGACCTGACTAACCTGGAAGCCTTCGGCCTGCCCCGACACAAAGGCCAGGCCCTCAGGCAAACTCAGACGGGCATTGGCACTGGCCACCTCAGTCATGCCCTCGTTGCGCAACCCAAGACTGACCTCGAAGGCTGCCGTGGTTTTGGCCGTTGCGGGTAGCGACAGCGCAATGCTGAGATCTCCTGCTGAGGTGAAGGCCACACCGCGAAAAGCCGTATTGCCTGCCGCCGTTCTGAGCAAAGTCGGCGATGCGACAATCTGGGCACCATGCCCACTGCCATCGGCAAGGGAAACCAACTCACCACCGCCAGAGGCCGAGCCGCCACCCTTGCGGCTGGCGAACAATTCCACCTGCCCTGAGCGCACCCTTCCTGCGATGCCACGGTAATCGTCAGCATCGTTGCCCACTCGGCCACGCGCCGTCCATTGGCCCAGTTCCAGACAGTACTTGGCAAGGCCCAGAAGATCATCGGCGACATACAGGGTGTCAATCCCCTCCACCTGAGCGCTGAGGTCACAGAGGAAAAAGGCATTGGGGCTGACCCCATCAGCAGGATATCCTGGCAGGGCGGCCATGGCGGTGGACGCCGCAGTGGGCAAACCGTTGCCAACCGTAACCAGACGCAAGCCTGAGCTTGTGCCCGAGGCGTACAGTTGACCCTGAAAAACCATCACGGCGCGCAGACTGGTGGAGGCCGTGCTGATCTGCGTGGAGGTGGCCGCCCCTGGCAGACTGTAACGCAGTCCAGAGCCGCCACCGGCCGACCAAAACGCAGTGCCGTCCACCGAGGCCACCCCACGAAAGTTGTTGCCGGAGTTGGCGTCGCTTAAGGCGGTGCTTGTGTCCATGGTCCCCGCACCATCCACAAGCCCGATGACCCGATTGATCAGGGCTGCGGTCGAGCCCACACTGCTCAAGGCGATGCCGTTGTTGACCCAATCCGCATCATAGCCGGTCAGCACCAGATAGCGCCCGTCCGCAGAGCGCGAAAGCAGGCCATCACTTGAGGCGGTGCCGCTGGCCACCAAGCGTCTATGGCTGCCACTGACCTCAGTGGGCATGGCCACACTCTGCACCAACTCCCCCTGTGGCGTCACCTCATCCAGGAACACGGGATTGCCTGTGTTTTTCAGGGTGGCGATGCCATCGCCCACTCGGTAGATGACGAGATTGCCTGTGGTCAGCGGCGCCGCCATGGAGGCGCAACCCCCAAACAACACAGCGGCGCAGATCGTATTCCATCGAGGGAGAAAAGGCATTCTGGCTGAAGCTTAAATCAGAAAGATGCCCTTCAAGCCAGAGAATGATTTCTGCCATTCATGCCTCAAGACCGTCCAGAGTCCTGCGCCGAATCGAATAAGAGTACCCACGGGCAGCGTAGTTTGCCCTATCCCAGACCTCCCATGAACACCAAACGACTCATCGCTCTTGCCGCCCTCCTCTCGACCCTGCCCATGAGCGCAGCCTGGAAGGCAGGGGTGGCCAAGGTCGTCATCACGCCCAGCGAACCGATGGTCCTGGCCGGCTTTGCCGGGCGCGAGGTGCCTGCAGAACGCACGGCCATGGACCTTTACGCCAAGGCCTTGGCCATTGAGGACGAGGCCGGCACCAAGCTGGTCATGGTCACCCTGGATCTGGTGGAAGTGCCCTGGCAGTTGCGCGCCGAAGTCTGCGCCGAGTTGGCCAAGCGCCATCGCCTGCCCAACGAGGCCCTGCTGATGAATTGCTCGCACACCCACTGCGGCCCGGAGCTGAAGTACGCCGAGTTGGAGTTTCTGGGACTGGACGCCGAGCGCCGCGCCCGTTGTCTGCGCTACAATGCTTTCCTGACTCGCAGCATTTTGGGCATCATTGACAAGGCCTTGGCGGAGTTGGCTCCCGCCAGCCTCAGTCACGGGCAGGCGCGCTGCGGCTTTGCCATGAATCGCCGCACCAAGAACCCCAAGCCTGAGGGTGAGCCCTACCTCAATCACCCCAATCCCGAGGGACCGGTGGACCACGAGGTGCCCGTGCTGGTGGTGAATCGTCCAGACCACAGCCTGAGCGCCTTGGTCTTTGGGTATGCCTGTCACAACACCTCATTGAACCTCAAGCAATGGCATGGGGATTATGCCGGCCATGCGCAGGCCATGCTGGAGGAGGCGCATCCCGGCAGCGTGGCCATGTTCATGATGGGCTGCGGCGGCGATCAAAACGCCTACCCGCGCTACAGCCCCATCTTCAGCCAGCGCCACGGTCAGAGTCTGGCCACTGCTGTGGAGGCGGCCTTGGACGCCAAGCCCAAGCCCATCAATGGCCCCCTGCAACTCAGCCATGCCACCACCCGCCTCGAGTATGAATCCATCCCGACGGAGGCGGACTTGCAGGAGCGCCTCAAGACCAGCAAAGGCTACGACCTCAAGTGGGATGAAAAGCGTTTGATTGCTCTGCGCCGCGGTGAACTGCGCAACCACTACGACTACCCCATCCAGTGCATCCGCTTTGGCAGGGACCTGACCCTGCTTGCCCTCAGCGGCGAGACCTGCGTGGATTATTCCATCCGCCTCAAGCGCGAGTTTCAGGGACCGGGGAAACTCTGGGTTGCCGGTTACAGCAATGATATCATGGCCTACATCCCGAGCCAACGCGTGCTCAAGGAGGGAGGATACGAAGCGCATCGCTCCCTCATTTACTGGTCCAACCCGCTGCACCCCAACAAGTTTGCCGACAGCATCGAGGAGCGCATCATCGGCAAGGCCCGCGAGATGCTGAAGTAGGCCGGGTTCCGGTGCTGGCAGCGCCAAGCGAGTCGCAGGTTGAGCCGGGCCTTGGCCCATCAAGGCTTCGCCTCAGCGGCAAAGGCTCCACGGTGCCTTGCCTCACCCTTGGGGGTACCATCGAAATCAAGCCTTGAGCCGACATCATTGGCAAACATCCCGAGGTCCAAGGCCTCACCGCGCCCCTGCCCCGCGCGCAGGTGATAATCACCCTTCCGGGCATCCACAAACCAACCCATTCCCTGCTCGGGTCTGGCCAGCACATTGCCGATCGCAGCGTTGGCACCCGCGGGCAAGACAAGCCCTTCCCCGGCGGCCAAGATCAGATTGCCCACCACCGCATGCCCCTGCGCGGGCAGGCTGGCCATGCGGATGCCGCGCTGCACCCCCACCAAGGTGTTGTGGTAAACATGCGCCATGCGCAGCGGCAGATCGTGGTCGCGCAGAACGATGGCTGCGTGGTTGGGGCAGTCCTCAAACACATTGTCGTGAAGACTCACCCGGCCTGAGGCCTGCAGCAGACACTCGCGGTGGTTGTGCCGCAGCACATTGCCATAAATTTCGTAGACATCCTCGCTTCCCGGTCCCTCTGCGGGAAAGCCGCCCACCAGAAGATTGCAGCGATCCCCATCGGGACTGGGTTGATCATTCTTCAAAAAAAGGTTGTGCCGAATCAGCGTGCGCTGAGCACCTGCGGGTGCCCCATCAAGCGCTGGCCTTGCGCGCTGGTATTTGATCTCCATGCAGTAGCCGATGGGGTTCTCGATGCGGTTGTGCTCTATGACGCCGCCAATGAAGGGGTCGCTGCCATCTGAATTGCCCAGGTACAGCCCGGTGCCGCAGTTGCGGATGATGTTGCGACTGATCACCCAACCCCAGGTCGGGGTCTTGGTGGAAATGCCCACGGTCTGTTGCGAACTATTCCAGCCCTCGATGACGCAGTGCTCAATGCGGATGTCATGCACCCGGTTGCGCTCGCCGCCCTTGGCGCTGATGCCAAAGCGTCCCGCTGCCACGGAAGGGCCGCCGCCCTGAATCGACAAGCGGCGCAGAATCAGGTGGCTGCAATCCTCAATCTCCACAGCATTCGCCCCTGTGTTGGCATGAATCACCGCCTCCCCCTGAGGCGGACCCTCAATGATGATGGGGGCCTGCGCCGTTCCATGCAGCCCCCTGAGAGGCATTCCGCGTTCATAAACACCAGCCGCAAGCCGCAGGCGGTCACCGGATTGAAGGCCGGGGAGTTGCTGACGATAGCTGGCGGGGTTGGCCTCGCGCTGCGCTGCGTTGAGCATCGGCGATCCATGGCCAACACCAAGGGCGACGATCAGAATCTGCTGCAGTGGCCAGGGCATGATCACTTCCTTACGCAACCAAGCCCGCTGAACTGCCAAGAAAAAAGGCCGGGGCCATGAGCCGCAAAGGGCGCCCCATGAAAAAACTTTGGACACAGCAGGGCTGGCAGCGTGTCCTGTCATTGGGGACGGACTTGCCCCCATGAAATGAACCCCGAAGACCTCAACCGCCTTTACGACGCCCATGCGGCGGGCCTGGTTGGCTATCTGCGCAGCTTTGGGGCGCAGGAGGCCGATGCTCGCGATCTGCTGCAGGAGGTCTTCGTCAAACTGGCCTGCCTGCAGGGGGTGACCATGCTCAACGAAAAGGCCTACCTCTACCGACTGGCTCACAACCTGGCTCTGAATTGGCTGCGCCGCCACCGCAGCAAGGCTAGGCTCGAGGAGCAACTGCAATGGCAGAGCGCCAGCAGCGACTCCTCCGAAGTCAGGACCCCAAGCCGGGATGATGCCACACTGATTCAGCGCGAAGTGCGGGCCGCCCTGCAACAACTGCCGCAAGAGCAACGGGCCGTGCTGCAACTCAAGTGGCATGAGGAACTCAGCTTTGAGCAAATTGCGCAGGTGCAGGCCGTGTCTCGCAACACGGCCGCCAGCCGCCATCGCCACGCGCTGGAGAAACTGCGGACGCTGTTGCGCCCGCTCTACGAGGAACTGACATGAACCACGAACCCTTCGAGAACCAACTGCGTCAGGCCAGCGCCGCCAACCTGGCCACGGATTCGGTCCTTGCCGCGGCATGGAAGCAGGAAATTCTGAACCAAGCCAAGCAGCGCGCCGCCGCCCAACAGATCCGCGAGGCGCGGCAACGGCGCTTGGCCATCGCGTCGCTGGCCGCGCTGTGGATGCTGGCCGCGGTGCTGCACCGCATGACGCCGCAGGCTCCCATCGCCACTCAGACCCTTGCCATCAAAGGCACCAACGGACTCTCATCACCCGTCAACCTGGACACTCAGGCCTACTCGCTTCTTGCCCTGAATCGTCAACTGCAACATCAACCCGAAATCACCCCATGAACCCGCCCCTTCTTCATCGCACCTGGCTGCGCCTGCTGCTCTGGGGCACAGCCAGCTTTCTGACCCTGCTTGTGGTCCTGCTGACCTGGCTGAATTGGAGCGGCGCGCGCAGGCTGCAAACCACACGATCTGCTCTTGAGGCGCAAGGCGAGTCGCTGGACTTCCGCCGCCACACCCGCGATCCACTGCCGCCGGAAAGCAACTTCTGCAGCATTGAGGCCCTGCGCGATCTCGCTGCAGTCGAGCAGGGCGATGTCAATCGCGGGCCCTCTGCCGCAAGGCGCAAGCGCCTGGAGCAACTGGAGTTGAAGGCGGCAGCCCATCTCAAGTCGGCCGCCAGACCAGACCTGCCCAGCGGCAGCCTGACCGGCAAAGCCGCCGACCTCAAGGCCTGGGCTGCCTACCTCGGGCCCAAGGCTGAGCCCGCCGCTGATCCGTCCACCGCAGCGAGGCGGCTGCTCGAACTCTTCAAGCCTCATGAACCCCTGATCGCCGAACTCATCGGCGGCCTGAATCGCCAAGGCGCGCAGTGGACGCCGGAATGGCGTGCTCTGGATCTTCCCGAACGCCTGCTCATGCTGCCCGTGCCTCATTACAACGGCCTGCAAAAGCTGCAGCAACTCCTGCTCCTGCGCGGCTGCGCGGCCGCCCAATTGGGCGAAGCTGACAAGGCCATGGTCACGCTGCATCTCATGCTGCGGCTTGCCCAGGCCAGCTTCAATGATCCGTTTTTGATTGGGCATTTGGTCGGCCTGAGCCAACTCAGCCATGCCTGCAATCTGCTCTGGGAGATCACGCATCGGCATCTGGGCAGGCCCGAGGATTACCAGCAGATCCGCCAGTGGCTTGCGGCGATCGAACTGCGCAGAAGTTTCCTTCACACCAGCCGAGGCGAGTTGGCAATGGGCTACGGCACTCTGGTCTTTTTGCGCAACAGCAAGGCCGCCGAACAACGCAGGGAGTTGGCCGTACTGCTGGGCGGCGATTGGCTCACCGCTCTGATGCCCAAGGGCTGGTATGATCTCAATGCCGCCCGGCTCATTGAGTTGGAGCTGCAACAGATCATTGTGCCCCTGCGTGAGAAGGGCCTGCGCGCCGCAGCTGAGGCCGCCGCTGAAATGCCCTCGCCATCCGGCACTCTGGATCGTCTGCTCAATCCAGGCAGCATGTTGGCCTCGATGATCATGCCCAGCCTGCGTCCGATCACGGCGCAGACACTGCGCGCGCAGGCCCTCATTGATCTTGCCAACACGGCCTGCGCGCTGGAGCAATGGCGCGGGCAACAGGGCAGCTACCCCAAGGATCTCGCGCAACTTGCCAACACCACTCCACTGCCCGCAGACCAGCACAGCGGCAAAGCGCTGCATTATCGTCTGCAAGCCGATGGCAGTTTTCGCGTCTGGTGCATCGGCCCTGACCTCAAGGATGACCAAGGCAATCGCGGCAAGTTTGCCGCCGGCAAGATCACCAGCCTCAGCGATCAAGGCGATTGGGTCTGGGGCGGCCCTTGAGCCCCATCTCCAGATGGACTGGCATTGAGCTTGCCAGCGGGCCCATGACTGGCGAGTCTCTGCGCCATGTCGCCCTTCTCTGTGGTTCTCTGGTCCTACACCGCCCTTCTCATCGCCGGGGGCCTGATGGGTTTCATCAAGGCGGGAAGTCGGGCCTCGCTTGTCGCCAGCCTCATCTGCGCCATTCCCCTGATGGTGGCCGGCAGCGGTTGGCTTGAGCCCGTCACCGGCCGCAGTCTGGCCAGATGGACGGTGACCCTGTTGCTGATCCTCTTTTCACAGCGCTGGATGCGCAGTCGCAAGCTCATGCCCTCCGGCCTGATGACGCTGGCCTCCATCATCACCTCGGGCCTGCTGGCTGGCTGGGAAAAGGACTGAGACCATGATCCGAAGTCGCCGACAATTTCTTGGTCAATGCGCTGCGGGTTTGGCCACCTGCACCCTGGCGCAGGAGCCAAGGCTGGGCCTGCAACTCTGGGGGATTGCCGAACTCTGGCAGTGGCTCTACCAACGACAACAAAGCAGCGGACAGGACAGCGCCGACTGCCTGCAGGCCCACCTTGATCAGGGCATCCGTCAGGTGATCTGGGCCCTGGGACGCAGCACCTTGGATTACCAAAGCGCGTTGCCCACCTCCACGCTCTACCGCGGTGACACCCGCGAGGAAACTCGGGTGATCGGCCAGTCCTTTGAGCGGGAATGCTCACTGCGCGCTGCCGTGCAGTTTGCCAATCGCCATGCGATGACCCTTTACGCCAGGCTTGGCATGAACCGCCATTATGGCGATGCGCTGGGCGGCAAATTGCGGTCGAGCTACATTGCCGCCCATCCGGAGTGGATGGAACGGCATCGGCACGGTGCAGTGGACGGCACCAAGGTCTGCTTTGCGGTGCCAGAGTATCGGGCGGAGCGGATCGCTGTGCTGCTTGAAGCAGCCAGCCTCGGCGCCCATGGGCTCTGCCTGGACTTCTGCCGCCAACCCCCGCACTTGCGCTACCACCCCCTGCTGTTGGACCCTTGGCTGAAGTCAGGCCGACCCGACCCCCGCCAATGGCAGGCAGGCTCTGAGGCCTTTCTGCAATGGGCCCGGCACCGCGCAGACTTTCTCAGCCTCCTGATGGCTGATCTGCGCCGACAACTGCGCACCTTGGAAAGCCAACAGCAGCGGCGCATCCCCATCCAGGTGCGGGTGCCCGAGTCCACGCTGGACATCAATCTCATGGAGGGCATGGACCTGCGGCGTTGGATCAAGGAGGGTTGGGTGGATGAGGTCCTGCTGAACCCACTGTGGATTTGGGACAGCGATGATCCCGACACGGCCAAGCCCTACCTGGAGTTGGCCAAGCCTCATGGCGTCCGGGTCATCGGCGGCATCAACAGCACGGCGGGCAAGGGCATGAAGCCCAATGCCCGCGCTTTTTTGCAGCGGCTGGATCGTCAGCAACAGGAGGGTCTCGACGCCGTGGCGCTGTTTCAAACCGATGCCATGCTCTTGGTGCCGCAGCTCAGGTCCATGCTTGGCCCGCTGGTCAAGTCAATTCAAGGCGGCAAGGCAGTTGGCGAGCTGCTCGCCGAGGCCAGACTCAAACAACCTGAACTGACTCTGGCGGAGCGCTTTTTTGGTTTGGACAACCACAGCCTGATGCCACAACTCAGCGGCAGTCCACGCCTGAGCCTGCAAACCCTCTGAGCCAAGGCAAGGCCGCTCAAGCCCACAAATCCAGCACCGGCCTGCCTTCTTCGAGCAGGTTGTAGCTGCGGCCCAGTCGGTCCTGGGCATCGAGGTTGTCGATGCCCATGGCGTAATACACCGTCTTGGCAATGTCGGCGGGGCTGAAGGGCCGATCCTTGGGATACTCGGCGCGCTTGTCGGTCTCACCGACAACCTGCCCGCCCTTGATGCCGGCTCCGGCCATGAGCACACTCATGCAGGCGGTCCAATGGTCGCGGCCCGCGCCTCCGGGACCGCCGCTGCGCCGATCCCCCACCTTGGGTTGACGGCCCATCTCACTGGTCACCAGCACCAGCGTTTCATCCAGCAACCCGCGCTGCGAGAGATCCTCGAGGAAGGCGCTGAAGCAGCGATCAAACTGTGGCAGCAGATACTGGCGCAGGCAGTTGAAATTATCGCCATGGGTGTCCCAGCCCCCGGCGCTCTTGCACTGCTTGTGCAGGCGCTCGTCCTCCTTCCAGAACACGGTGACAAAGGGCACACCGGCCTCCACCAAGCGGCGGGCCATGAGCAGGCTCATGCCGTTGATGTCCTCACCGTAGCGTTCCCGCAGGGCCTTGGGCTCGCCTTCGATGTCAAAGGCATTGCTGGTGCTGCTTGAGGCCAGCAGGTCAAAGGCTCGTTGCTGCTGCTGTCCGTAATTGCTGATCGCCATCTCGTGCTCAAGCCCGCCCTTGGCCGCGTCCATCGCCGCCAGCAGACTGCGCCGTTGCTGCAAGCGCTGCGCGTTCACCGCGCCAGACAGCGAAAGGGTGGGCGAGGCAAATTGCAGCGGCTCATCAAAGTTGCCGTTGAGGTAGTACGGGTCGTACTGCATGCCGATGCGCCCGGCAAACTGACCGGGCCGCGTGAAGGGCAGCTTGCTTGGCTTGTGCGGCAGGGTGATGAGCGGCGGCAGCTTGGCATGGCCGCGCCCCTTCATGGCCACCACACTGCCCATGTAGGGCCAGTCTTCAGGGTAGGGGCGGCGGTCGTTGCCCTGTTGCTTGAAGGTGGCGTCAGGCACATGGCCGGTGAGATTGTAGTAGTAGCCGGCATGATGATCGCCGGTGGCCAAGCCAAAGTCTGTGATGCCATGCACCAGGGAGAAGTGATGCGCCTGCCTGGCCAGCAGCGGCAGGTGCTCGCAAAGCACGATGTCCTCGCCCTTGGTGCGCATCGGCTTGAACTCACCGCGGTACTCGCGCGGGGCGTCGGGCTTCATGTCCCACATGTCAATGTGGGAGGAGCCGCCGCACAGGAAGAACAGCACCGTGGTCTTGGCCGGCTTGGCCAGCTTGGGCAGACTCACCGCAGGGGCGGTGCTGGCCCGTGCAAAACCCTCAAATCCAAGCGACGCCAGCCCCATCGTCGAGGCCGTGAGAAAGGCCCGGCGATCCAGCGAGGGGCGGAAGAGGTGCTGGCTCATGACGACAGGATCAGGGCAACGCCTGCAACGGCCTCAGGCTTTCAAAACCGGTCGCACTTCACCGACTGCTCTATCGTTCGACAAGAACGAACGATTATTCAAAATACTTGCATTGGAACGAACGGTATGAACAGCGGATGAACGCCGTGCATGGATTTTTTCAGCACCATCGAGTCCAATCTCCTGAGCCCCGCCGTTCTGTTTTTCGCGCTTGGTCTTTTTGCCGCCGTCACCCGCAGTGACCTGAAGTTTCCCGAAGCCCTCTACACCGCTCTCACCCTCTACCTGCTTACCGCCATCGGCTTCAAGGGCGGCGTGGCCGTCAGTGAGGCGGGCCTGGCGGCAGTGTGGCAACCCCTGCTGGCCGCAGTGGGGATGGGTTGCCTGATTCCTCTGGTCGCCTTCCCCCTGCTGCGGCGGCTCGGCGGCTTTGATCAGGCCAACGCCGGTGCCATTGCCGCACACTACGGCAGTGTCAGTGCGGTGACCTTCATTGCGGCGACCAATTTCCTCAAAAACATCGCTGTGCCCTATGAGAGTTTTGCCAGCGCCTTCATTGCCGTGATGGACTCTCCGGCCATCATCATGGGCGTGATGTTGGGCAAGGGCAGTCTGAGCCGGGGGGCCAGCCGTCCCGACCAGGGCCTGCGGCGCACCCTGCGCGATGCGGTGCTCGGCCGCGGGGTGCTGTTGCTGGTGGGTTCCCTGCTCATCGGCATGCTCAGTGGCAAGCGCGGCATGGCCTCCGTGGAGGCTTTTTTTGTCACCCCCTTCCAGGGCGTACTGGCCTTGTTTCTGCTGGAGATGGGCATGGTGGCAGGCAACCGTCTCGGCGATCTGAAAAAGGTTGGGCCCTTCCTGCTGGTCTTTGGCCTCGCCGCGCCGCTGGTCCATGGCAGCCTTGGGGCCCTGCTGGGGACATTGGCGGGGCTAAGCGTCGGCGGCACCACTCTGCTGGCAGTGCTTGCCGGCAGTTCCAGCTACATCGCCGCGCCAGCCGCCGTAAGACTGGCATTGCCGGACGCCAATCCTGCCTACTCCCTGACCGCCTCGCTGGGCATCACCTTCCCTTTCAATATTGTGCTGGGTATCCCGCTCTACTTTGAGATCGCCAAATTTCTCCACCGCTAAACCATGAGCCTGCATCCCATGAAATTGGTCACCGTCATTTGCGAGTCCGTCCTCGAGGAGCAGGTGGTGGAGTTGCTGCGTGATTGCGGCGTGCAGGGCCACACGGCCTTTGATGTGCGCGGCAGCGGCTCGCAGGGGCTGCGCAACGCCGAGATGCGCGAATGCGGCAATGTGCAGATCGAGGTGATCGTCAAACCTGAGGCTGCCTCGTCCTTGTTGGAGAACCTGCGCGCCAAGTTCTTCGAGCACTTCGCAATGGTGGCCTACGAAAGTGAGGTGCGCGTGCTGCGGCCGCAGAAATTCTAGCTCTGAGCGTCGCTCAACCGCGCCAGAACATGGAGGGCCCGTGGGACAAGCTTTTGCCCATTGCCTGATAGACAAGCGCAGCGACCTGCGTCAGTGGTAAGACCACTTTCCCCTCCCCCATCCCCGCATGAAACTCATCCGCTTCGGCCAAGCCCATCACGAAAAACCCGGTGTCATCCTCGATGACGGTCGGCGCATTGATGTCTCAGGCTTTGGCAGCGACTTCGATGAGGCCTTCTTCGGTGGCGACGGTCTGCAGCGCCTGGCGGCCTGGGTGAAGGCCAACGCGGCCAGCGCGCCCACGGTGGATGCCTCGGTGCGCCTTGGGCCCTGCATTGCCCGCCCCAGCAAGATTGTCTGTGTGGGCCTCAACTACAGCGATCACGCCAAGGAATCAGGCATGCCCATTCCCGCCGAACCCATTCTCTTCTTCAAGGCCACCTCCTCGCTGACCGGGCCCAACGACGAGCTCATCATTCCGCGCCTCTCAACGAAGACAGACTGGGAGGTGGAGCTGGCCATCATCATCGGCAAGAAGGCCTCCTATGTCAGCGAAGCGCAGGCCATGGAGCATGTGGCCGGCTACGCCCTGCACAACGACTACAGCGAGCGCGAATGGCAATTGGAGCGCGGCGGCCAATGGGTCAAGGGCAAGAGCTGCGACAGCTTCGCGCCACTGGGCCCCTTCCTCGCCACCCGCGACGAAATCCCCAATCCGCAGAACCTGCCTCTGTGGCTTACGGTCAATGGAGTGACGCGGCAAAACAGCAGCACGGCACAGATGATCTTTGGCGTGGCGCAACTCGTCAGTTACATCAGCCAGTTCATGAGTCTGCTGCCCGGCGACATCATCAGCACCGGCACTCCTCCCGGAGTCGGGCTTGGCCTCAAGCCTGAGCCGGTCTTCCTGAAGCCCGGCGATGTGGTGGAGCTTGGCATCGAGGGCCTTGGACAGTCCCGCCAGGTCGCAGTGGCGGCGGCTTAAAACCCGTCGGCCCGTGAACGCCGCCGATCTCGCGCGCCAACTGCGGGCCCTGCTGCCGCGCGGAAGGGTGTTGACCTCTGCGCCGCAACTCGCCGGCTATGCCAGTGACGGCCTTGGCTTCAAGGCCTGGTTGCCAGACGCCGTGGTCATTCCCGCCGATGCGCAGGAGTTGGCGCAATTCATGCGCGGCGCCGTCGCGTTGAACCTGCCCGTGATCATGCGCGGCGCGGGCACCTCCCTGTCCGGCGGGCCAGTGGCCGCTCAGGGCGGTGTGGTGGTGCACACCTCGGGCCTGCGCGCCATCCGCCACCTCGAAGCCAACGGGCTTTGGTGTGAGGTGGAATGCGGCGTGAGCCTGCAGGAATTGGAGCAGGTCCTGCTGCCCCACGGTTTGTTTTATCCGCCCGATCCCTCCAGTGGTCCGGTCTGCACGCTGGGCGGCAATGTGGCCAGCAACGCCGGTGGCGCGCATTGCTTCCGTTATGGGGTGACCAGCAATTATGTGTTGGGCGTGGAGGCGCTGATGCTCGATGGCAGCCTGCATCGCTTTGGTGGACCAGCGGGAGGCCGCGGTCCCTGGCGCGAGGATTGGAAGCGTTTCATGATCGGCTCGGAGGGCACGCTGGCCGCCTTCACGCGCTTCTGGCTGCGCCTGCTGCCGCTGCCTGAAAAAATCTGGACCTTCCGCGCCACCTTCGCGGATCTGCGTGCCACTGAGGCGGCAATTCACGCCTTGGTGGCCCATCCCAGCGCGCCTGCCGCCATCGAATTGCTTGACCCCCGTGCCGTGGCGATGGTGGAGAGCAGCCAGATGGCCTGTGGCCTGCCGCAGGGCAGCTTCATGCTGTTGGTGGAAATCGACGGCCCCGCGGCCCTGGTGGATGGTCGTGTGGCAGAAGTGGCGCAACTCTTGCGCGATGCCGGCAGCGGCGATGTGCAATTCAGCGATGAGGCAGCCATTCGGCAAAGGCTCTGGAAGGCACGCAAGGCCGCCGGTGGCCTGCTGGGCCAGTTGAGTCCGAGCTATGTGGTGCAGGATGCGGTGATTCCCAAGCGCGCCTTGGCCGAGGTGCTGCAATTGGTCTATGACGAGGCCGATGCCGCGGGCATTGCCACGGTCAACATCTTCCATGCCGGCGACGGCAACCTGCATCCCAACTTCCTCTTTGATGCGCGCCAGCCCGACCAACTCGAGAAGGTGGAACGCATCTCCAAACGCCTGATGCAGCGCGTGGTCGAGGTGGGCGGCACACTCAGCGGAGAGCACGGCATCGGCAATGACAAGGCCGCCTACATGCCCATGGTCTTTGGCATCGTCGGCACCCGGCTGCAACTGGCAGTGGCCGCAGCCTTCAATCCCGCGCATCAACTCAACCCGCTCAAGGTCTTTGAGCAACGCCGCTTCTGCGCATGAGCCCGGCGATCACCCATGGAGCTGAGCGCCTGTTCGACCACGGGCTCGATGTGGTGGACGGTACGCTTTGTCTGCCCGCCGATGCCAAGGCTGCCGAGGTTCGGGCCCACATTGGCAACCATGCCCTGCGCTTCCCGCTGTGGCTGGATGGCCAGTCCAGCCTGCGCGATCACCTCAACGCCAGCAGCCATGCGCCGGCCTCATCGCGCTTTGGTCCCTATGGGGACAATGTGCTGGGCATGAACTGGCGTCTGCCAAGCGGCGAGTTGCTGCGTCTTGGTGAGCGGGTGGTGAAAACCACCACTGGCTATGATTGGCTGCGCTTTGCCCTGCACAGCGGCACGCGCTTCGGCCGGGCCGAGGATCTGGTTCTGCGCCTGCGCCCGGCCTGCGACTTCAACGGCATGGCAAGACTGGATGGCTCCGCCCAAGCGCTGCAATCCTGCGCGCAGAGTCTGCTTCACAGCCCCTGGTTGTGCTGGTGGGATTCGGTGGATTGGCTGCATGCCTCAGGCCAGTGCTGGCTGCGCGTGCAGTGGCATGGCCGAGCCACAGAGGCCGCGTTGTTTGAGGAGCAACTGCGTCACCTGGCCAAGATCCATGGCTGCAGCATCGCGCTGGAGGGCCTGCCTGAGGCCCAACTCGATGGCCTGCCTGACTTGGTGCTCAAGACCACACCGGAGCGCGTGATGGCCCTGGCCACGCAAATGGCACCGCACTGCCGCCGCACGCTGGCCATGCTGCACCACGGCCTGCTGCATCTGGATTTGGGCGGCAACGAGGCCTGCGCCATGCAGGCCCATGAGTGGGCTCAATCCCTGGCTGCCTCATTGCATGAACTCGGCGGCGACTGGCACTCGCGCTGGCTGCCAGCGCGTGCGCCTGACATCACCGAATCGAAATGGATTCAAACCCTGGAGGCGGCACTGCATGAAGCCTGAGTCCAAGCTGCCATTCTCCAACTGCACGCACTGCGGTCTCTGCCTGCCCGTCTGCCCAACCTACCAGCAAAGCGGCGATGAAAACAATTCGCCGCGCGGTCGTCTGCGGCTTTGGTCAGAGGAGGCGGCAGGCCGCCTGCCCGCAGACCCCTGGACGGATTTTTACAGCGCGCAATGCCTGGGCTGTCTGGCCTGTGAAAGCGCCTGCCCGGCCCATGTGCCCTATGGTCAACTCTTCGAACGCACGCGTCATGAGCAGGCCAGCACCGGCCGCTTCCGCCCGCGCCTGCCCCTGCGTCTTGCCGCTGCCTTGCTGCGTCGGGGACGCCTGCTGGATCTTGCCCTCAGCCCACTGCGACTCTGGCGTCGTCTGGGCCTGCCGCTGCATCCGTTGCTTCCTCCAGGGCGCCCTGCGCTCTGGCAGGACAGCGCCAGTTACGCCGCAGCCTTGATGCAACGCCACCGGCCCAACGGCCCGCGCGTGGCCCTGCTCACCGGCTGCCTGACCGAGGCGGCCCTGCGCGAAATCAACTTCGCCACGCTGCGCGTGCTCATTGAAAACAACTGTCAGGTCGTGGTGCCCAGACAGCAGGTCTGCTGTGGTGCCATGCTGGAACACAGCGGGCAGGATGGCGTTGAAGCCCTGCGCCAACGCAACCGCGACGCCTTTGCCTCGCTTGAGGTCGAGGCCGTGCTTAGCAATGCCGCAGGCTGCGGCTTTGCCCTGCAAAAAACCCTGCAGCCTGAGATTGCCGTGCGCGATGTGCTCAGCTTTCTTGCTGAGCTTGGCCCCAAGCGCCGTCAGCGCGCCGCCAACGACGGACGCCGCCTGCATGTGGACCTGCCCTGCCATCTGCTCCATGGTCAGAGGCAGGGCGGCATTGCGCCGTCCGTTCTCGATGCCACCGGCCTGCCTTGGGCCCTGGCACCGATGGCCGCGGAGTGTTGCGGCTCAGGAGGCGTTTACAATGTTCAGCAACCCGCCGAGGCCCGCGCCATTTTGCAGCGCAAGGCCGCCTTCCTTGAGCAGGCTGCCGGGGACCCTCCGGTGCTGGCCACCGCCAATCCGGTTTGCATGATGCAGTGGCACAGCGCCAGAAGCCTGGGTCTGGTCAATCGTCATTTCGAGGTGCGTCATGTGCTGGAATTGCTCGACCCCGGCCCGCTCTAGGCCTCATGCTGCCGCGCCCTTCATGAACCCCCAAGCCCCCAGTCAGGCCCGCCGCGTGGTGCTGGCCTTTGCCGTGGCCCTGGCCATCATCACCTATGTGGATCGCGTCTGCATCTCGCAGGCGGCACCCAACATTCAAGCCGATCTGGGCTTGAGCAAACTGGAGATGGGCTACGCCTTCACTGCCTTCGGCTGGGCCTACGCCCTGTTTGAAATTCCGGGCGGTTGGCTTGGCGACCGCATCGGTCCGCGCCGTGTGCTCATGCGCGTGGTGTCGATGTGGTCGGTCTTCACCATCGCCACCGGCTGGGCCTGGAATCTGCTGTCCCTGGTGGTCAGCCGCTTTCTCTTTGGCATGGGCGAGGCCGGCTGCTTCCCCAACCTCACCAAGGCCTTCAGCCTTTGGTTCCCCCAACAGGAGCGCGTGCGCGCCCAAGGCCTGTTGTGGCTTAGCGCACGATGGGGCGGCGCCTTCACGCCTTTGCTGGTGGGCTGGATGCTGGCCGGAGGCGGCGAGGGGCAACGCGGTCTGGGCCTGCATTACCGCTGGGTCTTTCTGCTGTTCGGTTTGCTGGGCATGCTCTGGGCCATTGGTTTTTACCGCTGGTTCCGCGACCGCCCCGCCGACCATCCCGCCGTCAACGCTTCGGAGCTGGCCATCATCGGCGAGGAGAGCGAGGCTGGCGATCATCGCATGCCCTGGGCCAAGTTGCTGGGCTCGCGCACGGTGTGGATGCTCTGGGCCCAGTATTTCTTCATGTCCTACGCCTGGTACTTTTACATCACCTGGTTTCCCACCTACCTGCGCGAGCATTTCTCGGGCTTGAGCGAAATGCAGCGCGCCCTGCTGGCCTGCGTGCCGCTGTTCTTCGGGGGTGTGGGCTGCCTGCTGGCCGGCAGCCTTTCCGCCCGCCTTGACCATTGGCTCAGCAGCGTCGCGCGCACGCGGCGTTGGCTCGGCGGGCTTGGGATGGGCGGCGCCGGGCTGATGCTGCTGTTGTCCATTCAGCTGCAGCATCCCGTGGCCTCGGTGCTTGCCATCGGCGTGGCGGCCCTGCTCAGCGACCTGTCCATGCCCGGCTCCTGGGGAGCCTGCATGGATGTGGGCGGCCGCCACACCGGCGCACTCTCCGGCAGCATGAACATGGCCGGTCAGGTCGGTGGCGCCATTGCCCCAATGGCCGTGCCCCTGGTCTTGGCCGCCACGGGCAACAACTGGAACATCAACATCGCGCTCTTTGCCCTGGCCTATGGACTGGGGGCCCTGTGCTGGTTGTGGGTGGATTCCGACGAACGACTGCAGCCCTGATTGAGCCGCAAGAGTCGCCTGACCGGGGGCGTAACTTAGTGGTCTGACCTCTG
>JAURHS010000188.1 GCA_030833205.1 Prosthecobacter sp.
ATCACCCGCGATGAGCAAAGCCTGCAGTCCATTGGTGTGGCGCAGCTCTACCCGGCAGGCGAGGGCGCGGGCTATGCAGGCGGCATCATCAGCGCCGCCGCCGATGGCATGCGCGTGGCTGAGGCGATTTTGCGCAGCACCCAGATTTAACCGACCCAAACGCCGCATCAAAAGATTGGCGCGGCCCCCTCGGGGGAGAGCCGCGCCGCGTTGCGCCGGATCATGCCGGCAAAGACAGGCGATCCCTCAGATCATGGGCTGAAGCGATAGGTATGGGCATCGCCGTCATCGTCTGCGGCTGGAGAAAAGTCGTCGTTCAACTTGCTGCGATCCTCGCCAATGACCACGCTCCCTCCATTGGCATCGCAGGCGCGTCCGAATTGATCGTTGGGCGCGTTGATCGGAGCCTTGATGTAGGCGAACTGGCCCCAGACGCTGCCCAAACGACTGAAAGCATAGACCGCGCCTGAGCCCGGGCTGCTGAAGTTGGTCTGGTCGCCATTGACGCCAGTGGCATTGCTGGATTCGCCAGGAGCCCCGGCGTACATCGCGTTGCCATTGACATCCAGAGCGAAGCCAAACAATTGACTGGCGGCGGTGTTGCTGGCCTTCACATAGGCCTGCTGGGCCCAGATGTTGTTGCTGCGGGTCCAGACATACACAGCACCTGCAGCAGGCACGCTGTTGTCGTTTTGGTTGCCGTTGATGCCAGTGGCAGAGCTTGCCTCCAGGTAGGCCGAGATGGCCAGGGTGTCTCCATTGATGGGCACCCGCCAGCCAAATTGGTCTCCGGAATCGGTGTTGCTGGCCTTGATGTAGGCCTGCTGCGACCACACCCCTGCGTTCTGTCCAAACACATAGGCCGCTCCTGAGTCTGGCGCGCTGTTGTCGGCCTGATTGCCATTGATGCCAGTGGCGGCGCTGTCCTCGAGATAGGCGCCCACGCACAGCGTGCCGTTGTTGAGGCTGACATGATTGCCGAAGACATCGTTGGCCTCGGTGTTGCTGGCCTTGATGTAGGTCCGTTGCGCCCATTGATTGCCGCCGTTGCGGTTGAAGTGATACACGGCCCCGGCATCCTCAGCGCTGTTGTCTGCCTGGTTGCCATTGATGCCGGTGGCAGCGCTGTCCTCCCAGATGGCACTGACGGCGAGGTCATTGCCGTCGAGCGAGACGCTCCAGCCAAAGAGATCGCTGGTTTGCGCATTGCTGGCCTTGAGGTAGGCTTGTTGGCTCCAGACTGCTCCGCGGGTGAAGACATAGACCGCGCCGGCCCCACGGGCGCTGTTGTCGGCCTGATTGCCGTTGATTCCGGTTGCGGCGCTGGACTCTCCCACAGCGCCGACCGCCACCGTGGTGCCACTGACGGACACGCTGGTGCCAAAGTAATCAAAGGGGTCGGGGTTGCTGGCTTTAAGGAAGGCTTGCAACTGCCAGATTCCGGAGGGGGCACGCGCGAAAAGATAGACCGCGCCGGAGTAGGGGATGGGCCCGCCAGCGGCATTGCCATTGACGCCAACCGCGGCGCTGCTGTCAAAGGGCGCGCCCACGGCAATGAGGTCGCCATTGATGGACACGGCATTGCCAAAGCCATCCTGGACGCCCGCACGGTTTTGTGGTTGAACCGCCCGAATCTTGCCAACCAACGCATCGGTGTTGCTCCAGGTTCCAGCATCGCGACGGTAGGCGTAGGTTTCGCCGCCATAGTAATCGCCGGATGAATTCGTCTTGTTGCGGTAGGGGGCAGCGACGAGCAGGTCATCGCCGTCAAGGGCAACAGCAAAGCCAAAGTGATCGTAGGGAGCGGCGTTGGTGGCCTTCACGAAGTAGGCTGAGGCCAGGTTGTTCCAGGAGCTTGAGTTGGCCGCCAGGGTGTAAACCACAACGGCGCCGGTGGAGGGATTCCATTGATCATTGGACCGGGGGTTGTTCAACGGCACGGTGCCGCGAACGGTGCTCGAGTCCCCTGAGACCCCAAACGCCAGGGTATTGCCGCTGAGGGAAAGCACATGACCAAGGTTGAAAGAGCTGTAGCTGGGTCCTTGGTTGGCAGGACTCAAGAGAATGGTGTCCGATGCCCATTGGCCATTGTTGCTGCGGAAGCAGTGAACGCCGGCCTTGCCGGGGGTCAGTCCCAGTGCGGCCACGCAGGCCCAGTTGCCATCAATGGCCACCGAGTAGCCAAAGTTGTAGCTGCCTGACTGTTGTGGTTTCAAATAGGCGCTCTGGTACCATTGGTTGTTGCTGTAGGTAAAGATTGCGGCAGCACCGCTTTGCGGAGACGACCAGTTGTTCTGGTTGCCGTTGACTCCAAGGGCGTTGCTGGCGTCGTTGGGACTGCCAACGATGAACTGATTGCCCTTGAGGTCCACGCTGCTGCCGAAATAATAATTCTCACAGGCATTGGTGGACTTGGCATAGGCTCGCTGGGTCCAATAGCCATTGCTGCGCGTCAGCACATAGACGGCCCCGCTGTCCTTCATGTTGTTGTTGTTGTTGCCGTTGCTGCCCGAATTGTCCACGCCCCAATTTCGGTAGTCATCGCCTGGCACGCCCACCACCAGGGTATCGCCATCCAGACAGAGTGTCTTGCCGAAGTTGTCGTAGGCGTCAGGGTAGCGGGCCTTCAGGTATGCCTGTTGGCTCCAGAGGTTGTTGCTCGGGTCCTGCACGAAAATATAAACCGCTCCGGCATCCTGGATGCTGTCATCATTGGGGTTGCTGCCATTGATTCCCCCGCCGCTGCTTTGTTCGCCATAGGCGCCAACGGCAATCGTGTTGCCGCTGACCGAAACGGCATAGCCGAAGTGATCGTTCGCATCGGCATTGAAGGCCTTGAGGTAAGTGTTGAAGCTCCAGGTCAGGGTCGTGGGATTGCGGTAGAAGACATAGGCTGCGCCCACTGCGTATGCGGCGTTTTCCTGCGCATTGCCATTGATGAGGTTGCTGAGGCTGGCTTCCCCGTCGGCGCCAATCACCGCGATGTCGCCGTCAATGTCCACGCTGTGGCCGAAATAATCGTAGCCATTGTTGCAATCGGGTGGAAGGGCCTGATCGCTCAGGCGCTGCTCAAAGCTGATCATGGGGTCAATGGTGATGGGGTAGAGCGCCTCGGCCTGCTCGACTTCAAGTTCAATGAAGCCGCTGGCGTCTGGCGTGAGGAAGCGGCTGGGCAGCTGGCGGCCCTTGGCGTCCCAGGCCTTGAGGCCGGCGTAGTGCAGCAGCACCTCGCCCTTCTCATCGGCAAAGCTCAGGCTCTGCGCATCGCGACCGGGTTTGGGCTTCAGGGCGCCCAGAGTCTTGAGGCGCAGATGCAGCTTGGCCTTGGCCGGGCCTGCGGGTCGCTGGCTCAGGGTCCAGCCATGTTCCAGGCCCTCGGGCTTGTTGTGCCACCATTCGCGCAGGATCTCGTTGTGCTGGTAGTGCAGTTCGTTTTCGCGTGGGCTGTTGCGCTGCGTGGCGGGCAGTGCGGTTGGCGCCAACGGCTCGCTGGCCTCACCCAGGCCGTAGGCGCTGAGGCTCAGGCCCCAGATCCAGGCTTGGTCGCCGATCTTGGCATCGGGGGAGACTTCAAAGCTGCGGCCGTCGAAGCGGCCGGTGAACTGCTGTAGATGTTGTCGGGTGTAGGTCAGGCCACTGTCGTCCTCTGCCTCCTCGAAGCGGTGGCGAAAGGCCTGATAGGCGGCGGTGACGCTTTGCCACTCGCCTCGGCTCAGCCCAGCAGGTGGGTCGTCGCCATGGCGAGGTTGGGTTTGGGGTGTGGCGACTGCGGAGGCAGCGGCCAGAAGGAATGCGCTGAGGTGGGTGAGTTTGAGTTTCATGGAACGCTGCCGTTGATGCAGGCAGCGCTCGATGATCCCGCCGGAATTGCCTCAAGCCCAAGTCATAAACCGCTGCGGGTTTGAGCAGGCTTTCAGAAATGAGAATGGAGAGCCGCAATCCAGTTGCTGTGGATTGCAGTGCCGATTGCTGGGTAGGCTTTGCCGGCCTGCTGCGCTGCAGCTCGGGGCACATGGGTCTTGTTGAGGCGGAGCAACTCGTTGGCGTGGGAAGAGTCGCGGAGTCACAGGGATCACCGGGGCAATGCTCAAGCCAGCGATTCAAGGCATGGACCCATGCGCAAACGCCAAGGTCGGCTGTGGCCTGCTTGCCATGGCTCAGGCCGTCTTGGCCTTGAGGCTTTGCAGGAAGCGGGTGAAGAATGCGGCACCCTGTTGCAGGGCAGTCACTTCGATCCACTCGTCGTGGGTGTGCGCTTGAGCGATGTGGCCGGGGCCAATGGCAATTCCAGGGGTGCCACCTTCGGCCAAGTGGGCGGCATCGCAG
>JAURHS010000098.1 GCA_030833205.1 Prosthecobacter sp.
AACCGGCATCCCCACCAACCGCCAACTCATCAGCGCCACCCACAGCCATACGGCTCCGGCCTCGATGGGCTGTCTGGGCACCGATGCCGACCCCAACTACATTCCCCTGCTTCGTGAGCGCCTCATTGAGGCCGTCAGCCAAGCCCAACAGCAACTGCGCGCTGCCGTGGTTGGCTTCGGCAGCACGCAGGCCCCGGAGTTTACCGCCCTGCGGCAATGGATTCGCCGCCCCGATAAGATTGAGCTCGACCCCTTTGGCAACCCCACGGTGCGCGCCGCCATGCACGCTGGGCGGGATTGGAATCAAGCCATCGGAGAAAGCGGCCCTGAAGACCCGCAACTCTCCCTGATCTCGCTGCGCGACACGCAAGACAAGCCCATCGCAGTGCTGGGCAACTTTTCCATGCACTACTTCGGCGACAAGGACATCAGCGCCGATTACTTCGGCCTGTTTTGTCAGGGCCTCGAAAGAGCGCTGGACCCTGAGGGCAGGATGGTTGGCATCCTGTCTCACGGCTGCAGCGGCGACATCTACCGCACGGACTACAAGCTGCCTGCCGACAAGCGTCCCAACCCCACCATTGAAGGCTACACCGACGGCCTGTTGGCGCTGGCAGTCAAGGCAATCGCAAAAATCAAACACGACTCCACCAACCTGCTGAGCATGGCCGAGACCCGCCTGCCGATGACCTACCGCGTGCCCAATCTCCAATTGCTGGAGTGGTCACAGAAAATCGTCGCGCAACTCAACGGCGCCGAGCCCAAGACGCCGGCACAAATCTATGCCCGTGAGCAGGTGCTGCTGCACGCAAAACAGCGCACGGAAGTCGTCGTTCAGGCCCTGCGCATCGGCGAGATTGCCATCGCCACCACGCCCACCGAAACCTACGCCATCACCGGCCTGAAGATCAAGGCCGCCAGCCCGCTTGAAAACTGCATGGTCATTGAATTGGCCAATGGTGGCGATGGCTACATTCCACCACCGGCCATGCACCAGTGGGGAGGCTACAACACCTGGGCCGCACGCAGCGCCGGTCTTGAGGTGCAAGCCGAGCCGCGGATCGCGCAGGCCGCCATCGCCCTGCTTGAAAAGGTGACGGGTCAAAGCAGACGCGAGCCGCAGTCCCCGCAAGGAGAGGCCGCCCAGACCATTGCGGCGCTCAAGCCCCTGTGGTGGTGGCGACTGGATGAGTTCGAGGGCAGTCTGGCACGCGACAGCAGCGGCAACGATCGCCATGGCAGCCTCAGCGGCGGCATCGCCTATCGCCTTGAGGGGCCGAGTCCTGTGGCCTTTGCCGGCAAGTCGGCGGACAACACCGCGCTGCATCTTGTTGACGGCACCATCTCCACCCAGAGCAAGGCCCTGCAGCGCCCGCACACCCTGAGCCTATGGATCTGGAATGGCATGCCTGATGAGGCCCGTCCAATCGCGGGATGGATCCTCTCGCGTGGCACTCGCCACGGCGAGGATGCCCTTGGCGAACATCTCGGTCTCATCGGCCAGGGTCCTGATGTGGGCCGACTCACCCTGCAGGCTCCAGGCTTGGACAAGCCTCTCATCGGCCGCGACAAACTGCCGCGCTGGACCTGGGCCCATGTGGCCTTGGTGCGCGACTCGCACCAAGTCACCCTGTACCTCAACGGCAACAAACAGGGGCAGGCCGCCTTGGGCAACAGCAGCCTCAATGAATGGCACTTCGGATCGCGCGGTGATCCCCAGTCCAACTGGGAAGGACGCCTCGATGAAATTGCCCTGTTTGATCGCGTGCTCAGCGAAGAGCAGATCGCTGCTCTGGCAGCGCCTGTCAAACCCTGAGCCAGGTCGGGAGTCTGCCCCAAATTGGGGATTGCACAAGCCACTGGCACCCTCATGCTGCTGCCTCAATGCCGCTGAGTTTGGAGAGCCCGCTGGATGAACTGCGCAGCCTGCCTGCGCGGGTGGCCTCCTCGCTGCGTCGCGAGGGCGTGGTGACCCTGCGCCAAGTGCTGGATTGGCTGCCCTTCCGCCACGAGGACCGCACCTACAACGCACAACCCCTGCTCAGCGCCTCGCCCTTTCCCTCCTGCCATCAATTGCTGGTGCTGCGCGTGGAGCAGCGGCGCTTTGGAGGGCGTGGCGGCATGGTCTGCGCCCACTGCGAGGTCATTGCCTCAGGAGCCATGTCGGCGCGGCTGACCCTGCGTTGGTTTGGCGTGCCCTACATCAAGAAAATCCTGGTCGAAGGCCAGACCCTTTTTGCCTTTGGCAAGATCAAGGAGCAGCGCGGCCAATGGGTGATGGACCACCCTGAGTTTGAGATCGCTGACAGCACGGACGCCGAGCCTGGACTGCACACCGGGCGGATCACGCCCATCTACAGGCTGCGCAGCGGCATCAATCAAAAGCAACTGCGCACCGCCATCTGGCACGCCCTCGAGGTCCTGCAGCCCGAGTGGGTTCCGGATCGCCTGCCCAAGCCGCGGGCCGACGGCGAGTTTGCAGGCTGCAGTCGCTTTGCCTGCCTGCGCGAATTGCACTTCCCGGCCGATGCCAGCAAGCTCAGTCAGGCCCGGCGCTATCTGGCCCTGGAGGAGTTCACGCTCCTGCAACTGCGGGTGCTGAATCAACGCCAGCAACGCCTCGAGCAAGGCGGCATTGCCCATCGCGATTGGAGTCTGGCCGATGCCCTGCTCAAGGCCCTGCCCTTCACCCTCACGCAGGCCCAGCAACGCTGCCTGGAAGAGATTCGCGCCGACATGCAGCGGCCCTGCCCGATGAGCCGCCTGCTGCATGGCGATGTGGGCAGCGGCAAAACAGTCCTCGCCTTCCTCGCCATGGCTGCGGCCGTGGCCCGCGGCCATCAGGCTGTGCTGATGGCCCCGACGCAGATTCTCGCCGAGCAGCACTACGCCAAGGCCCGGCTTTGGCTCGAGCCGCTGGGCATCCCCCTGCGATTGCGCACCGGCTCACGCAGCGAGCAGCACGGCGCCGATCTGCTGGCGGCAGCCCCCACATCCAAGGCCATCGGCGAAATGGTCATTGGCACCCATGCGCTGCTGCATGACCTCGGAGCCTTGGACCGCCTCGGCTTGGTCGTCATTGATGAGCAGCATAAATTTGGGGTGGCCCAGCGCGCCCGCCTGATCCGCGCCGAGCAAAGCCCTGATGTGCTGGTCATGACAGCCACCCCCATTCCACGCACGCTGACCCTTACCCTCTACGGCGAACTCGATGTCTCCACCATTGATCAACGCCCCGCCCAGCGCGGCGGAATCACCACCAGAATCCGAACCCCAAAATGCCTCGAGCAGGCAGCGGAATTTGTGCTGACCCAACTGCGCGAAGGCCGCCAGGCCTACCTGGTCTTCCCGCTCATTGAAGAGTCTGAGAAAAGCTCGATGGGCGCTGCCACCAAGGGCCACAAGCAATGGCAGAAGCTCCTGCCGGGCATTCAGGTTGGGCTCCTGCACGGACGGATGAGCGGCGAGCAAAAAGAAAAGGTGATGCGCGAGTTTCACCGCGGCGAGATTCAGGCCTTGGTGAGCACCACGGTGATTGAGGTGGGGGTGGATGTCCCCAACGCCAGCATCATGATCATCCACGATGCCGATCGCTTTGGGTTGGCCGCCCTGCATCAGTTGCGTGGCCGCATTGGCCGCGGCACTCACCAGTCCTACTGCATTCTGCTCACCGGCGACGAGGACCCTGAGGCCCAGGAGAAACTCAGGATCATGGAGCAGACCCACGACGGCTTTGTGATCAGCGAAGAGGACCTGCGCAGGCGCGGCCCCGGCGATGTGCTGGGCCAGGCGCAGAGCGGCAGCGCCCCACTGCGCTTTGGCGATTTCCTCGCCGACACCCGCCTCATTTCCCTGGCCCGCACACTGGCGCAGCGCATCCTCAGCCGCGACCCCAAGCTGGAGGAGCCACGCTGGGAAGATCTGCGCCAAGTCCTGCTGCAGGCACCAGCTCAAGGCGCTTCGGCCATGCAGTAGCAGATCAGGAACCCATGCAGCAGGAGCCATCGCAACGCTTGCGCAAGCTCTTTTCACCTCAGGCGGCGACAAATCCCTGTTGGCAGAGGGCAGCCCAGTTGCTCTAATCCACGCGCACTCATGGATCCACAGTCCCCAAGCCCCAGCAGCCGACGGCAAGTCTTCGCCCGTCGATTGCTCAGCACGCTGGCGCTGTGGTCGCTGGTGGGTGCGGCCCTCTATCAGCGCAGTGATCAAGCCCTGACCTTGCTCATCGGGTTCTTTGGCGTCATGGGCTGCGTTGAGTTTGCGCGCATGCTTTGCCATGAGCCCAAGGGTGTGACGCATGGTCGCTTTGGTTTGGGCCTCAACCTGCTCTACTGGGTGCTGGCCCTCTGGCACAGCCTGAAGCGGCATGAGGCTCCGCCGATGGCCTTGGATCTCGCCGCGCTCTGCCTCAGCGCTCAGGGCGCCTTCCTGCTCTGCTATCGCCGTCCACTGGAGGGCAGCCAAACCCTGCAACAAATCTTCGCCACGGTTTTCAGCACGCTTTATGGCTGCGTCTTTTTCGGCTTCGTGCTACGACTGCTCTACTCCCGGCCTGATGGCAATCAGGAGACCGCCGTGGCCTGGCTGTTTTACCTGTTGGCCGTCACCAAATTCAGTGACATGGGGGCCTATGCCGTGGGGGTGCTGTTTGGGCGTCACAAGATGATTCCCCACATCTCACCGGCCAAGTCCTGGGAGGGCCTGATCGGAGCGGCTCTGGGCAGCGGCCTTGCGGCATGGTCCATGCACGCGATCTTTGGCCCCGCCCTTGGAGCGGTCAGCGGTGTCAGCGCCCTGTTGCTGCCGATGGTGATTTGCGCCGTGGCCATCAGTGGGGATTTGGCTGAGTCCGTTCTCAAGCGGTGCCTTTCCACCAAGGACAGCGGGCATGCCCTGCCTGGCATTGGAGGCGTGCTGGATCTGACGGACTCGATTCTCTTCACCGCGCCCGTGCTTTATTTCTACCTCAACCACTTCGCAGCAAGGGCATGATTCGCAGACGCAAGGTGGTGCTTCTCGGATGCACCGGCTCCATTGGCCAGAGCACTCTCAAGGTGGCCCGCGAATTGCCCGCGCACATGGAATTGGTCGGCCTTGCCGCCAATCAAAATGAGCAGGCTCTGCTCGCGCAGGCCAAGGAGTGCGGAGTCAGGCATCTGGCACTCAACTGCCCCAAGGCCGCGGCTCGCCTGCGTTCGCTATTGCCACAGGGCTCGGTGCTGCACGAGGGCGAGGCCGGATTGGTGGACTTGGTGCAGCAGTGCGGCGCGGATCTGCTGCTGGTGGCCATCGTGGGCACTGCAGGTCTTGCACCAACTCTGGCCGCCATTGAACTGGGCATGGACCTGGCCATCGCCAGCAAGGAAATCCTGGTGATGGCCGGCGAGGTCGTGATGCAGGCCGCAAGGGCCAAGGGCATCAAGGTCCTGCCCATCGACAGTGAGCACAATGCCATCTTCCAATGCCTCGAGGGGCGGCCAAGTCATGAGGTGCGCCGCCTGATTCTCACCGCCAGCGGCGGTCCGTTTCGCACCCTGCCAGCGGATCAACTCGGCGCCGTCACGGTGGAACAAGCCTTGCGTCATCCCACCTGGAGCATGGGCCGCAAGATCACCATTGATTCAGCCACCCTATTCAACAAGGGCCTGGAGATGATTGAGGCGCGCTGGCTCTTCGACATCCCAATGCCCCAGATCGAGGTCATCGTGCATCCCCAAAGCCTTGTGCACAGCATGGTGGAGTTCTGCGATCACAGCGTGCTGGCACAGCTCAGCCACAGCGACATGTGCTTCCCGATTCAGTACGCCATCACCCACCCCAGCCGCGTCGGCAATCAGCTCAAGCCGCTGGACTTTGCCAGCCTGCAAAGCCTGCACTTTGAAGCCGCGCGCTGCGCCGACTTTCCTGCCTTGGATCTGGCGCGTGCGGCGGCGCAGGCCGCCGGCAGCATGCCTGCCGTGCTCAATGCCGCCAATGAAGTTGCCGTGGAGCGCTTCCTGCAAGGCGGCTGCAGCTTTCCTTCGATCTGGCAAACCGTGGAGGCCACCATGCAGGCCCATGACAACCGCAGCAACCCAAGCCTTGAGGCCATCATCGAGGCTGACCGTTGGGCGCGCCAGCACGCCTCAGCAAGGCTTGGCTCCTGATCCATCTCAGCGCCGCAACGCCGACCACAACAACAGGGCAAGCAGAAGCGCGCCCACAAGCCTCCAGCCCAGGCTCAAGCCTTCCGCGCTGCGTCGAGGCTTCGCTTCCTGCTCCTCCTCCCATTCGGGCAGATCCAGCCCGTCATAGGCCAACTCGTCCTCGCGCCATCCGCTGCGTGCGCAGGAACCACAGTCCGGACAGGCCTTGGCCCCCTTGGGCACCCATTCACCGCAGACAGGACAATCCCCCGGCGGGACAAAGACCCCATCGGGTGCGTCTTCGGCAGCGGATCTGCGCATGGCCCCTGGCGGTTAAACCATGCCCAGCTTCATCTTGCCTTCCAAGGAGATCATTCCCTGGTTCCAGGCCGGCTCCCAAACCAACTCCACCGCCGCATCGTCAATCTCCTCGAGGGTCATGATTCGGCTCTGGGCATCAGCCGCAATCGTCGGTCCCATGCCACAGCCAGGGGCGGTCAGCGTCATCTTCACCACGGCGCGCTGCTTGCCTTCGTCGTCCTTCTCCACCCGGCAATCATACACCAGACCAAGGTCCACAATGTTGACCGGAATCTCGGGATCATAGACATGCCGCAACTGGCCCCAGACCTGGGCCTCAAGCTCGGTGGCATCTGCTGGAATATTGGAGGAGGCACCCTCCTGATCCTTCTTGTCGGCCTCAGGGTCGATGCCGAGGGCATCTGCGTCTTTGGCGTTGATGCGCGCCAAACCGAAATCAGTGGCCACCGTGTAGGTGCCCCCGAGGGATTGCGTGATGATCACCTTGAGCCCAAGAGGCAACTTGATGGATTCGCCGCTGGGGATCTGGATGGCTTCGACTTCGCGCTTGAGTTCGAGGGAGGAGGACATGGAGGTGAGGGTGGCCTGCCCGAACAACGCCTGCGAAAGGCGCCTCGGACGCAGGAGTGAGCTTTGCCCTTCCCGCCCCTGCCTGTCAACCGCGCCGGGCATTGACTTGCCCGGCCTGCCGTTGATCCTGCCATGGCGGCTTGCTCAGGCGCGATTGTCTTGCAGGATTTCCGCGCTCACCCCCGTTGTTGACTCCCCCATGCGAACCGGCATTCTGGCCTGCGGCAATTTCATCATCGACCATGTCAAGATCATCTCGGCCTGGCCGGAGCAGGACATGCTGGCGGACATCCGCCGCGAAACCAGCAGCAACGGCGGCGGCCCCTACAACATCCTCAAGGACCTCGCCGCCATGCAGGTCGGCTATCCTCTTGAGGCCGCAGGCTTGGTGGGCGATGACGCCAACGGCCAGTGGATTCGGCGCGACTGTGAGGCGGCAGGCATCAACACCAGCCAGCTGAGTGTGACGCAGGAGGCGCCCACCTCCTACACCGATGCGATGACGGTCGAGGCCACCGGCCGCCGCACCTTTTTCCACCAACGCGGTGCCAATGCGGCCCTGATCCCTGCCCGGGTTCAGCCCGCCAACAGCCAGGCCCGCCTGTTTCATCTGGCCTACCTCATGCTGCTCGACAGTCTTGATGTGTTGCGCGCTGATGGCAGCACGGGCGCGGCTGAACTGCTCGCGCAGGCCCGTGCGGCCGGCCTGTCCACCAGCGTGGACATCGTCAGCACCGAGAACCCCCAGTTTGCGAGCATCGCGGCGGCTGCCCTGCCGCACACCGACCACCTCATCATCAACGAGGTTGAAGCCGGCAAAATCACCGGCATCAAGCTCAACACCAAGCCCGTGGATGTCGCCGCCGTGGAGCAATGCGCCAAGACCCTGCTGGGCATGGGCGTGGCCAAACAGGTGATCATTCATTTCGAGGCCGGCGCCGTGGTGGCCGATGCCGACGGCAGCCTCCATCGCCAAGGTTCACTCCAATTGCCTGCAGGCTTCATCGCTGGAGCCACCGGCGCAGGCGACGCCTTTGCCGCAGGCTACCTGCACGGCATTCACGAAGGCTGGCCAACCGCCAAGCGGCTTGAGCTGGCGGTCTGCACCGCCGCAGCCTGCCTGACCCACCCCACACCCTCACTGGGTCTGCGACCGCTGGAGCAGTGCCTGCAACTCGCGCGGCAGCACGGGTTCCGAGACCTGGGCTAAGCCACAGCAGAAAGCGGCGAGCCACGGCCGCTGCGGATCATGCGCCGCGAATCAGTCCGGCCTGGGCCAAATGACGGCCCACATACTTGCCGATCAGGTCGTACTCGACATTGACACGGCGCCCAATCTCAAGGCCGCTGAGATGAGTGACCTCGCGAGTGTGCGGAATGATCCAACAAAGCACACTCTGGGCGCTGACCTCAGCCGCCGTCAGCGAGATGCCGTCAATGGCGATGCTGCCCTTGGGGATGACCTGGGCGACAAACTCTGCCGGCAACTCAATCTCCAAGCGCCAATCCGCGCCAACCGCACGCCAGTCCAGGACCTTCACACAGGCGTCAACATGGCCCTGGACCAAATGCCCGCCAAAGCGGCCCAGCGCACCCATCGCGCGTTCGAGATTGACTCGCGCACCGGCACGCAGATCGCCAAGCGAGGTGACGCGCAGGGTTTGCTCAAGGAGGTCAAAACCCCACTGCGAGCCATCGGCGACAAACTCCGCAAGCGTCAGGCAGCAGCCGTTGACGGCGATGCTCTGCCCCAAGGCCACCTCGCCACGCATGAACTCAGGCGCCGCGAGGACCAAGCGCCAACCCTGCCCCCGGGCATCAAGCGAGAGCACTTCGGCGGTGGTTTCGATCAGGCCGGTAAACATGAGGCCGCTGCATTAGTCCTCAGCAGAGGCAGCCGCCAGAGCAGCCACCACATTGACATCCTCCAGCGTGGTGGTGTCGCCCTTGAGCGCCTCACCACTGGCGATTTGCTTCAGCAGGCGACGCATGATCTTGCCGGAGCGCGTCTTGGGAAGCGCGGCCGCAAAGCGCACTTCATCTGGCGTGGCCACCGGACCAATGACCTTGCGCACATGACGCTTGAGCTCATCAGCCAGCTCCTTACTGGTCTTCACGCCTTCCTTGACGGTCACAAAGCAAACCACGCCCTGCCCCTTGAGTTCATCAGGGCGGCCCACCACGGCGGACTCCGCCACAGCGGGATGGGAGACCAGTGCGCTCTCCACCTCGGCAGTGCCCAGACGGTGCCCAGCCACATTGAGGACATCGTCGATGCGGCCAATGATCCAGAAGTACCCGTCCTTGTCGCGGCGCGCCCCGTCGCCAGCAAAGTACCAACCCTTGAAGTCGCTCCAGTAGGTCTTCTGGTAGCGATCCTTATCGCCCCAGATGCCACGCAACATGGAAGGCCAAGGCTTGCGAATCACCAACTTGCCCTGCTCATCCTTGCCCACCTCCTTGCCGAGGTCATCGACCACCGCGGCGTCCACGCCGAAGAACGGCAGTGTGGCTGAACCGGGCTTGGTGGGCACTGCACCAGGAATGGGAGTGATCATGTGTCCGCCGGTCTCGGTCTGCCACCAGGTGTCCACAATCGGACAGCGGCTGCCGCCCACCAGACGATGATACCACATCCAGGCCTCCGGATTGATCGGCTCACCCACCGTACCCAACAAGCGCAGTGAGCTAAGATCGTGCTTGGTGAGCCACTCATCGCCCCACTTCATGAAGGCGCGGATGGCGGTTGGCGCGGTGTAAAACACCGTCACGCCGTAATCCTCAATGATGCGCCAGAAGCGATCGTTTTCAGGCCAGTTCGGGGCGCCCTCATACATGAGCGAAGTGGCGCCAAGGGCCAGTGGCCCGTACACCAGATAACTGTGCCCGGTGACCCAGCCCACATCGGCGGTGCACCAGTAAACATCCTCCTCGCGCAGATCGAAGACATACTTGCAGGTCATCTGCGCGTGCAGCAGATAACCGGCGGTGGTGTGCAAAATGCCCTTGGGCTTGCCGGTGCTGCCACTGGTGTAGAGGATGAACAAGGGCGCCTCACTGTCCATGGCCACCGCGGGGCATACCGCGTCAACATACTCCAACTCGCGGTGCCACCACACATCGCGCCCTTCTTCCATGTGCACCTCCTGGCCCGTGCGTTTGAGCACAATGACCGAGCGCACCTTGGTTTCCCCGCCCTTGAGGGCATCGTCCACATTCTTCTTCAGAGGCACCACGGCCCCGCGGCGGTAGCCGCCATCCGAGGTGATGATCACCGCAGCATCGCAGTCCAGCACGCGGTCCTTGATGGACTCCGCGCTGAAGCCACCGAAAATCACACTGTGCATGGCCCCGATGCGTGTGCAGGCCAGCATGGCCACGGCAGCCTCGGGAACCATCGGCATGTAGATGACCACGCGGTCGCCCTTCTTGACCTTGTGACGCTTGAGCACATTGGCAAAACGGCAGACCTCGCGATGCAACTGCTGGTAGGTCAGCACGCGCTTCTCGCCGGGCTCCCCTTCCCAGATCAGGGCGGCCTTGTTGCGGCGCGGACCGGCAAGATGGCGATCCAGGCAGTTCTCACTGACATTGAGTTGCCCACCGACAAACCACTTGGCATCAGGGCACTTCCAGTCCAACACGCGGCGGTAGGGCTTGCGCCACTGCAACTCCGCAGCCTCGCGGCCAAAAAACTTCTCGGGGTCCTTCAGCGACTGCGCATGCATGCGACGGTACTGGTCCAGGCTTTGAATGCGCGAGCTTTTCACGAACTCAGCGGATGGAGCGAACACACGCGACTCAGCGGGCACCTTCTTGGCAGCCTTCGCGGACTTACCTGCCTTTGCTGCAGGCTTGGCCGGCTTCGCAGCCGCCTTGGCAGCGGACTTGGGTTTGCTCTTGGCAGCCTTGGAGGATTTGGATTTCTGACTCATGACGGGAGGGTTGGGGGAATGGGGGCAGCGCAAATTGCCGCGGGATGGAGCAGTCAAACTACACGCAGCGGCTCAAATCTTGCAATCACCTTGTCCGATACTTTGCGACAAAGAAAGATTGCATCCCCGGCGTTTTTTCATTCACACTGCCCCCTCTATTCCCACCGTCATGGACCACCCCACATCACTGAGTTCCCGCCGTCAGTTCCTCGCCAAGGCCAGCCAAGGTGCTGCCAGCCTCTCCGTCCTCTCGGGCATCACCCTGCCCCATGTGCACGCTGCCGGCAGTGACCAGATCAACATCGCCCTTGTCGGTTGCGGTGGCCGCGGCACGGGTGCCGCCAGCAACAGCCTTGGTCTCAAGGCACAGACCCGCCTCATTGCCATGGCCGATGTCATGGAAAACCGCCTCGAGGCCAGCTTCAACGGTCTGAGCAACAAGCACCCCGACCGTTTCTCGGTTTCAGCCGACGCCAAGTTCATCGGTTTCGATGCCTACAAGAAGGCCATCGACATGCTGCGTCCCAATGATGTGGTCATCCTCGCCACGCCCCCAGCCTTCCGCTGGGTGCAGTTCCAGTACGCCATCTCCAAGGGCGTCAATGTGTTCATGGAGAAGCCCATCTGCGTGGACGCCCCCAGCGGCAAGCGCATGCTGGAACTCGGCAAGCAGGCCGCTGCCAAGGGCCTCAAGGTGGGAGTTGGCCTGATGTGCCGCCACTGCCGCGTGCGCGGTGAACTCTTCGACCGCATCCAGCAGGGCGAGATCGGCGACATCATCCTCGGCCGCGCCTATCGCCTTCAGGGCCCGGTGGGCACCTGCTTCACCAAGCCTCGCGATCCGAAGGCCGAGCCCAGTGAATTGCTCTATCAAATCAAGAATTTCCACAGCTTCCTGTGGGCTTCAGGCGGCGCCTTCAGCGACTTCAACATCCACAACATCGACGAGATCTGCTGGATGAAGAACGACTTCCCCATCGAGGCCAAGGCCACCGGCGGCCGCACCGACCGCGGCGACTATGTTGACCAGAACTTCGACCATTACAGCGTGGAGTACACCTTCCGCGACGGCACCAAGTTCTGGCTCGAGGGTCGCAACGCCATGAAGACCCACAACGAGTTCGCCAGCTATGTGCACGGCAGCAAGGGCATGGCCATCATCTCCACCGCTGGCCACTTCCCCTCAAAGGCGATGACCTTCAAGGGGCACAACAAAAGCGCCAAGGAAATCATCTGGCGCGGCAAGCAGCCCGAGCCCAATCCCTATGATCTTGAGTGGCAGGACCTTGTTGCCGCCATCGTGGACAACAAGCCCTACTCCGAAGTGGAGCGCGGCGCCATGGCCAGCCTGGTGACCGTGATGGGCCGCATGAGCGCGCACAGCGGACAGGCCGTGACCTTCGATCAACTCATGGCCCACGATCATGAGTTCGCCCCGAATGTGGACAAACTCACCCTCGATGGACCCGCACCGCTCATCGCTGACGCTGACGGCAAGTACCCCACGCCATACCCTGGCGCCAATGGGCTCTACGAGTATGTCGTGAAGGGAGCGTAGTTGATGGCATCGTCTTTGGGGGCGTTTCAGTCCCCACGCGTTTGGCGCAGGCTGTGGTCCGACAAGACCCGCACTGCGCCAAACTTTTTTTGTTCATCGTGCGCAGGCAGCGATCCCAGTTGTGCTGCAATAGTCATCACACAGCCCGGAAACGAAGAACCCCCTGGTCTGCAAAACCAGGGGGCTCAGGGCGATCCAGCAACCAACAACAGTGAGGACCGTTTGGCACGAAAGTTAAAGCTTGGGAAAGCTGCAACTCTGTGGACCTCTCGCGGAAACCGGCCGCTCAAGGACAAGGGGAAGATAAAAAGTTTAGTGCCACTCGTCAACTCAAGCCGGGTATTTTTCCAAAAACATCGTCAAATTCTCATGAGAGGGTTTTCATTCTCATTAAAAAAATCATTATTTCTAAAGTTTAAACTTGACGACTAATCATTAGAACACCTGTTCTTTTGACTCTTTTTATCAGTCATCTCCTGATCATCAACGATCCAAGAGCATTTGCTCTCCGGAAAGAAGCCGCTTGAACAAGGCGTTGTTTTCACCCTCCAGGCCATCTGACTCCGACAAACCCGTTGAACCCGCGGCGTTTGCATGAAGGTTGCCTGCCTCCCCAATCCCATGCCCTCCCTCGCCCTCCCCCGCCGTATCGCGCTTGCCGCCTTGCTTGCCGCCCTTCCCGCCTCGGCAAACGACTGGACCAAC
>JAURHS010000149.1 GCA_030833205.1 Prosthecobacter sp.
AATGGCAACCAGCGCAGCGACTTTCTGGATGCGTACAAGGCCCTGACCGCCGCCCTTGATGCGGTCAATGAGGCCCACAGCCTGATCCGCTGCAACGTGACCCACGGTCGCAATTACCAGCACCTTGACGCTGACGCCCAACAGGCCCTGCAAATCGCCCAGGAACTCGGCGGCAAGGGGCTGGTGGTCAAGGCGCAGGTTCACGCCGGCGGCCGCGGCAAGGGCCATTTCACCAATGGCTTCAAGGGCGGTGTGCATGTCGTGGACAGCGCCGAGAAGGCCGCCGAGATCGCAGGTCAGATGATCGGCCAAACCCTCGTCACCCACCAGACCGGTCCTGAGGGCAAGCTGGTGAGCAAGGTCCTCATCGCCAAGTCCGTGGACATCGCCAAGGAGCATTACTTCGCCATCCTGTTTGATCGCGCCAGCGGAGGTCACGCCATCATTGCCAGCACCGAGGGCGGCATGAACATCGAGGAAGTCGCTGAAAAAACGCCGGAGAAAATCATCAAGGAATTTGTGCACCCCACGCTGGGTCTGCAGGCTTACCAAGCCCGCAAAGTGGCTGCGGCTCTTGGCTTGCAGGGCAGTCAGGCCTCTCAGGCCGCCAAGCTGTTTTCCGCGCTCTGGAACCTCTACCTCAAGAGCGACTGCAGCCTCGTGGAGATCAATCCATTGGCCATCACCACTGACGGCCAAGTGGTTGCCCTTGATGCCAAGTTCAACTTCGACGACAACGCCCTGTACCGCCAAAAGGCCGTGGTTGCCATGCGCGACACCAGCGAAGAAGACCCCCGCGAAGTTGCCGCCAGCGAGTTTGGCCTCAACTACATCGGACTCGATGGCAACATCGCCTGCCTGGTCAATGGCGCGGGCCTTGCCATGAGCACCATGGACATCATCAAGCTGCACGGTGGTGAGCCGGCAAACTTCCTTGATGTGGGCGGCGGTGCCACCCGCGAGCAGGTCACGGCAGCCTTCAAGATCATTCTCGGCGACCCCAAGGTGAAGGGCATTTTGGTCAACATCTTCGGCGGCATCATGGACTGCAATGTCATCGCCAATGGCATTGTCGCAGCCGCGCAGGAAGTGGGGCTCAAGATTCCCTTGGTCGTGCGCCTCGAGGGCAACAATGTCGAGGCCGGCAAGCAAACGCTGGCGCAGAGCGGCATCGACATCATCAGCGCCGATGGACTCACTGACGCCGCTCAGAAGGTGGTCGCCGCTGTCAAGTGATCCACTCTGCGAACGAAGACCACTCCACCCATTGGCGCGGCCTCCGCGCCAGGGCCTTTGGGCTGGCCGCTTGAGTGGCCTCGGACAAGCTTACCGCAAGGGAGGCACCGGCAGCATTGCCCCGCGGAATCTCAGGAGGCCCAACAGCGGCCTCGGGCACGCCACCCACAGGTCCACAACAATCTACACCCTCGGGTTCACCGCCCAGAGAGTGGACGATGCTGCCTGTCCCAGAGCGCCCCTTGAGACCTAGCTGAGATTCTCAGCGATGGTGCGCTGCCACATCTCTGCTCGCTGAGCATAACTCAGCCCATCCTCCTGATAAAGAATTCCACGCGAGACATTCACCAGCAGCGGGGCGCGCCTCCCAGTGCAGCACAGGCTGCGGATTTCGCCACCCTGAGCCCCTAGACCAGGAACCAAGAGGGGGACATCCGGGATGCGTTGCAGGATGTCAGCATTCGCCTGCGTCAATCCCAACACCAAGCCACACTGAGCATGGGAGGCGGCCATCTGGGCCACGCACTCAAAGACGAAGCGCCCATCGGCTAACCGCTGCAATTGCAAATCGGCCGCACCGGCATTTGAGGTGACGCCCAGCAGATAAATCCCTTTGTCTTCAAATTTGAGGAAGGGCTCAAAGCTTTCGGCCCCCATGTATGGGCTCAAGGTCACCGCATCAACACCAGCCACCTCAAATGCGGCCTTGGCGTAGTAGGACTGCGTCTCTCCGATGTCACCCCGTTTGAAATCGAGGATGATGGGAACCTCCTTGGGCACCGCCTTGAGGACCTGAGACAGCAGGCGCATGCCCTTCCAGCCCATGGCTTCGAAGTAGGCCGAGTTGGGTTTGAAGGCGGCCGCGAAAGGCAGAGTCTCCTCGACGATGCGAATCAACAACTGCTTGGTCCGCTCTGTGGGTTCGTCGGCGCGGATGTCGAGACCAACACAGAGGTTGGACCCAGTTGATGCAAGGCGCTGCTTGAGCTTCTCAGTGTAGGTCATCTGTTTGGGGGGTAAACGGACGGAACGGAAAGAAAACGGAGGAGAGACTGCGATTGGCTCAAAAAAAAATGACGGGACTTGGGTTACCTTTTTTCCACAACACCAAGCCCAAAATGCTGGAGCAGCAGTCCCTCTGCCTGTTCAATCATAGGTAGGTGCGCAGGATTGTCAATCTGGTTGAACCGTTCTTCAGGATCATTCTGATCGGTGAGGTAAAACTCCCGCGCCATGACCCGACCGTCGCTTGCACTCCTCCAGTGGGTTAGACGAAATTTCCGTGTTCTTAGGCTGTACCCCATCAATTTGGGGCTACCCAATGGCTCACGGTCAAAGTAGGCCGGGCGCGGGTGCTGAGTCAGCGCCACGGCCTTGACCTCGGCCCTTGGGTCCTTGAGGATCGGCATCAAGCTTTTGCCGTCGAGACCGCCCGGAGCACCCACACCAAGCCAATCAAGGACCGTTGGAAACAAGTCCACCAACTCCACGAGGGAGCGGCTAGTCTTCCCCGCCCCCGCCGAATCAGGGTCTGCGATCAGCAATGGCACTCGCGCGTCCAACTCAAAATTCGAGGTCTTCCCCCACAGACCGTGCTCGCCGAGGTGATAGCCATGATCCGACAAAAACACAATCAGGGTGTCCCTCTCGAGCCCCTGGTCGCGAAGCGCCTGCAAGACCTTGCCCACCTGAGCATCCAGATAGCTCACATTGGCGCAGTAGCCGCGGCGCATCTCCAGGGCCTCTTCTGCGCTTGGTCTGCGCTGCTTTTGAGGAGGACCGAGAATCTCCGTGCTGGCATGCAGTGCCTCAGGCGGCGCTCCCTTGGGCGCAGTAGCCTCATCCTTTGGCAAGCCCATGCCATTGTAGAGGTCCCAGTACTTCTTGGGAGCGTTGAACGGCGCATGGGGCTTCCAAAATCCCACCGCAAGAAACCAAGGTTTGTCTCTGGGAAGTTGCCGAATTTGTCGCACGGCCTCGGCAGCAACCCGCCCGTCATAGTAGGCCTCGTCGGCGACATCGCGCGCCTCACAGAGCTCCATTTCGCCATAGCGCCTTCCCTGATTCACCATGGTTGCTGATGGCGAGCTGGAATCGCCCAAGGCGTGATCGTGGCCATGGTTGGCGTAGTGCAGAAACTCAGGCCGGCTCCAACTCTCCGGGTCCCCCTTGATCTCCGTGTGCCAGTTGTGGAAGATCTTGCCGACGCAGAGTGATTGGAACCCCTGCTTTTTCAGCCAACCCGGGAGGGTCTCCACCTCTGGGTTGGCGCTGCGAAAATGCAGACTGTTGCTCCAAACCTTCAGGCTGTCAGGCCGTCGCCCAGTCAGCAATGATGAGCGCGAGGGATTGCATACCGCCTGTTGGCAATAGGCCCGATCAAAACGCAGGGAGCGCTGGGCGAGCGCATCGAGATGCGGGGTCTTTGCCTCCGAGCCATAACAGCCCATTTCGGGCCGAAAATCATCAGCCATGATCCAAAGCACTCGTTTCACCGGCGCTGCGTGAACGGGCAGCAAATGGCCCAGAAGGGCGAGCAGTAGAATGGAGCGAGTCATGAGCATGCGACTTTCCAGCCACTACTCCCCGAGATGTCAAGCCCGGAGCAGAGCCGGGTTGCGGCACGCTCCCTTCAACAGCAGCATTGTTTTTGCACTGCGCGATGTACAAGACAACGCAACCTGCTAAAGACGCTCCATGCTTCGATTCGGATTTCCCTGCCTTCTCGCATGCGTCGCCGCCTGCGGCCTTCAGAACGCGGTTGCAGCAACCGCAACGCTGAGCTTTGAGGACCCGCAACCCAAGGCCTACCTGCTGAAGGCGCGGGCCAGCGAAATTGACCCCAAGGCCGCAGAGCATCCTGAGCTGAACTTCAGCTTCACCAAAAAAGGCGTGCCGGCCGATGAGCAACGGGCTGTGGTGGACACTCGTGTTGCCCCACGCGGCCAACTGGTGCTGTGGCTGATGAGCTACAGTGAGCCACTCTTCTCAAGGCTTGCCTCCTACGGCCTGCATGCCATTGGCGTCCACTACGCCAATGGCTGGTTTGGACAGTGGGGCCCCAAGAGCCCCGGAGAGGACGGCCACCTTTTGGGCAACATCCGCCTTGAAGCTGCCACGAGTAAGGATGCCAGTCCATTGGTGCGAATCCCACCGGCAGACAGCATCGCGGGTCGCGCTCTGAGCATGGTCAGGCACCTGCATCAGTCCCACCCTCAGGGTCGTTGGGACTGGTTTCTCAATGACGAAAATGACGCGTTGCGCTGGGATCGCGTGATTCTCGCCGGGGCCTCTCACGGCAGCACGACAGCAGCCAGAATGGCCAAGGAAATCGAGGTGGCGCGCGTCGTCATGCTCTGCGGTCCCCGGGATCAACTCGAGCAATGGCAGGCCCTGCCCTCCAAAACGCCGCCGCAGCGATACTTTGGCTTCAGTCATGTTTTGGACGGCGGCTGGAAGGGCGACCACTACTGCCGCTCCTGGCAGATGTTGGGGCTGGGGGCATTCGGTCCAGTGACCTCCGTGGACGGAGGTAGACCTCCCTATGGCCATAGCCGACGCCTGATCTCGGCCGCCGATGTTGGCGGCCATGAGGGGCGGGCGCACAGCAGCGTGATTCCCGGCTCCGCCAGCCCCAAGTTGCCCGATGGCAGCCTCGCCTTTGAGCCAGTTTGGAAATATCTTTTCACCCATCCCGTTGAGCAGGTTGGCAAGCCCGTCCCCCCTGACAGTGATTGTGAAGTTCAAACGGGCCGTTGATTGCGCGTCTCATTTCAATGATCACTTCCATTGGAGCTGTAAGCATTGCCGCGGTCCGGGGCCTGGGCGCGTTCCTGGGCTTTGTGCTTTCCTCACTGCGGGGATTCGGTCGCACGCGCCGTGTGATCCCCCGACTGCTGCGCTCCACCGTCGAACAGGGAACCCGCTGCCTTCCCGTCATTGTGATCGTTGGGGGGTTCACTGGCCTGGTGCTGGGGCTGCAGGGCTACCATGTGCTGCGGCGCTTTGGCTCTGAGGGACTCTTGGGGACCCTGGTGTCGCTCTCTTTGGTGAGGGAGCTTGGCCCCGTTCTCACGGCCTTGATGTTGATTGGCCAGGCAGGCTCGGCCATCGCCGCAGAGATTGGGATCCAGCGCAACAGCGAACAGATCGCAGCCCTGCAGAGCATGGGCATTGACACCCACGGCTATTTGGTCGCCCCACGATTGATCAGTGCGCTCTGGGTTTACCCGCTGCAAACCGCCGTGTTCGTCGCGGTTGGCCTCGGGGGGGGATGGCTCTCGGGATCAGTACTTCTTGGCGTCGAGGACGGGGTGTACTGGAACAGCGTAGCCCGGGCAGTGCAGATGGCGGATTGGCGGGAATGCGGCTTCAAAGCGCTGGTCTTTGCAGTGCTGAGCCTCGGCATTTGCTGCTTCCAAGGTTATCACGCGCACCTCATTCGCGGCGCCAGTGGCTCTCGTGCCGTAAGCGCGGCAACGACTCGCGCTGTCGTGCTCTCCTGTGTTGCGGTGCTGGCCGCCGACTATGTCATCACCTCCCTGATGCTGTGAGCCCCCCACCTCCACTCCTCGAAGCCAGAGACCTGTGCAAGGCCTTTGGCGATCATGCGGTGCTTCAAGGCGTCCACTTGCAAGTGCCCAGGGCGCAGATCACCTGCCTGCTGGGCCGCAGCGGGGGCGGCAAGTCCGTTCTGCTGAAGTGCCTTGCCAGGCTCATGCCGTTTGACAGCGGAGAACTTCATTTTGATGGATGCCACCTTGGAAATCGGGAGTCAGATTTGGCGGCCTTCAGAAGGCGCTGCGGCTTTTTGTTTCAGGGCAACGCACTACTGGACTCCCTGACTGCTCTGGAGAATGTCTGCCTGCCCCTGGAGCAAACCACAGCCCTGCCGGCCAATGAAATCCGCGCGCGCGCACAGGCCGCCTTGGAGCAACTCGAGCTCGGAGCGTTTTGGCAGCGACACCCCGGCGAACTCTCCGGGGGCATGCAGAAGCGTCTCGCCCTGGCCAGGGCACTGGTCAGCGAGCCTGAACTCCTATTGTTCGATGAGCCAACTGCGGGGCTCGATCCCCTGCGACGCAACGCCGTCTTTGAGATGATTGTGGAGCAACAACAGCGGCGCGGATTCACCGCATTCATCGTGACCCACGATATTCAGGAGGCCCTAACCATTGCCCATCAGGTGGCACTGCTTGATGGGGGGCGCATTGTGTACGCAGGCGGGCCTGATGGCTTTGCTCAGAGCCAGGAGCCAGCCCTTTGCGCTTTTCGTGACAGCCAACAAAGCTTGCTTGCCGCCACCCAACAATTGCGCCAAAACAATCGGACGACCCAATCATGAGCCAACCCGCACGCCTTGAATTTCTCACCGGCCTGTTCGTGCTGGCTGGCATGATTGCAGTGGTGTGGCTGAGCTTGAATACGGGGCGCGGCAACGCGCTCTCGGGGCCCACTTATCTCATCGAGGCCCGCTTTGCCAATAGCGGAGGAATCAACACTGGAAGCAGTGTGCAATTGGCGGGAGTGCCTGTGGGCAGAGTGGAATCCCTGCGCGTTGACCCCAAGGACTACAGCTCGGTGGCCACATTGCGCATCCGCGCTGACTTGCAACTGCCAACCGACAGCATGGCCTCCGTGAAAACCAGCGGCCTGATCGGAGACAAGTACCTGCTCATCTCACCTGGTGCAGAAGAACAATTTTTGAAACCCGGCGAAACCATCACGATGACCGAGTCCTCGGTTGATCTGGAATCGTTGATTGGCAAAATGGCCTTCGGCAGCGTTCAGCAGGACAAGGCACCCTCGGCAAACCAATCTTCAACAGCCCCATGACCACCCGCCGCCCATTGCTAGGTGTGATGCTTTTTGCCCTCACCCTTTCAGGTGCCCGCGCCCAGCAGGGCGCCGTCGAGCACCTCAAGCAAACCATTGATGCCGTCCTTCATGAAGCAGACCGCGCTGCCAGCCATGAAGCTTTGGGCAAGGCGGTTCGACCGATGCTTGAGAAGCGGGTGGGCTTTGAGACCATGACCAAGCGCGCCATCGGCCCGGGCTGGAGACAGTTCAGTACCGTGCAGCAGGCTCAGGCAGTGGACTTGTTCACCGCTCTGATCATCCGCAGCTACGCCTCCAAGTTCACCCCTGGAGAGCGCCCCGTCATCACCTACAAGGGCAGCGTGTCCACCCAACCCCAGCGGGTTGAAGTCCCCACGACGCTGGTCTATCGCGGCAGTCAATACGCTGTCAGCTACCGCATGGAATTGACCGATGGCTGGCGCATCACGGATGTCTCCATTGAAGGCGTTTCCCTGGTGGCCAATTACCGCTCGCAACTCGATGCCGCCTTCCGCAGTGGCGGCGCCGCATCGGTTCTCAAAGCTCTTCAAAAAACCAACAACACATGAACAAGCCACACCTGCTCACCCTGCTCTTTCTGGCGGCCTTCAGCCCCCTACTTGCCGCTGCTCCGCCAGCAAAACCCGCTGACGACGGGGAGCGCGATGAGTACGCTGAATCCACGGTCATTGCCGATCCCCTTGAAAGGGTCAAT
>JAURHS010000195.1 GCA_030833205.1 Prosthecobacter sp.
ACCAGCGTCCTGACATTGAGTTGGCGCTGCGCTGGCTTGGGCAAGAAGACGCTGCCATCGGCCATGCGTTGCGGGCCATTGGAATTTCCCACGGCAGGGGCTGCGCCGTGGTCATGACCCTCACCAGCGAAAGACGGCGCGCCAGCGCCCGCTAAGCTCAAAGTTGCCGCCAGAGCGAGCCAGTGGAGCTTTTTCACAGTGTTTTTGGTTTTCATGTGGATGGCTCCTTAAGCACGACGGGTTTTTTGACGGAAGCGAACCATGACGCCCAGCGTCAGCAGCGCAAGTAAACCGGCGCCGACCCACATCGCGATGGTTTTCCATGTAGAGCGAAGTCCTGGCACGCTTTCATCGGTGTGCAAATCAAGTTCCGTCGCCAATAAATCGGTCAGGTCACCGGCCTGGATGGTTGCGGTGATCGCAGTCACGCCGGTCTTGAGCGTGTCCTTGAGGGTGACTTCATACTCACCCTCGCCATGTTTTTGCGCTTTGTATTTGCTACCTGCGATGTCCAACTCGATTTGGGCGTCGTTGACCGGGCTGTTGTCTTTGAAGCGGTCCAGATAAGGCGTGACCAGCTTTCCATTGAGGATGCCAACCAGCTCAAGATCCTCAGATGTGGCGGTAAACCGGGGCAACGCAGATCCTGTGGCTTGCGGCGCGGTGTCACCGTGGTCGTGACCAGGTCCTGCGACAGCCAATGGGCTAAGGAGTGTGAATATCAGAGCCAAAAAAATGGCCCCAGTCGATTGAATGAACTTCATGGTGTTCCTTAATTCTTTGGTGATGAGCGGGGTCACTGGGGCAGCAAGCCCAAGGACTGGCGCCATGCAGAAATGGCGGTGGCCAGCTCGATTCGGCTGCGCGCTTCTTGTCGCTCTGCTTCAACGGCCTCGGCCTCGATGCGCAAGCGAGTGGGCAGATCGGTCTCGCCCAGCCTGAATGACTTGTCAAAAAAGCCACGAGACTCCCGGGCCAGCTTGGCTCTTCGCTGGGCTGCGTCGAGCTGGATGCGTGCGGCCTCGACGCGAGAAGCAGTGCCTCGCTGATCGGCCTGGATTCGATCTCTCTCAAGGATTAGTTGAGACTGCACTTCAATGGCTTCTGCCTGCGCCGTCGCGACACGGGCGTCATACCTGGGCCCTGCACCAAACGGCACTCGAATGCCGATGAGCACCGTCTGGCCATACCGTTCTCCAAATGCTCCACGGTCCCGAGTGGTGGCGACCGTTAGCTCGGGGTTGGAGCGTTTCTGGGTGCTGATCAGGCCAGCCGTACGTTCGGCAACAGCGATACGGTCTTCCAGCTCTGCAATGAGTGGGTGACGGGCTGCTGGGGCCGGAGCTGGAGAAGGTTCACCCGTTGCGTTGTGAGGCGATTCAGGTGTCGCGAGTCCGCCCGTGAGCGCATTGAGCTGCGCCAACGCAACCGCCAAGGCAGCCTGGGCCTGCGCTGCTAGCGCCTCGGCCGCTGCCACAGCGCCTTCTGCCTGATGCTGATCTGACCGGGCCAGGTCACCTGCCTGCGTCCTTCTGGCAACGTCTGCGGCTAGCCGCCTGGCGTTGGCCAACTGCTCACGCGCCATTTCGGCATCTACGCGAGCACGCTGCCAGTTCCACCAGGCATCCCTAACGGATGCGGCGAGCCGCAGTTGTGAGGCGAGAAGCCTGCGCTCTACAAAAGAGATTTCTGCCTGCGCCAAGTCGGCACTGGCCGTGCGCTGCCCAGGGAGCCAGAGCGGAACTGCGATGCCGATCTCGGCTTCACGCGCACCGTTGTTACCGGTCGCCCGGTCCGATCGCTGACTGATCTCAAGAGAGGGCGCCTCGGGTGATATCAGACCTGAAGCCTTGGCTTGGGCCTGCGCGGCGTCCCGTCGCGACTGCAGCGCGCGCGCTTCCGGCTGCCTTTGCCAAGCCGTCTCAAAAACTTCCTTCAATGACGCCACACCGGTTGGCGCAGCACCAGAAGTGCTTTGTGCCTGGGCGCTCAGGACCCAGCAACTCAAAGTAACCACTGACAGCACAATTCGAAGAGGTGCTGTCCTTTTTTCGTTCAAACGCATGACTCATCTCCAATGGTGAAAATATCCAAGGAGATCAGCGAGCAGCGACGCAGGGGTCGCGGGCTTCAGTGCGCAACGCTTAATGCGTCATGCACACCAGCGCACAAGGGATTCGAAAAAGGGAAGAGGAAACCCGAGGCTCGCCGATCAGGCAAGCGTGGGCCACTGAGGCCGTTCAGGTCGCTCTGTGAGCGCTAGAGATGTGTTGACGTCGTAGTCGAATGGGTAATCCCGATCTGCCGCTGCTGTGGGCGTTGTCAGATCACTGGCCAGAGCCGCAGAACAACCCAAGTGGCACGTCGCGCAGTCATGATGAACCCCAGCAGATGAAACGCCGTCTTTGACGGGTTCATGTTGGTCTGCGGCTTGATGGTCGTGACTGTGGTGGCCTGGGTGGTTGGCAGTCACACCTGATTCATGTTGGCAATAACCAGCCACTGCTGCCCAGCTGAACTGCAAGGGCAACAGAACCAGCAAGATGATTGCCAAGTACCGTTTCATAGCTTAACAGTGTAGTAGCTTTAGGCTTCGAAGGCCACTAGCCCGGTTGTTGACCTCATGAATCCTGAGGCCAATCAAGAGGGGTGGCCTGTAAATGGCGGCCCTCACTTTGCTGCCTTGAGAAGGCGCAGCCCGTTGAATACCACCAACAGACTCGCGCCCATGTCCGCAAAAACTGCCATCCACATGGAGGCGTCATCAAAGATGGCCATCAACAGGAACAACGCCTTGATGCCGAGAGCGAGGGTGATGTTCTGCCACAAGATGATATGGGTCCGTCTGGACAGGCGAATCGTTTCGGGTATTCGGCGCAGGTCATCGTTCATGACGACGACATCCGCTGCTTCCATGGCCGTGTGAGTTCCCGCAGCACCCATGGCAAAGCCAATATTCGCCTTAGCAAGTGCCGGAGCATCATTGATGCCATCACCGGTCATAGCTGTCACGCCGTATCGCTCTTGGAACTCCTCAATGGCCTTGAGCTTGTCCTCGGGCAGCAGATTGCCTCGGATTTCCGAGATGCCTGCCTGATGCCCAACGGTGCGTGCCGTAGCGGCGTTATCACCGGTCAGCATGATGGGAACGACCCCTAGCGCCTTCATATCGGAAATGGCCTCGATCGATGACGGCTTGATCGTGTCTGCCACAGCGAACAGCGCGATCACCCGGTCCCGATTGGCCAGAATGGTCACAGTGCGTCCTGCCTCTTCATGGACTGCGAGGCGCGCCTCCAATTGCGCAGAACATTGGCTACGTTCTTCAATCCAGCGGTGATTGGCCAGGATGTAGGGGTGTCCATCAATCACTCCTTGAACGCCACGGCCTGCAACAGCCTCAAACGAATTGACCTCTTGGGGTTGTACCGCGAGCCCTTGAGCAATCGCTCTCGAGACGGGGTGGTCCGATCGTGCAGCCAGGCTCTTTGCGAGCAGTTCTATGTGCTCTGGCGCTTTGTCCGTCGCCACAGGCTCAAACGCCACCAGTTTGGGTTTGCCCTCGGTGATGGTGCCCGTTTTGTCCAAGGCGACGGCTTTGATCTTGCGGGCCTCCTCAAGGTAAACACCTCCTTTGATCAAGATGCCACGACGTGCACCTGCAGCCAGACCACTCACGACCGATACCGGCGTGGAGATGACCAGGGCGCAAGGGCATGCAATCACCAGCAAGACCAATGCTTTGTAGACCGCCTCCATCCATGTGAGACCTGCCACCCAGGGCATCAGCAAGGCA
>JAURHS010000171.1 GCA_030833205.1 Prosthecobacter sp.
CGGTGAAACCCTCGGGTAATAGTCGCATTCCCGCCAGCGGGAGGGCGGAGGCGCAAGCCTCCGTCAGACAAATGGTCACGGCCCTGCCTCGGCAGGGACACAGAATCCGGCTTATGAAGGCCGACCCACCCTTCGGGGCTGGCGCCGGGGGTGGACACGAGTCCATCCCCGGTTCCAGATCCACTCAGTCCACAGGGCGTTTGTCAGGAGCCATGCCCTTGCCGTGACGCAAGAGGTACTGCTGACACTTTTCGTCGCCCATGTACTTGGCCAAGAGCTTGGGATCCGTCTCGGTGAGATCCACCAGAATCAGGCCATCAATCACGGAGGAGAAGTCGGGATCCACATTGAAGCTAAGAATGGTGCCGTTGAGCCTCAGGTAGTGCTTGAGCAGCACGGGGATGCCCTTGCCATCAGTCTCGAGGGATGAGATGAGCGCCGAACAATCGTCCACATCGCGCAACTTGGCACTAATGAACTCGCGCATCAGGCGCCGACCGCGCAAATACCGGAAGGGGTTGCGAGGCTTGACGAAACTGGCAAGGTCCTCGTGCAGGCAATTCTCCTGAAGAAACTCGACCATGAACTTACGACTGAGTTTGTCGTAATCCTTGCTGATGCTCACCGGGCCAAAGAGCTTGGTGTATTGCGGATTGCGCGAAATCCAGGAGGCAATCCCCTTCCAGAGGAGGGGTAGCGAGGAGAGTTGGCGCTGGTATTCTCGAATGATGAAGCTGCGCCCCATTTCCACGGCACTGCCAAGGTTGGCCAAGAAAGGTTTCTCGAAGTGAAACAGGCTGCTGGTGTACAGACCCTTTGGACCGTACTCGCGCAGAATCATGTCTGCTCGCCCCAACCGATAAGCGCCAGCGATGCAGTGCCGCCGCTCGTCCCAGAGAAAGAGATGCTCGTAGTAACGGTCAAACGCATCGAGATCCACGGCGTGTCCCGTGCCCTCTCCGACCTCACGGAAGGTCAACTCGCGCAGGCGGCCGATTTCTGTCAGCAAATGGGGGATTTGCTGGCTGTGGGCGGCGTAAACGCTGAGATCACCTTGGGCGGCGAGGCAGCGCCCGGCCTCACGCAACCCCTCGACTTCCTCAATGAGACGGTCGCGTTGAACGGCATGACTCAGCAGGGCCTGCGGGGCGTCATCCGCTGCCATCACTGCCCCCTCACGGGCAATGCGCCGCTTTTCTCCGAGAAGCATGGTGTGCAGGCGCAGGTAACGGGTAAGCGCCTCATCGTCCTCAAACTTGCGAAGGCGGCCATATCCAATCACTGAGCCCACCAGCATCTCCACGCGATCGCCCTGCCGCTGACAGAATTCACGCAGGATCAGCGAGGTTCTCAGGCGCGGGTGGATCATGCCGGCGGCTTGAAAGACCGCACTGTTGGCACCAGGAAAGAAGACTGGAAGCACTGCTGCTCCACTCTGCCGAATCAGGGCCCCAACATGGGAACTCCAAGGCGCCTCCTCAATGCCGAGGCCCGGCTTGTAGGAGGAGATCTCGCCGGAGGGAAAGACAATCAGGGCACCTCCGCTTCGCAGATGACGCAAGGCAGCCTTCATGCCTGCGAAATTTTCACGGCGGGCCTCTTCACCGCCGAAGGGATTGACCAGGATGGCGCACTCCCTGACCTCGGGCATCACGCCGAGCATGGAGTTGGTCATGATCTTCATGTCCGCACGGCGCTGACCGACAAATCTCGCCAGCAAACAGGGGTCGAGGATGCCGAAGGGATGGTTGGCGATAATCACCAACGGGCCAGAACTGGGCAGCTCAAAACCAGCGGGCTCATGCACCTCGCACCCCACCCCCAACGAGCGAACCACACCGTCAAAAAAATCGGCACTGCGGCGCTGCGACTCAGGCACCGAACGGTGGTGTGCGCGCGCGCGCTGATAATGCTCATCAAAGTCCCGCAGGCCAAGGACTGACTCGACCACCGGCCCAAACACGGCATACAGCGATCGCTGCAGCGGCGTACTCAGTTTGTGACTCAGGTCAATAATCATCGGGTTAGGTACGCTCTGGAAAGGCGCTCAGACTCACGGCGGAAGCAGCAATGTGCAAGGGAGGAAGCGTGGCGAAAGCGTCAAATCATCTGACAGAGGTGCAAACCGCCGCAAAAACCTTGCCCTGCCCCCCAACTTGAGGCTAATCCAAGAGTCGGATGCCGTTTTTGAACCGAGAAGCCACCGTCGCCCCAGCCGGGTTCAACCGCTGGCTAGTGCCCCCTGCCGCCATCGCGGTGCACATGTGCATCGGCCAAGTCTATGGCTTCAGCGTCTTCAAAAAACCACTCTCCAAACTCCTTGGCATTGAACATTCGGCGGCAGGAGATTGGACTGAGGCCGACATCGGCGTTGCCTATTCCATCGCGCTGGCGCTACTGGGCCTTTCCGCCGCGGTCTTTGGCAAGTGGGTGGAAAAAAGCGGCCCCCGCAAGACCATGCTGGCCAGCATGCTCTGCTTCTGCGGCGGGCTGTTGATCTCGGCCCTGGCCGTGCGCTGGCACCAGCTCTGGCTGCTTTACCTCGGCTATGGTCTGGTGGGCGGGATCGGTCTGGGCTTGGGCTACATTGCTCCCGTCTCCACGCTGATGAAATGGTTCCCCGACAAACCAGGCATGGCCACGGGCATGGCGATCATGGGGTTCGGCGGCGGCGCACTCATCGGCAGCCCCTTGGCCGGTGAACTGATTCGGCATTTCAGCACCCCAAACCATGTCGGAGCGAGCGAGGCCCTTGCGACCATGGCTGGCCTGTATTGCCTCTCCATGCTCTTTGGTGCACTTTGGGTCAGGGTCCCGCCCGAAGGCTGGAAGCCCGAGGGCTTTGCGTCTTCTCACACTTCGGGCGCCGTTGCTGGGGGCCCTGCGGTAAGCGTGGACCAGGCTTGGCGAACGCCACAGTTTTGGCTGCTGTGGGTGGTCCTCTGCATGAATGTCAGTGCAGGCATTGGCATTCTGGGACAGGCCTCGCCGATGATTCAGGACATGTTCCAAGTCACCCCCCACGCCGCTGAGGGCTTCGTGGGCCTGCTTTCCCTCTGCAATCTTGGGGGGCGCTTCTTCTGGTCCTCGATCTCGGATTTGCTGGGGCGCAAGCTTACCTACTGCGTCTATTTCGTCCTCGGTGGTCTGCTCTACGCTGCCGTGCCATGGACCCACTCGATCCACAGTGAAACCCTATTCGTGATCGCCACCGGGCTCATCCTTTCGATGTACGGAGGAGGTTTTGCCACCATCCCCGCCTACCTGCGCGATCTTTTCGGAAGCCATCAAGTGGGGGCCATCCACGGGCGCCTGATTACGGCTTGGTCCATGGCTGCGGTCATCGGTCCACAATTGGTGGACCGACTCTCGCTGGCCAACAAAAAGCTGATGCCCCACGATCAGGCCTACAACCCGATCTTCCATCTCATGATTCTGCTTCTGCTCACGGGGCTCATCGCCAATTTGCTGGTGCGGCCCGTGCACCCCAAACACCACCTGATCAACCAAAGAGGCTCATGAAGATTTTCAAACTGATGCTCGCTTGGTTGTGGGTTGCTCTGCCTCTGGGCTGGGGAGTCTCCCAGTCCATTCGCAAGGCTGCCCCCCTGTTTGCAGAGGGCCTTGACGGCTCACCGGCAGCCCAGACCCAAAAGCCGCAACCGCGGCAGCACTGAACCGCGCGGATTTGTGAGAAAACGCCGGTGGCAGCGTAGGACTCCCCTACTCTGTCTTCACCATGTCCACCAACCGTCGCACTTTCCTCTCTCAAGCCAGCAGCGCCGCAGCAGCCGTCGCCTTTCCCGCCGTGGTGAAGAGCGCAAGCCCCAACAGCAAACTGCAGGTGGCCTCAGTGGGCGCAGACGGCATGGCCTACAGCGACATCAAGAACATCTCCGGACACGCCCAGGTCGCTTATGTGGGGTTTTGCGACATTGACAAAAACCGCTTCGGAAAAGTGAGCTCCGAATTCCCCGGCGCGGCTCATTTTGCGGATTACCGCGAGATGCTCGCAAAACTCGGCGATCAGGTGGATGCCATCAATGTGGGCATTCCCGACCACATGCATGCCAAGGTCAGCATTGATGCAATGCGCATGGGCAAGCATGTCTATTGCCAGAAGCCTCTGGCCCACACCGTCTGGGAGGCCCGCCAGATGCGCCTCGAAGCCGCCAAGGCGAAGGTGGTGACCCAAATGGGCAATCAGATTCACTCCAATCTGGAATACCGCTTGGGCACACGGTTGATCCGCGAGGGAGCCATTGGCAAAATCAAGGAGGTGTACTCCTGGGTGGCGGTCACTGGCAACGAGCGCAACAAGCGACTCTCCCCTGCACCTGCTGCGGCGGTACCTTCCCATGTCAATTGGGATCTGTGGATTGGCGTCGCCCCAATGAGGGACTATGCCCCCTGCTACCACCCCTTCGTGTGGCGCGACTGGCAGGACTTCGGAGGTGGCGCCCTGGGCGATTTTGGCTGTCACATTCTCGATCCCGTATTCACTGCACTGGGGCTTCATGCGCCAACCCACCTCACGGCCTTCAACAGCGGCGTCAACGACCAGATCTGGCCCACGCACGAGACCATCGAGTACAGCTTTCCAGGCAACGAACTCTGCGCCGAGAAAACCCTCAAGGTCACTTGGATGGACGGCGGACTGCGCCCCGATCGCAAGCTGGCCAAGATGCCTGATGCGCTGGACCTGCCGCGCAGCGGTTCACTGTTTATTGGCGAGGAGGGCAATCTGGTGCTCGCCCATGTCGCCGGCCCTCGCCTCTACCCTCTGGAAAAGTTTCAAGGCTTCAAGTATCCCAAGGAAAAAGGCCTGAGCCACTGGCATCGCTGGGTGGACGCCTGTCTTGGTGGCGAAAAAACCAGCGACGGATTCGACTACGCCGGCCCCCTGAGCGAGACGGTGCAGTTGGGCAACATCGCCACCCGCCTTGCCACGGGCGAAATCAATCAAACCACAGGACGCCCACTCGCCCCCAAGACACTCGAGTGGGACACCCAGGCCTTCCGCTTTCTCAACAGTCCTGAGGCCGACAAACTGCTCACCAAAAACTACCGCAGCGGCTGGGAGATCAATGTCTGACCTCCGCCGCAGGGGCCCACTTCAATAGGTGGCCCGCCCACCGGAGAGATCGAACACCGCCGCCGTGGTGAAGCTGCACTGTGGCGAACACAACCAGGCGACCATGGCAGCCGCTTCCTCAGTGAGCCCGAAACGGCCCATTGGAATCTTCGAGAGCATGTAATCAATGTGCGCCTGCGACACCTGTTTGAGAATGTCGGTCTGAATCACCGCTGGCGTCACGCAATTGACCAACACACCGCTCTTGGCCAACTCCTTGCCAAGGGACTTGGTCATGCCAATCACACCAGCCTTGGAAGCGCTGTAATGCGCCGCGGTGGGATTGCCCTCCTTCCCTGCAACCGAGGCAATGTTGACGATCCTGCCCCAGCCATTGCTCATGAGATGTGGAACAACAGCTCGGCAGCAAAGGAACGGACCAGTGAGATTGACTTCGATCACGCGCCGCCAATCCTCAACTGAGGCCTCCCAGAGCACGGCATTGGACCCGGCAACCCCCGCGCAGTTGACCAAAATATCGAGCTTTCCCGCGAGCGCGACACTCTGCGCAGCAGCCTGCTCGACACTCTGCTGGCTACACACATCCACTTCCACTGCGAAGGCTTCAGTGGCTGGAAACAAGGCCAGAGCCTGCTGCAGCGCAGCGGGGTCCCGATCCCAGAGACAAAGCCTCGCCCCCTGTTGATGAAGACGCTGGGCGATGGCGAGGCCGATGCCGCGGGCGCCGCCCGTCACAATGGCAACCCGGCCAACGAGATCCTGTGGCAAAACATCTGGAGTAGTCTTCATAAGCAAAGGCAACACAATCATCAATCATCACTGACCCACCGGAACAGGGGCGCTTTGTGGCAACGCTCCTTGTGGCAACGCTCCTTGTGGCAACGCTCCTTGTGGCAACGCTCCTTGTGGCAACGCTCCTTGTGGCAACGCTCCCTGCGGCAACGCTCCCTGTGGCAACGCTCCCTGTGGCAACGCTCC
>JAURHS010000121.1 GCA_030833205.1 Prosthecobacter sp.
CGGCAGCAGGAGCGGCAGCAGGAGCGGCAGCAGGAATGACGCTGCTGTCAATTTGGCCGACAACGCTGCCAATGCTGACATCGTCGCCCTCCTTGGCGCTGATGGCGGTGAGAACACCGCTGCTGTCAGCGGTGACCTCAGCAGCGACCTTGTCGGTCTCAAGCGTGAGAATCACATCGCCGATCTTGATTTGGTCACCGATTTTAACGTGCCATTTGGAAATTTGGCCGCCGCTGACGGACTCACCAAGGGCAGGGATTTTGATGTCGGGCATGGGAGGATTGGGGGGGTGGTTCTTTGCTTAAACGCTGAAGGCGTCTTCGATCAGCTTGGTTTGTTCCAGAACATGGATGGCCTTTGAACCCGCTGCCGGGCTGGAGGAGCGCTCGCGGCCGGCGTATCGCAACTTGTGGTTGCTGACATCCTCGAGGCGGGGGCGGATGTAGTAGAAGGCTCCCATGTTGCGTGGTTCCTCCTGGCACCAGATCCACTTCTTCTGAGCCCTTGGATAACGAGCCACGATGGCGCGCAGCAGTTCATGATGCAGTGGATAGAGCTGCTCAATGCGGATGATGGCGGCGTTCTTGACCTTGTTTTTCTCGCGGAACTCCAACAGGTCGTAATAGACTTTGCCGCTGCAGAAGATCAGGCGGGTGACACGCTCTGCGTTGAGGCCCGGTGCATGGTCGTCAATGATCTCCTGGAAGTGGCTCTGGGGGCCCATTTCCTCGAGGGTGCTGACGCATCGTGGATGACGCAGCAGGCTCTTGGGAGTCATGATCACCAGGGGCTTGCGGGTAGGGCGGCAAACCTGACGACGAAGGGCATGGAAGTACTGTGCGGGTGTGGTAAAGTTACAGACCTGCATGTTACTCCCAGCGCAGAGTTGCAGGAAGCGTTCCATGCGCGCGCTGCTGTGTTCCGGTCCCTGACCCTCGTAGCCGTGAGGAAGCAACAGGGTAATGTGGCTGGGGCGCTGCCATTTGCTTTCGGCGGAGGCAATGAACTGGTCGATGATGACCTGCGCTCCGTTGACGAAGTCGCCAAACTGCGCTTCCCAACAGAGGAGCATGTTTGGCGTCAGCAGGGAATAGCCATAGTCGAAGCCGAGAACCGCAGCCTCAGAGAGCAGCGAGTTGTAGACACAAAACCTTCCCTGATCCGGGCTGAGATTGTTGAGGGGAATGTGTCGTTCGCGCGTGGCGCTGTCATAGAAGACGCTGTGGCGGTGGCTGAAGGTGCCGCGGCGGACATCCTGCCCTGAGAGGCGCACACCGTGCCCACTGGCAAGCAGGCTGGCGAACGCCAGTGCCTCTGCCGTGGCCCAATCGATGCCGGTGCCGGTTTCAATCGCCTTGGCCCTTGCGGCGAGGAACCGCTTGGCAATGGTTGGGTGGAGCTGAAAGCCCGCGGGGGTTTGCAGCAGCTTGTGGCCCAGCTCGCTGAGTCGGTTGAGCTCAACGCCAGTGGGCACTGGCTCGTGGCTGTAGGCCGGTTGCGGTTGGGCTGTGCTGCCTTCGAATGGATTGCCGCCGTTTTGGGTTTCGCGGCTGGCAAGACGATCCACACCGGCTTCGAGACCCGCATCAAGTTCGCTCTGGATGGAGTCAGCCTGCTCAGTGCTCAGCACACCTTTTTCAATGAGCTGTTGGCGCAGGAGTGCCGCAGTGCTCGGATGGGCGGCAATGCTGCGCGCCATGTTGGGCTGAGTGAAGCCCGGCTCGTCGGTTTCATTGTGGCCGAAGCGGCGGTAGCAGACAATGTCCAGGAAGATGTCCCGCCCAAACTCCTGACGGAACTCCAGGGCCATGCGCGCTGCAGCGGCGACCTCAAGTGGATCATCGCCGTTGACATGGAGCACTGGGGCCTCAACGAACTTGGCAATGTCGGTGCAGTAGGTTGTTGAGCGAGCATCAGCAGGGAGGGTGGTGAAACCAATCTGGTTGTTGACCACCACATGGATCGTTCCTCCGGTGCAGTAGCCGGGCAACTGTGAGAGGTTGAGAACTTCGCTGACCATGCCCTGTCCTGCCACGGCAGCGTCTCCGTGAATCAGGATTGGCAGAACGCTGCGGCGCTTTTCAGTGTCGCCGAGGAAGCGCTGGCGCGCACGGGCCATGCCTTCCACCACGGGGTCCACGGCTTCAAGGTGCGAAGGATTGGGGGCGAGCATGATGCCGACCTTTGCGCCGCTGGCGGTTTGGCGTTGGGTCTCAAAGCCGAGGTGATACTTCACATCGCCGTCACCGCCGACGGTATCGGGAATGTAATTCTCGCTGAACTCGTAAAACAGCATCTCCAGAGGCTTGCGCAGGAAGTTGGCCAGCACACTGAGGCGCCCGCGGTGAGCCATGCCCATCACGATCTCCCGTCCTCCGAGGCGTGCAAGCTCTTCGAGGATGGTTTCCAGCGCCACGAGCATGGACTCTCCACCCTCCACCGAGAAGCGCTTTTGGCCCACAAAGCGGCGATGCAGGAAGCGCTCGAAGCTCTCGGCCTCAAGCAGCCAACGAAGCACCTGCACCTGCTGCGAAGCCGGGGCTGGAGGGTTTTCAAGGCGGGACTCGACACGCCGCAGAAACCATTCGCGAATCTGCGGATGGTTGATGTGCATGAACTCAAAGCCGATGCGCCCGCAGTAAATCGCCCTCAACTGATCGAGGAACTTCTCGAGCTTCATCGGAGTTCCATTGCGAAACATCTGGGTCTGCACCTCGCGCTGCAAATCCGCAGTCTCAAAGCCGAGGGCTTCGAGACTCAATTCTGCGGGTTGAGGGCTTTGCTGGCCAAGGGGATCAAGGTGCGCGCCCAGGTGACCCATGCTGCGAAAAGTAAACAGGGCCTGGGTGACCCTCATGCGGAACTGAAGGGTCTGATCGTCGAGATGGCCACCTGCGGATTGAGCATTACCCTTGGCAGCCCGACGCTGGGTCAGGCCCAATTCGAAACCTTCGAAAAATTGCCTCCACGACTCGGGCACGGAGGCAGGATCGGCTGACCACTGGTGGTAAAGTTGTTCAAGGATCTCTTGGTTGGCTCTGGTGGGCAGCGAGGAACTCATTGGTGGGGGCTTCCAGATTGCTGGGATTCCTTCGCCTTGCAAGGGGCGATCCTGATCGGTTTTTTTGCGGTGGCGGTGACGGGGACTTGATTTTTTTTGGGCTCCAGCTCATGGCTTGACCATGCGCGTGCGTTGCCTTGTTCTGCTGTTGGGTTGCCTCGGGCTGTCCGGGTTGCTGGGCTCACGCAGCTTGCTGGCTCAGCAGAGTGAAGGTTGGGCGCCAGCTCCAGCCGGTGGGGCGTCCTGGGTGCACCAGCCAACAGGTTTGGTCTGGCCGGCGAGGCTCGGTGGGCACCAGTTGAAGGCTCAGAGGCATTTTGCGATGGGACAGGGGAGCCTGATCCGCTATGAGGCGCTTGACGAGGGTTCACGGCTCGATGTGCACTTTCTGCCTGCCGCCAATCTTTCGCTGCAAAGCGCTGCGGACCAAAGCGCTGCCCTGCAAAAGGAACTGCAGCATGTGGCGGATGACCTTTTGCAAATGGAACGAGATGGTCGTTACAAAAGCGTAAAGATCGGTCCGCCAATCGAGGGTCGGATTGACCTGTGGCGTGAGTCAGCCTTGCCGCTTTGGGCGCGGATGGATGAGCTGACGCGGCCAAGCCGGGGGGCCGATGGCGTGCAGTTGGTTGAGATGCGACAGTGGTCTGCCGTGATTGCCCATGGTGAATGGTTGATTACCCTGCGCCAGGTCCGCCCTGCGGGGCCCGCGGCCGAGACGGCAATGGAGGAGTTGGCCTTGTTGGCCTTTCGGGTGCTCAAGGAGCCCGCCCTTCAGCGCGGCATCCGGCCCGTGATGGAGCAGTGGCTTCAAAACCCATTTGCCGAGGGTGCCTCTGAGCAATTGGCCGCGGCCTTGGCTTATTTGAAGGGGCGCTCGGATCTGCCGATCACGCTGCCTCAGAGCAGTCTCGGGGTCTGGGTGGCGCAGGCTGCTGCTGAGCAGGGAGGGCACGCCGAGCGTTTGGTGGGTGCCTATCTACTGGGTTCCGGTTTGGCGTTGCTCGAGGGCCGTAAGGCAGATGAGGCGAGCAACGAGGGTGCTCGGCGCGTTTTAGGGGTGGCGCGCGAGATCCAAACCCGCAGCGCCAGCCTTCGATTTCAGGGCTTTGAGGATTTCGCGCGTGCTGTGGCCCAATCCCGCGGCGGCCAGTGGCTGGTGGGCACCCATCTCAAGCCCTGAGAAACTCGCGGCGAATCGCGGGCCCAATCACTGGGCGCTGTCCACAGCCTGCTGCTGGCTTGCAGAATCGAGCTTGTCCATCGGGTAGGCAACCTCTTTACCGGTGCCGGGCATTCGCAGGACGACCTGCTTGCCCTCGAGGCGCACAAAACCCGCCTTGATCTTTTTGCCCTCGAAATTGATCCAGGTCATGATCGGCGGCAGGCCTGGTTTGGCTGCCCCCTTGTTTGCGGCCATGGTAGACTTGCTTGAAGCTCCAAGGCTTGCGCCTTCAACGATCCACTGCCTGAGCGTGTCAATCTGCTCGCGGCTGAGGTTTTCATCAGGAGGCATGTGGGCCTCGTGATTGGGGTCGGAGACGACGATGAGAAAATGACTTTCTCCGGGGGCGCCAGGGACGATGGCGCCCTTGGGGGAGATGTCGCGCTGGAGAGTCTCCAGATCGTCAAAGACATAGCCGGCTTTTTTCTTGCCGGTCTTCTGACTGTGACACTCATAGCAGTGCTTCTCGAGGATTGGGGCCACCTGCTTGGCGAAGTCAACGGCGGCGGCTTGAATCGTCACTGCGCAAAGCAACAGGGAGAGGGGCTTGGTCATGGTGGCGGTGAGGGTCGTGGTGGACTGGAACAAAACGAGCCAGCGGGAGAAAGCTTAGGGCAGGCAGGCTTGTCGAGTCATCGCGCTTTGACAGGGCACGGCCACTAGGCTAGCCTTTTCATTCTACGCCATGAGCCATCATTCCGCCAAAAAAATCATCAATGACCCCCTTCAGTGTGCCGATCAGCTCTTCGAGGGCCTCGTGCTTGCTTACGATGGCAAGGCGAGGCGAGTGGGGCGTCGGTCTTTGGTGATGAATGATTTGCGGCCCGATGCGCCTGCATTGTTGGTCGGTGGTGGCGCGGGGCATGAGCCGATTTATCACGGTCTCGTGGGCAAGGGCATGGCCGATGGAGCCGCAGTCGGCGACATCTTTGCCGCGCCGCCACCTGACATCGTTTTGGAGGCCACTGAAGCGGTTCACCGCGGCAAGGGCGTTTTGTATCTCTACGGCAACTATGCCGGTGATGTCATGAACTTCGACATCGGTGCCGAGTTGGCGGAGGAGATGGGGATCGCGGTCAAGACGGTGATCATCAATGACGATGTCTGCTCTGCGCCTCCGAGTCAGAAGGCTAACCGGCGCGGGGTCGCCGGTTTGGTGCCCGTCGTCAAACTGGCCGGGGCTGCGGCCACTCGGGTGGACAGTCTCGATGAGCTTGCCCGAATTGCGCAAAAGGCAGTGGACATGACTCGCACCGTTGGGGTGTCCACCAAGCCAGGCTCCATTCCTGCGACTGGCGAGCCCACCTTTGAGCTCGACGACGACAAGATCGGTTTGGGCATGGGCATTCATGGTGAGAAGGGCGTTGGTCTCATTCCGATGTGCACTGCCGATGAGTTGGCGGTGAAGATTCTCGATTTGATTTTTGCCGATGATCTCCCTCTTGGAGACGGCGATGAGGTGGTGTTTTTTGTCAACAGTCTGGGTTCCACCCACATGATGGAGTTGCTGATTTTGCTGCGTGCGGCCCGGCCAATTCTGGAGCAGAGGGGCCTGAAGGTTCATCAGACGATCGTCGATAACATCGTGACCTGCCAGGAAATGGCTGGAGTAAGCTTCAGCATCACCAAGCTCGACGCGGAGCTCAAGGCCCTCTGGGATCTTCCCTGTGAGAGTGTGGGCTACACAAAGCTCTGACTCGCGGCCGGCGCCCTGGCAGTAAGGCGCCTCCATTCCTGCGTTGCCCCTCATGAGCACCTCTCCGGTTCTTTGGTGTCTGGAGCTGGCTGTGGTCTTGGGGATGGTGTTGGCGGCCCTTCACGCGTTGCTGCGGCAGCGTGATGGGCGCACCAGCGCCTTCTGGCTCGCTCTGATCCTGTTCTCTCCCGGCCTCGGAGTGGTGCTTTATTTGCTGTTTGGGATCAACTTCATTCGCCGTCGCGGGCGTCTCTATCGCGGTCGGATTGGTCCTGCGTATGACGAGCCCGTGGATTGTGGTCCCGGGTTTGCCGGCGAGGATCGGGCGATGGCGCTGGCCTTGGATCGCATCTCACGATTCAGCTTTTGCGCTGGCAATGCGGTGGAGGGGCTTGCTGACGGGGATGAGGCCATGCCCGCAATGCTGGAGGCCGTGGACGCTGCCCAACGCAGCATTTGGCTTTGCACCTACATCTTTGAGGCAAGGGGAATCGGCGCGGAATGGATTGAGGCGCTTGCCCGCGCCGCGGCCCGTGGGGTTGAGGTTTGTGTCATGGTGGATGATGCGGGGACGCGTTACAGTTGGCCCTCTGCGGTGGCAGCTCTGAGGAGGCGTGGCGTCAAGGCGCGGCGCTTTATGCCCAATACCCTGCTGCTTCGTTGGTTGACCCTGAATCTGCGCAATCACCGCAAGCTGTTGCTCATTGATGGGCAGGTCGGGTTCACGGGGGGCATGAACATCCGCGAGGGCAACATGCTCAGGCGCAATCCAGGGCACCCCGTAAGGGATATCCACTTTCGGGTTCGCGGCCCCGTGCTCGCGCAGTTGGCCGCGGTATTCATTGAGGACTGGAAGTTTTGCAGCGGGGAGGATCTCGGGCCTCCCGAGATTCCAGCGGTTGTCTCGGATGGTGGTGTTTACGCGATGGGGGTGGTGGATGGTCCGGACGAGGATCTGGAGGTGATGCCCGCCGCGCTTTTCGTGGCACTCAGCGGCGCGAGGCGAAGGGTTTGGTTGCTGACCCCGTACTTTCTGCCCACGGCGATGCTTTTGGCGGCGCTCAAGGGCTGCGCTGCGCGTGGCGTGGAGGTGGTCATCGTCACGCCGAAGCTCAACAACATTCCCCCGGTGGGATGGGCGGCGCGCGGCTACTATGCCGGTCTTCTTGAGTCTGGTTGCCGAATTCTGGAGTCCCCGAAGCCCTTCGACCACGGCAAGATGTTGCTCATTGATGAGCAGTGGTCATGGGTTGGCAGCACCAACTGGGACCCGCGCAGTCTGCGGCTAAACTTCGAATTTAACCTCGTCTGCCACGGTCGGGCGCTGGTTGAGGATTTGGAGCAACGCTTTGCACAGCGCATGGCCTGCGCCGCGGAGGTGGACCTCGAAACTGTCGAGCGGGACTCGACCTTGCTCAGGCTTCGCGGGGCCCTGGCACGCCTCTTCGAACCGTTGTTGTAGTCGGTCTTACTTGCCCTGATGCTCGCTGCGGTGATGGTCAGCGAGGATGTCGCGGCCAAAGTCGCCGTCAAAAAAACGCAGGACGCTGTGCGGGTGATTGGCCTCATTTTGGACATTGTCGTATTCGATGAGGAAGTCGGGGCCCTGCACGCGGTAATAATGCGCCTCCCCGCGCTTGAGGCTACCTGCCCAGCCGAAATGCAGAGGCTTGTTTTCAATGCTGCGCTCCACCTCCTGCGCCAATTCAGGCCGCAAGCGTCCTGTGTATTCGCGCAGGATTTCCAAAAGCTTGGCGCGCTGCGCAGGCTCGAGCTGCCGATCGCTGAGGCCATCGGGCTTCAGGGGGTTGACGCGTGGTTCGGCGGCGGTGAGCATCTCCTTTGGGGCCACGGTGGCGACGGTGGCCGCCCTGAGCTGCTCCTCGCTGAGGCTGGTGGCCAATTCGCGCCCAAGGTCCTCTTCGCGGCCCAACACTCTCAGTCCGGTCAGATTGCCTTGGCGAACCTCACCGGGGTTGGTGCCCATGAACGCCGGGGTTGCCCGAAGGACGCGTCCTTCCTTGATGGTGAAATTCAGGGAGAGGTGATGCCCCTCAATGCGCCAGCCCCAGGTGGCCTTTTCAGACGGGGTGCCGAAGATGCTCACAAAGTACTTTTGGGGGTCGCGCTTTTCCCGGACCGCGGAACGCTTGGCCGGGTCGGCGCCCTCAATTTGGTAGAGCACCTCCTCGAGTGACATGATCGTGACGGCCTTGGTTCCGCCTTGCGTGCTCAGCCCCGTGCTCATCAGTGCGTGTGCCAGCAGCTCCTGCTGCGGGGTCATTTCCTTGAAGGGCAGGCCCTTGCGTTCGCGGGGAATGAAGTGCCAGTTGATCCGCTCGGCGTCGGCGAATTCGAAGAGGGCTTTTGCCTTCTGCCCAGGCTCCAGGGTGCTGATGAGCAAATTGGCCACCTGGGCCATTTGTGAGGCACTGTCGTGAGCGATGCTGGAGAGTGGCAGAAGGCCGATGGCTAGGGCGGTCAGATGGCGGATCATGGAGCGATGTTAACGCATCCAAGGACCACAATCTTCAGTCCTCTGCAGGTTCGGTGACCGTTCCCCCGTGGACATGGCCACGCAGGTCGAAATCCTCTGCCAGCTTGCTGGGCTGCCATCGGCCGTCGGCGTTGAGGCGAAAGCTGCCCACCCAACGCTGGTGCCAGCGCTCCGGCTCGATGAGGCTGAGTTGCCACCCCTTGTCCATGCGGTAGAGGTGGTAGACCTCACCGACCACCGGCTCGAAACCAAAGTGCGCCTCGTAAATCAGCTTGTTCCAATTGAAAGCGTCAATCACCCGAAGGTAGGCCTCACGAAGCTCGACCAACTCCTGCTGCAGCTCTCTTTCCACGCGCCCGATGCCCCGACTTTTGAAGTTGCTCAGGTCCTGGGGCACGATTGGCGGGGCCAACCGAGAAGCAGGGTAGGGAAGGAAGTTGTTGGTTGAGACCTCAGTGCTGAGGAACTCATCGCCTGTGGAGGGTGTGGACATGGGAAGCCGAACGCGGCTCTATGCTTACGCCTCTGGGAGGCGATGGGGCGCATGGGGCTGAATCTGTTGCAGCGCCCATTGCGCGTGCTCAGCGATCAACGGATCAGGGTCCATGGCGGCCAGCTGCAGCGCGGGCAGGTCTTCAGGGCCCCCGCAATTTCCCAGGGCGACACACACATTGCGCAAAAATGCCGGTCGCTTGATTCGCTTGATGGGGCTGCCAGCAAACAGCCGGCGAAAGGCTTGGTCATCGAGGCTTAAAAAGTCGCGCAAGGCCATGCCCGTCACCGATTCCCGGGCCAGCAGGGATGCCTCTTGGGTTTGCTGAGCAAAGCGGTTCCAAGGGCAGGCAGTGAGGCAATCATCGCAACCGTAAATCCGGTTGCCCATGGCACGGCGAAACTCCAAGGGAATGCTGCCCCTGTACTCAATGCTCAGGTAGGAGAGGCAGCGCCGCGCATCGAGCCTGCGCTCGGCGACAATGGCCCCAGTGGGGCAGGCGTCCATGCAGCGTCGGCACTTGCCGCAGTGGTCGCGGGCAGGCTCATCTGGTGGCAAATCGAGGGTGGTTAGGATCTCACTGAGAAAGAACCAGGTCCCGAGTTTGGGATGGATCTGAACCGTGCTTTTGCCGCCCCAGCCCAGCCCTGCCTGAGAGGCCCAACTGCGCTCCAGAACGGGCCCGGTATCCACATAACGCCTTTGTTCCCCGCCGTGGGCGCTGAGCCATTGCTCCAGAGCCTTGAGCTTGGGCTCCAGAATGTCGTGGTAATCCTGATTCCAGGCATAGCGGGCGATGCGGTATTGGGGGTGAAACTCCTCGGGGCTTGGATAATAATTGAAGGCCAAAACCACAACGCTCTGCGCCCCTGGCTGCACCACGCGGGGATCCTCGCGCCGCTCGGCGTTTCGCTGCATCCAAGCCATGTCGCCGTGAAACCCCTCGGCAAGCCAATCCCGGTAGGACTGCCGATGCTCAGCAAGGCCAGCCGAGGCCACGCGGCAGAGGGCAAACCCAAGGCCCAGCGCCTGAGCACAGAGCGCCTGCTTGAGGGATGCTGGATCGTGGGCCATGGGGAGCAACCACTGCAGCACGGGATCTGCCCCTGCTCAAGGCGATAAGGACTACTCCTTCGGAGCTTGTGTTGCGGCGTTCCTGGCCTCGAAATCCTTTTTGGCACGCAGCCTCGTGGCCGAAAGGATGTGGCTGCAAGCCTCCATGCAGAGCAGGGGAATGGCTTCAGGATGTGATGGGAGGACACCAGCCAGCGCAGAGGTCTTCTCGTCGGCCGGGGCGCCGAATGCCTGCCCCGGTGCCAGAGGATAGACAATCCGGCGCAGGCATTTGGAGTTGCTGCAACACTTTGCCACCACCTCATTGCAAGCCTGGTCCCCGATGCTGTTGGTGAACTTGTACATGCCCGTCTGGCGCGCCAATAGAGTACGCAAAGGGGTGGGGCTGAGTGAACCCTGTTCATGACGCAGCGCCATGGCGATGGCCGCAGGGTAGAAAATGTCAAGGGCCTCGAGAACGCTGGCCTCATCGCGCAAGTGCAATTGCCAGCCCCGCCGCAGGTTTGGGGCGCTTTTCAACGGGCGAAACTGTCCGGCGTCGTCCCATCGCGCAATTTCCCTGGCCTGCTGCGGATGGTCGAACTCAGCACCCGGCGCTGTCGGCGAGTCCTCGGCGTGGTGCAACACAAAACCGCCTGCGGCGGACCCGTGGATGCGCAGCTGCCCGAGCACATTGCGTCCGTTGGCAAGCCAGCGTCGAAGCCCTTGTTGGAGGAGGTCGCCCGTGATCACCATCAGCTCGGGACTCGGGAGCGCAGACTCGCCGTGCGTCAAATCGAAGGCTCGAGCCTGCACAAGGATCACCTCGGGGAGCAGCGGCTCAGTGCCGATGGCTTGACTGTAGTAGACCTGACGAACTC
>JAURHS010000079.1 GCA_030833205.1 Prosthecobacter sp.
GCCGATCACGCCGTTGCGCACCAGTTCGCAGGCCACACGGAATTCCTTGCTGGAGCGCTGCTGCGAGCCGGTCTGGAAGATGCGTCCACTGTCGCGCACGGCCTGCTGCAGGGTGAGGGCTTCATGCACATTGTGGGTCAGGGGCTTTTCGCCGTAGACGTCCTTGCCGGCCTTGACGGCGGCAATGCCGATGTAGGCATGCCAATGATCGGGGGTGGCGATGACCACGGCGTCGATGTCCTTGCGCGCCAACAGCTCGTTGAAGTCGTTGTAGGCGGCGCAGCCCTTGTAGTTGCCGTCCTTCTTTTCTGCGTAGCGCTTTTCAACGGTGGCCTTGGCGTTTTCACGGCGGGTGGTGTCCACATCGCAGACGGCAACGACTTGAACCTCGCTGCGTCCCAGAAAGTTGCCCAAGTGGCCGCTGTTCATCTTGCCCATGCCAATGAAGCCGATGTTGAGGCGCTCATTGGCCGGGGTCTCAGCGGACCAGAGGCGGGAGGGAAGGATCATGGGCGCAGCGGCTGCCGCAGCAGCCTGACCCAAAAAGGAACGACGGTTGGAGTTGGGGTTCATGGGGTGAGGTGAAAAGCTAGGGCGAAACAACGGATTCGTCACGCGCTTTCCTGAGCCGATCTTCACAGGTGGCGGGTGCAGGCCAGCGGGTCTTGGGGCCCCATCAGGCCACCGGCCCCTGCCCTTGATCCTCGCGCAGGGCCTCGGTGATGAAATAGAGGGCCAGCAGGCTAAGGGTGAGCAGGCAGGCAGGGAACAGCAGCAACCACCAGTGGCTTTGCAGTGGGTTGATGGCCCCGGCGCCATCGCGCATGAGGGACCCCCAACTGGCGGCGGGGTCTTCGATTCCCAGCCCAAGAAAGCTCAGGAAGGATTCGTCGAGGATGACCGCGGGAATCGTCATGGTCAGGCAGGTGAGGATGAGGCCGCGAAGGTTGGGCAGCAGGTGCAGGCCCAGGATGCGCCAGGGTTTCTGGCCCATCGCGCGGGCAGCAGTGACAAATTCCATTTCGCGCAGCAGCAGCACCTGGCCGCGCACCAGCCTGGCCATGGTCAACCACTCGACCAAGCCCAAGCTGACGATCATCAGCAGCAGCTTGGAGTAGGGCAGCAGGCCGCTGCCCAGGGAGATGAGCCATGGCAGGTTCCGCGTCTGACCCATCAGGCGCAGGCCGTCGAGGGCCTGCTTGGTCAGGGGGTCGAAGGCTGCGATGCAGATCATGATGATGAGCACGCGGGGGATGGCGTTGAGCGCGTCGAGAACTCGCATCATCAGCCGATCGCAGCGCCCGCCGACCAAGCCGCTGATCATGCCGTAGAGCGTGCCAATGCCCACGGAGATGAGGGCGGCAAGGCATCCGACCATCAGTGAAACGCGCGCGCCACAGAGCAGACGGTAGAGCAGGTCCTGACCGTTCTTGTCGGTGCCGCACCAGTGCCGTAGGCCGTCAGCCTGCTGACTCAGGGGGGGCAGCAGGGCGCCATCGCTGGGCTGGGTCAGTGCCTCGGGAAACAGGGCGGGGCCAATGAGCGAGGCCAGGGCCATGCTGCCCAGCCACCAAAGGCTGAGACGGGCTGCCGAACCTCTGGAATGGCTGCCAAGGCGGCGGCTGGTTCGAGGAGCGGTCGCCATGAGGGTGGAGTGGCTTAACCTGCCGAGTCGGGAAGGATCTTTTGGCGCACCAATTCGGTGACCATCTTCGCATTGGCCTTGCCTCCGCTGGCCTTCATGGCCTGACCAGTGAACCAGTTCAAGGCCTTGGGGTTGCCGCCTTGCACCTCGGCGACGCGGTCCGGGTTGGCGGCGATGATGTCATTGACAATGGCCTCCAGGGCGCCGCTGTCGCTGACCTGCTCGAAGCCGCGGGCACGAATGATGTCCGCAGCATTGCCTTCGCCGGCGGCCATTGCGGCAAGCACTTCCTTGCCCTGGGCGCCGCTGATGCTGCCCGCCTCCACCAATTCCACGAGCTGGGCCAAGGCCTGGGCGCTGACGGAGAAAGAGGTTTGCTGGGATGGCTCGGCGTCGAGGTCATCGGTCCTTTTTTCAAGGGCCAGCAGTTCGTTGAGGATCCAGTTGGCGACCTTTTTTGGGCTGGCCTTGGCAGCGGCGGCAATCGCCGTTTCAAAGTAATCGGCGAGTTCGCGGCTGCTTGCCAGGACTGAGGCGTCGTAGCTGCTGCAGCCGTAGTCCTTCTCGAAGCGGGCGCGCTTTTGATGCGGCAACTCAGGGACGCTGCCGCGCACGCGTTCGACGAGTTCAGCCGTGTGCAGGGGCACCAGGTCGGGGTCGGGGAAATAGCGGTAGTCGTGGGCGTCCTCTTTGCTGCGCATCAGCGTGGTTTCGCCGCGGTCGTCGTCCCAGCGGCGCGTGCTTTGTTGGATGCTCTCGCCGCGTTCCAAGCATTGAATCTGACGCGCGGATTCGAAGTGAATGGCACGCCGAACTGCCGAGACGCTGTTGAGGTTTTTGAGTTCGACCTTGGCACCGAGTTTTTCAGCGCCGACCTCGCGCACGGAGATGTTGACATCGCATCGCAGGTTGCCCTTTTCCATGTCGGCGTCGCTGACTCCACCGTAGATGAGGATTTGGCGCAGGCTATTGAGGTAGGCGAAGGCCTCCTCAGCGCTGTCAATGTCTGGCTCCGAGACAATCTCCATGAGCGGGGTGCCGGCGCGGTTGAAGTCAATGGTGCTGAAGCGCTCGTGGTGGGTGCTTTTGGCCACATCTTCCTCGAGGTGAATGCGGGTCAGGCGCACCACCTTGCCGGGCTTGGCAATGGTTTTTTGGGCGTCCTTGGGATAGGCCAGATCATAGAGCGGCACGCCGCCGCCCAGGCAAAGAGGCAGATCAAACTGGGTGATCTGGTAGTTCTTGGGCATGTCCGGGTAGAAATAATTTTTGCGATCCCACTTCACCAGCGGCGGGGTCTCGCAGCCCAGCATCATGCCGGTGAGGATGGTTTTTTCGATGGCGGCCTCGTTGAGCACGGGCAGCGCTCCGGGTAGGCCCAGGCAGGTTGGGCAGGTGTTGGTGTTGGGCTGGGCACCAAACTGCACTGCGCAGCCGCAGAACATTTTGCTGCGGGTGGTGAGTTGGGCGTGGACCTCGAGGCCGATGGTGACTTGGTACTTGGGCATGGACAGGCGGGGCATCATGGCTGGGGGCACGCCCGCTGGCAAGTCCGGCAACTGCCGGCAGGCGGGCCCTTTTAACCTGCAGAGTCGAGCAATTCGGCGCTGATCATGCCAGGGGAGGCTGGGTGAGGCTGGGCAATGAGGTCCACCAGGCGTTCGAAGATCTCGCGTCCCCGCAGGATTTCAATTTCCACCCGCAGGAAGTACATCGGCAGCTCGGTGGTCGCCATTTTGGGAAAGCGCACAAAGTCCTTTTCCGTGGTGAGGATGGCATCGGCGCAGGCCTTGGCACAGCGCTCGACAAATTGCGTGATTTCGCGTTGTTCAAAGCGGTGATGGTCGGCAAAACGAGCGGTCCAGCCCACCTTGGCCCCGAGGCGTCGCAGGCCCTCCTCGAAGCTCTGGGGAACTGCGATGCCGGAGAGGGCGCCAACGAACTTGTCAGTGAAGCTGTCCAGCGGCAGGCGCTCGCCGGTGTGGATGTTCTGGAAGTGAACGGGACGGTGATTGCACTCGATGATGTCGGCCACGGGATTGTGCCGGCGGATGGCCTCAATGACTGCGCTGTTGTCGCCCTGCCCGGCCTTGGTCAGGAAGATGTAGCTGGCGCGGCGCAGGCTGCGTGGTGGCTCGCGCAGAGTGCCGCGCGGCAGCATGTGTCCGTTGCCGAAGGGCGAGGTGCTGTCCACCAACACAATGTCGTGGCGGTGCTTGAGGCGCAGGTATTGCAGGCCGTCGTCAAGAATGAGCACATCAGCTCCAAACTCCTTGATGGCGTGGCGCCCAGCCTTGACGCGGTCGCGGTCCACCACTACGGGCACGCCCGGGCAATTTTGCGCCAACATGAAGGGCTCATCGCCGGCGTGGTGGGAGTCGAGCAAAACCCGTTGCCCATCGCTGACCACGCGCGGGGGCGGGTTGCGGGGCTTGCGCGCCATGCCGGCCTTGGCGATGAGTCGGCGCAGCAGTGGCGCGCGGCGTGGGCGTTTGCTTTTGTAGCCTCGACTGAGGATGGCAACACGGCGGCCACGCGCGTGCAGGGCGCGCGCCAGCAGCTCCACCACCGGGGTTTTGCCGGTGCCGCCCACGGTGATGTTGCCCACGCTGATGACTGGAACGCCGAGGTGGTGGTCGTGAATGAAGCGCTCGCGGTAGAGGAACAACCGGCACTTGACCACAGTCCGGTAGATTCCAGAAAGCAGCCAAAATGCAGTGCGCAGCAGTGTTGGCAGCAAGCCGCGCCGATGATGCAGAATCACCTCCATGAGGTACGGCTCGAGTTCTTCGAGGCGATCCTTCATGGGCTAGAGCGGAGGTTCACGCGGCTTGGGGGCCAGGGAGGTTAGGGCAGACGCAGCTTCTGGCCCGGGCGAATGAGGTCGGACTTCAGGCCGTTGGCCGCCTTGAGTTTGGCTACGCTGGTTTTGTGGCGACTGGCGATGCGGTAGAGGCTGTCGCCGCTGACCACAGTGTAGCTGCCGCCAGAGGCGCGGCTGGCACCGCCGGAATTGCTTTTCGAGGCTGAGCTGCGTTTTGGCGTGGAGGCTTGCGTCCTTGGGGAGCGGGAGGGGCTGGTGTTGCCCGTTGCAGTGGATTCCCGTGGCTCGGGCACTGGCGAGCTTTCCAACCCGGAGAGATCAGGAGGGGGCTCGTAAGAGGGCGCTCCAGCGCTGCCGGGGTAGGGATTGTAGTCGCCATCGGCAGGGTAGTTGGCGACCATGGGGTCGGCATCGCTGCGCGGTGAATTCTGCACGCAGGCGCTGAGCATCAGTCCGGCCGCAAGCAGAGGCAGGGGGAGGCAGAAGTTGCGTTTCATGGTGGGTGGAGCATGGGGTTTTGGCGTAGGGATTCAAGCCGGAATCTCGCCCTCGGGGGCGGGGCAATGCGGGGTCTTGAGCCTCTGAAAGTGAGCAAGAAACTCGATGTTGCCATCAGTGCCCCGAAGCGGTGATTCCATGAGGCCAAGCCACTGCAACTGCGGTTGGGCGCGCACCCAATCCTCGATCCGCTGGCAGGCGCGTTGGTGCAGCAGGGGTTCGCGCACAATGCCGCCGGGGCCGATGTCCTCGCGGGTGAGCTCGAACTGAGGCTTGATCAGGACCAATGCCTGCCCCCCCGCCTTGAGATGGGCCAGTGCAGCGGGCAGCACAAGCGTCAGGGAAATGAAGGACACATCGGCAACGATGAGGTTCACGGTTTCGGGGAGGGCGTCGCGACCCAGGTGGCGCACATTGCATTGCTCGCGGCTGATCACACGCGGGTCCTCGCGCAATTTGTAGGCCAGTTGATTGGTGCCAACATCCAGAGCGTAGACTCGTGCCGCGCCGTGCTGCAGCAGGCAGTCGGTGAAGCCGCCCGTGCTGGCTCCGATGTCCATGGCGACCATGCCACTGGGATCAATTGCAAAATGATGAAGAGCACCTTCCAGCTTCAGGCCACCTCGGCCCACATAGCGCGGGGACTGCTTGACACGCAGGGCGGCATCGGGGGCAATGAGCCAGCCAGGTTTGCTGATGGGCTCGTCGTTGACCAGAACCTGACCGGCCATGATGAGGCGTTTGGCCTGTTCGCGCGATGGCGCCAGACCGGCCTGAGCCAGGGCTTGATCCAGGCGAATACGGGCCATGATGGGGTTGCCGATTCAGGGCTCGGTCCACTCGATGATCTCGTCTCCCACTTCCAGGCTGACGCCGGGCGGAACCGACGCCAGATCCAGATCGGCCACGGCCTCTTTGGCCTCGAGGGTGTCGCTGATGCGGAGCCTGCCAAGAACGCTGCCGCCACGGCGAATCGCGAGTTGTTGGCCTTTTTTCAGGCCTGCGGCGGTTCCCGCATCGAGCACCACAAAGCCCTGATCGCTGACCAGCGCCTTGATTTTGGCCATCGGCTTGGCGGCGATGATGCCGCGCTGGCGCGGGGTGAGTTGCGTGGCGCTGGGCATGCCGCCGCCGCGTGCATTGTCCATGATGGCCTGCACCTTCACACTGGTCAGGCCACCGCCGGGGAGTTCTGAGGTCTGTGGCGTTGATTGGGCCAGGGCGCCGGGCGCCGGCACGGGGCTGCGGGCCGGGGCAGCGGGCGGGGCAGCGGGCGGGGTCGCGGGCGGGGGCAATGCAGGAGAGGGTGTTGAGCCTGTGGCAGTCGTGGGGGCAGGTTGGGCCAGTGGCGTGACCTTGGGCTTGGCCTGGGGCATCGGCACGGGGATCAGGGCTTCAGGGGCGGGGTTGGCGGCCTCGTCAGCACTTTTGGCGTCCTGGAGTTGGGCGACCTTGGCCTGGGCTTCGAGGGCGGCGCGTTGGCCCTGCCAAGCCAGGTACGAGGTGGCCACCAGCAGCAGAGCGGTGAGCAGGTAGGCGAGGTGGTGAAGGCGCATGCGGGAGGATAGTCCGCGGATTTCGCCTTTTTGCCAATGCAGAATTGAGATGGCATCATCCTTGCGCGGTGGCGCAGGCGTTTCAATGTGCTGCCCCGATGTCCCAAACCGCCCTTTTCAAGCTGCCCGATGGTCGGGCTTGGTATGGGCAGGGACCGTTTCAGGGGCATGCGCACAGGCCTGAGGGTCCGGCCTTCTATGTCAACGACTTTGAGTTGAGCGACCCTCTTCCCTGGAAGGAGCCGGCGAGGCTTTGGCAGCTGCAACCTGCAGAGGAGTTGCCAGCCGAAGCTTTGCCCGGTTCGCAGGCGACACCCAGGATTCAGTGGTCCAAGCCACAGACAGAGTGCTTCAAGATGGTGTTCCGTCGCATTCGCCGTGAAGTTCAGGCCGGTCGCCTGAAGAAAATGGTGCCGGCGATGGCAGAGCAGGGAAGCCTGCTCGCGGGTCATCCCTTGGCCTTGTTGCCCCATCTCAGACGAGCAGGGTCGCATGCCTGGGCCTACGCATGGGGCGATGAGGGGCGCGGGTTTCTGGGCCTGACGCCGGAGCTTTTGCTGCAATGTGCGGAGGGAAGGCTCAGCACCATGGCGCTTGCTGGCACTGCCAAGCCAGGGGGGCGTGAGGCCTTTGAGAGCGACGCCAAGGAGATCGAAGAGCATGAACTGGTGGTGGAGTCCCTCTTTGAGCAACTCTCAGCCTTGGGGCAGGTGAAGCGCTCGGCGCGTGGACTGCTGCAGGCTGGGTCGCTTCTGCATTTTCACAGCGCGCTGGAGTTGGAACTGGCGCAGCCTGTCGAGGCAGAGCTCCTCATCGAGCGCCTGCATCCCACGCCAGCGGTGGGCTGCCTGCCGCGCGATGAGCGTTGGATGCAACGCCTGCGCCTGTTTCGCCGGCAGTTGGAGGTGCCTGAGTTTTTCGGCGCGCCCTTTGGCTTCAGTGAGGGTGGCGCTGCGCATTGCCCGCTGTGGCTGGTGGTGGCGATTCGCGGCCTGGGCTGGGAGCAGGGCAAGGTCAGCCTTCCCAGCGGATGTGGCATCGTCTCGGGCAGCGCCTTTGATCATGAGTGGCGCGAGCTGAGGCTCAAACGCGAGGCGGTGTTGCGGCAGCTCGATCTCGAGGGCGAGGCAAAGGCCGAGAAGTCCCAACTGGTTGCGACCACCAAGGCGGATGCGGCGTAGTCCTAGGGCAATCCTTGGTTTTCCCTGCAGCAATGCCCTTTTCCTCTGGTCAGTCTTCGGCAATGGAGATGCCTCAGTCCCTCGGGCTGATCGTCCTGGAGGACTGTTTTCATTTCCCGTTTTGCACCATGCCGCTGTTTATTTTCGAGCAGCGCTACCGCGTCATGCTTGCTGCCGCGCTTGAGGGAAGTCGAATGTTTGGGGTGGGCTGCCTTCACCGCGGTGAACTGCTGCCCGTGGCCACGCTGGGTTTGGTGCGCGCCTGCAAGACCATGCCTGATGGCACCTCGCATGTGATGCTGCAGGGGCTCTCCCGCGTGCGAGTCACTGGTTGGCAGCAAACCCAGCCCCACCGCATTGCCACGGTGGAGGCCATGCCCACAAGCGTGGACTCAGAGCCGGCGCAACTGCAGCAGTGGCGCCAGCGTGCGTTGGCCTGTTTGGAGCCGCTGGCGGCGGACTGCGGCGAGGCGATGGGCGAGTTGCTTGCGGTGCTCAGGCAAATGGAGTGCGCCGAGGCGGCCTGTGACCTGATGGCCTATCACTTTGTGCGCGATGGAGATGCGGCAGCCAGCCTGTTGCAGGAAACCTCATTGAGCCGGCGCTACGAAATCCTGCTCGAGGTTCTGGAGTCCGCCTGAAGAGTTCCGCGTCGCACAGTTGCGTTGTTGCGTTGAAGGCGCCAAGCTTGTCCGATGAAGGAGGCCAAAAACACGGTTCGCTCCCTGGTGCGGCTGGGCTATGATGGCCGCGTCTACAAGACCTTTCGCGGTCATCAGGCGCAATGGCGCTTTGAGCACGAGGTGCGCGTGTTGCGCTATCTCGAATCCAAGGGCTGCAGCTTTGTGCCGAAGGTGTTGGAGGCCGATGCAGGGCAGTTGCTGCTGGTGACCAGCAACTGTGGGCAGCGGGTTGAGCATCTCAGCAAGGAGAGAAGGAGGCAGATCTATGCCGAGCTGGAGCAATACGGCGTGCGTCATGAAGATCCCTACACCCGCAACATTACCTATGACCCCAAGCAGGGGCGATTCTGCGTGATTGATTTTGAATTTGCCACCATCCTCGATCAGCCCGATGCCGGACCACCTCCACCACCGCCTGATCCCAATGAAACCCTGTGATCAGGCGAATCGGCGCTGATCACTGGATGAAGTAAAACTGGCGGGTGTTCAGCAGGACCCAAAGGGCGTCACCGCGCGCGGTGGCTCCCGGCTTGGCACCCTTGCCGACAATCTCGGTGATCACCTTGCGCTCCTCGAGGTCGGGACGGCGTGAAAACAGGGTCAGGTACAGGCGGTCAACGAGTTCATCGCGGTCCTTGGCGCCGGCCAGGGTGCGCGACACCGTGGTGAAGGGGTTGAGCAGAGAGGTGAAGGTGCGCCCGTTGAGCAACATCAGTGCCTGACCAACAGTGGCATCCTCATTGGCATTCTCGACCAACTCGCGGTCGCTTTGGCCGAACTCACGCAGGAAGTGGCCGTTGGGTGCAGGGCTGCGCAGGTCGGCAGCGCGCAACATGGTGCTGTCGCGCAGGCTCTCCCAGGAAACCAATGCCTGCTTTTCTTCCTTGGTGTCCACGGCGAACTGTTGCTTGTCACGCTCCAGCCGCGCCCGCTGCTGAGCCTCCAGCTTGCGGCGAAGACCGCGATTGTAGATGCCCAGCGCCTCGTCAATGCTGAGATCAGCGCCTTCCTTGCCAGCGATGGCAGTGGCCACTTCACGGGCAAACTCAGGGTCTTGAATTTGTTCGGCCAGCCTGCCCTCGCGGGCCAGTTGCGCAAATTTGCGGAACCCGGCGGTGTACACCACTTCCTCGGCGGCGCGGTCGATGGCGTTGCGCTGGTTGCTGACCACTTTTTTGGCGGCGCGAATGGCGTCTTCGTCCTTGGTTTTGGTGGCTTGAGTCAGCTGCTCCTGGGCCTTGCGAACGGCGGCGGCGAGCTCTTGCTGCTTTTTGGCAATCGCAGCGGTGGCCTGCATCATTTCCTGCGGGCTCAGGGCGTTGAGGCTCCTGTCGAGCCATTCGATGCGGCGCACCGTGGATTCACGGGCGATGCGCGCCTCGACGCTGGGCAGGTCGGGGCTTGGCTTGTAGAGGGCCACCATGCTGTCCCAGATTTGTTCGGCGCTCATGCGGCGAAGCAATGGTCCTGGGAAGTGGTACACCTCTCCGAGTTCGACTTCCTTGGTGTGGGCCTGGCGTTGGTACGATTCACTGTTGTAGAGCAGGCGCAGATAGGCCTTCATGTCGTAGCCCAAATCCTTCATGGTTTGCTCAAGGTGAGCCATGAGCTGCGGATTGCTGGGCACCGTGCTGTCGGTGATTTCGTCAACAGGCTCGATGAGGCCCATGCCGAAAACCTTCTTCCAGAGTCGGTTGGCAATGACCAGGGTGAAGCGGGGGTTTTGCGGCGAGGTCATCCACTGGCTGTAGGCCTGCGCGGGTTTGACTCCCTCCCTGGTGATGTCGCCGTCCTTGGAGAAACTGGCGGGGATGGCGGGCTTGATCACCTGCTTGGGCTTGGCGTCGCTGTACTGGTAGTCGTGGGGCAGGGCCAGGGACTTGCGGTCGCTGTGGTCCAGCACCGTGTTGTAGCGCAACGGGCGCAGGATCTCGTTCATGGCTCGGCCCAGGTCCTTGCGTTGCACGCCCTCGGGCAGTTTCATGGCCAGGGCTCCACTGGTTTTGGCGGTCTTCTTGGCCTTGGCTCCGTAGCCCCCAAACAGCCCAGCCAGCAGAGGGTTGCTCAGGCCGTTGGTGCCAGTCATGCCGTAGGTGTGGGCAGCCATCTGGTAGTAGTCCATCTGGGTCCACTTGTCGAAGGGGTGGTTGTGGCACTGCGCGCAGACCATGCTGGTGCCGAGAAAGATCTGGGTGGTCACCGCCATGTTATCCAGCGGCATGTTGTAATCGCGCAGGTAAAAGCCCACGGCGCCGTTTTCGTAGGTCTTGCCGCTGGCATCTACCATCTCGCGCACAAGCTCGTCGTAGCGTTTGTTTTGCGCCAGACTCCTGCGCAGCCAATCGCCGTAGGCAGCGCCAGCAGGTTGGGAGTTGCCAACGGAAAGCTGGGAGCGCAGACGCAGAATGTCAGCCCAGTAGTTGAAAAAATGCTGCACATAGCCATCGGAGGCCAGCAACTCGTCAATGAGCAGACTGCGCTTCTCAGGGCGCTTGTCGCCAAGGTAACGGATGGTCTCTGCGTAGGTGGGGATGCGACCGACCACATCGAGATAGATCCGGCGCACGAAGACTTCGTCGCTGATCGGTTCGTAGGGCTTGAGGTTTTCCTTCGCCAGCTTGGTGTTGACCAAACGGTCAATCTCTGTCACCCGGGCCTTGAGCTCGGGTCCATCGGCGAGCGCGGAGGCTGCTCGCGAGCCTGAGGGGCAGACGGCGAGAAGGGCAAGCAGGGGGTAAATTCGCAGATTCATCGGTTCAGACAGGGGGCTGCCCTGTCAACGCCAAGACCTCCGCGCTCTTTCACGGGCTTGGCCAGCCCAGCTTTTGCCACAGGGATTCAAGATCGAGGGGCAGTGGGGCGCGCAAATCCATGGGTTGACCCGAGGCCGGGTGTTTGAATTGCAGCCTCCAGGCGTGCAGAGCCAGACGGCGCAACCCCAGATCCTGCCGCAGCCGGCGATTCATGCTGAAGTCGCCGTACACATCGTCGCCGCAGAGGGGGTGTTGGCGGCTGGCGGCCTGCACTCGAATTTGGTGGGTGCGTCCGGTGATCAGGGCAATCTGCACCAGCGAGATTCGCTGGGTGACATGGTGCTCAAGGCGGCGCAGTTGAAGTTGCGCGTTGGCGGGGCGGCCCTTGAGCACGCTGCTGCGCTGGGCACCGCCGGCACTGCGGGTCTGCAGGTGGTCTTCCCAGAGTGCCTGTGTCGGAGCTTGGCCGCGCAGCGCGGCAAGGTAGGTTTTTTGAACCTGAAAGTCCTCGAAGAGCGCGCGCAGCTTCTGTGCCGTAGTCAAATCCAGTGCGGCCAACAAGACCCCGGAGGTGTCCTGATCGAGGCGATGCAACAGCCACACCTGCCCTGAGGGAGTGTTGAAGCAGCGTGTGCCCTCGTGGTAACTGCCCTCAAATGCAGCGCTCTGGGGCCGTGGGCTGCCGGCGTTGGGGTGCGAGAGCAGTCCCGAGGGCTTGTGAACCGCAATCAAGAAGCGATCTTGATGCAGAATCGGGCAGGAGGTGAGGGCGGCCGACACGGGCAAGTCTCCCGGGACTTAGAACCAAGGCTGCCATCCCGCGTACAGGGCTGCAGCGTAGGCGAGCTTGCAGAGGTAGTGCATGCCCTGATCCTGATGGAAGCTGGTCTTGCCACTGCATTTGGCCACATCAATGAACCAGTGCAGTGTCAATTCGATGAGACCGATGAGGAAGCTGCCGGTGACCACCCACACCGATGCGCCCTGCATGAGGCAATGGGCAATCATGCACCAGATCCAAATTTGAGGCGGACGCGCAGGGTCCTTGAGTTTCTCCAGCAGACGCCAGTTCTTGCCAGTGGCGATGAACTCTCCCTGAAGCGGAAAGTCCATGATTGCATGACCCATGCACATCGCCATCAGCACCTGTGAGGCAGCCAAGAGATCGTGGGGAGGTGTGGCCAGCAAGCCGGACATGAACAGCCAAATTCGGTCTCAAGCGCGTCCATGGCAACTGAAAAAAGCAGGGGCACGGCGGTTTGTCATGATGATCATTAACATGTGTGAAATGACTTTGCCGGCAGCGCTTCGGGATCCTCGCGAGGATTCAACGGCTCCTTGCCAGTGGCGCGGCTGTTGGGCATACTCCGATCCCCCCATGTCCCACCCCTTTCTTACTCAGGACTTTTCCCCGGCTTGGTCCACTTTGGATCCCGCCCTCATTGAGCCTGACCTCGAATTGGCCCTTGAGCAGGCAAGTGCGTCAATCAATGCCATTGCTGATCAGGACCGTGGCAAGCTCAGCTTCGCGAGTGTGGTTGAGGCTCTGGAGGAGGCCACGCGCCCATTGCACGAGGCCTGGGGCTTGGTCAATCATCTCGATGCTCTGTGCAATTCGGCGCCGCTTCGCGAGGCCCACAACCGCATGCTGCCAAAGGTCAGTGCCTTCTTTGCCTCGATTGCCTTGCATGAGCATCTTTGGGACCTGCTGTTGACCTTCAGCCAGACCGACGAAGCGCGCGATTTGTCGCCGGTCAGAAGGCGGGCCTTGCAGGAAACCATGGACGGCTTTCGGCAGGCCGGTGCCGATTTGCCGCCGGAGAAGAAAAAGCGCCTGCAGGAGATTGAATCCGAGCTCTCACAGGCCACGCAAAAATATTCGGAGAATGTCTTGGATTCGACCAATGCATGGGAGTTGCTCATTGACGACCCCAAGCGCCTTGAGGGCTTGCCGCAGAGCGCCTTGGACGCAGCTCGTGCGGATGCATTGGCACGCGGGCACGGCAGCGCGGAGTCGCCGGTTTATCGCTTCACTCAAAAGGCACCATCCATGATCCCGGTGATGGAGCACGCTGTGGATGAGTCTCTGCGGCGCGCCGTCTGGGAGGGCAGCATGACCATCGGACGCGGCGGCAAGCACGACAACACCGCATTGGTGTGGCAGATTTTGGCGCTTCGCCATGAAAAGGCCCAGTTGTTGGGGCGCGCTCATTTCGCCGACTTGGTGCTCGAGCAGCGCATGGCGCGCAGTGGCTCCAGGGCCTTGTCCTTCATTGAAGATCTCCAGGCCAAGATCGCCCGCGCCTTCTCGCGTGAAACCATTGCGCTTCAGGAATTCAAGGCCGACACGCTGCGTCAGCGCGCGGAGTTGCTCGAGCCTTGGGAGCTGGCCCATTGGGCGGAAAGGCAGCGCAAGCTTGCCTACGACTTCGACGAGGAGGAATTGCGGCCCTACTTTCCCATTCAGGAAGTTCTCAAGGGCATGTTTGCCCTTGCCGAGAAGGTGTTCGACCTGCGCTTCAGCGAGTTGCCCACCGTGGCGGTCACCCCCGGGGTTGCGCGCAGCCAACCACTGCCACCTGGGACCGTTGAGGTCTGGCACCCTGAGGTTCGGTTCTATGAGGTGCGCAACGAGAAGGGCGTGCACATTGGCAGCTTTTATGCCGACTGGCACCCTCGCGACAGCAAGCGCAACGGCGCTTGGATGAATTACCTGCGCATGGGCCTGCCTCCCTGCGGTGAACGCGATCGGCGCCTGCACCTGGGCCTGATTTGCGGCAATCTCACACCCCCCGTTGAAGGCCGCACGGCCCTGATTACCCACGATGAGGTCTGCACCGTGTTTCACGAGTTCGGTCACCTGCTGCATCAACTCTGCGGCAGCGTTGAAGTGGCTTCGCTCAACGGCGTCAATGTCTACTGGGATTTTGTGGAGTTGCCCTCGCAGTTGATGGAAAATTTTTGCTGGGAGCGCGAGAGCCTCGATCTGTTTGCCCGCCACCACGAGACGGGCAAGCCCATCCCGGCCAAGTTGCTGCGCAAGTTGGTGGCCACTCGCCACTACCGCAGTGCCACGGCGATCATGCGTCAACTCTCCTTCGGCAAACTCGACCTGGAGTTGCACATGAATCACGCCACTGAAGCGGGCGCAGACCTGGATGAACTCAGCCTGCGCATCCTTGGCGATTACCTCATCCCCACGCGCACGGCATCGCCCTCGATGGCGCGGCGTTTTGGCCATCTCTTCAGCAGCCCCGTGGGCTACGCTGCAGGCTATTACAGCTACAAATGGGCCGAGGTGCTCGATGCCGATGCCTTCACCCGATTCCAGAAGGAGGGCATCCTCAACCCCAAGGTGGGTCGCGAATTTCGCGACCTGATTCTGGCCCGCGGCAACAGCGAGGATCCCAGCGAGCTGTTTTATCAGTTCATGGGTCGCCCACCGGATCCTCAGGCCCTTTTGCAGCGTGCCGGTCTGGCCTGAGACCGACGGCCGGCAGGGGTGCGACACCGAGGCTGCCGCCCCTTTTTTGCGCGATCAAAAGCCGTCTGAATCCGCGTTCTTTTTGTTGACCATGATCCGATGTCTGAGCTTGATCCTTGCCCTGGCCCTGCCGCTGGCGGCACAGAACGACAACGCCGCTGCTGCCGACTCGTCGAAGGCGGGGTCTGGCACCATGCCCGAGCCCGTCATGCTCTGGGACTTTGAAGAAGGCAAGGATCCCGGACCGCGCGAGCCTGCCTATGCCGGCTTTGCCGTCGGCAACCGCGCTCGCCGTTTTGCGGGCAAGGGCCGGGAAAGCGCGTTGTTTCTCGCCGACGAAAAAGAGCTGCGTTTTGGCCTCGGTGAAACCCTCACGATTGAGGCCTGGGTCATGCCCGCAGGCAGCGGAACCCCCTACCTGATTGGCAAGGGGCGTCTGGGCAGCAGGGAATTTGGCAGCAACAACCAAAACTACGCCGTGCGCCTTCAGCATGGCAAGGGAGGCACGCAATTGGGCTTTCTTTTTCACAGTGCTGATGCGCCTGGCTCCAAGGGCACTTGGCATCGCTGGTGGTCCAAGGAGGTGCTCCCGGAAGGTGGCTGGCATCATGTCGTCGTCAGTTACACATTTGGCCAGCCCAAGAGCCTCAAGGCCCTCATCGACGGGCGCGACAGTGAAGGCACATGGGACATGGGCGGCGCCACCGATCGCGCCCCTGTGACCGATGGCGACACTCTGGTCATTGGCAGCGGCAGCTCCCTGGAGCAGGCACACAGCTATGAGGGCTGGATGGACCGCCTCGCGATCTATCGCGGCAAGGTGGATTGGAAAACCCTTCAGGGCCGCTATCAATTCACGCCGCCGCCCCCTGCCATCACCGCCGCTGAGGTGCCCAAGGGTGAGGTGCTGGTTCAGTTGGCCGAAGAGGGAATGGTGGCCGCCAATGCCTGGCCAGCACAGCCTCCGCAGGTTGGCGAGACCTACCGCGAGCAAGTCTTCGGATTTTTTGAAGTGCCGCAGAAGTATGTCGAGAGCGGTGTGCGCGGTGATCGCCATGTTCCATTCCTGCTGCGTGCCGCCGCCACGGTGCATTTGCCAAAGGGCAGGCATCGCCTGCTGCTGCGTGCGCGGGGAAGCAGTCACCTCTATGTGGATGGCAAACGCCTGCTCAGCACGCCCTTTCCCCCCAATGACAGCGATGGACATCACAAGGTCGCCGATCAGGCCAAGTACTTGGATCTGGGACCGGATTTCCGTTTTGCACCGCCGGGGAACCGCGAAGAGACCTGCGAATTGGATTCCAGTGGCAAGCCGATGTTCGTGGTCCTCGAAAGCCTGGTGGGAAGTTATGTGGGCAAGAGCGTGAGACGCCCCGAACTGGGAGAAACCGTGGTGGCCATCTCCCTCCAGGGTAGCCAAACTTGGCAACTGCTCAGCCCAGGCCAACGGCAGGTGCCCTACAACGATGCAGGATGGGTGGCCTACGAGCGCGAGCGCAGCGCCCACTACGAGAAACTCAACGCCCAGCGCCGCGCCGAGAAGCGCGCGCAATGGCAGCCCTATTGGGACAAGCGGCGCGAGGCCGCCAAGCAGTATCTGGCCAGCAGCAGGGAGATCAAACCACCCGCCCTGCCCAAGGCATTCCCCGCGATCAATCCCATTGATCACTTCATCGCCGAGCGCATCCTGGCACAAAGCCGCGAGGTCGCCCCCGAGGGCGGTCTGGATTATCACCGCCAAATCGCGCCCCTGCTCGAAGCCCGTTGCTTGGAATGCCACCGCGGCAACAAGGCCAAGGGCGATCTTCGCCTGGACCGACGCGAACATGCCTTCCGCGGTGGCGAGTCTGACGGCCCGGCCATCGTGCCTGGCAAACCCAATCAAAGCGCCTTGATTGCGCGGGTGAAAAGCGCAGATCCCGATCTGGTGATGCCGCCCAAGGGCAAGCCATTGACCCGCGACGAAGTGGCGCTGCTGGAGCAATGGATTGCCCAAGGCGCGCGTTGGCCGCAGAGCGCTCCAGAGTCCCTGGCCCTCCTGCCGCCGAGCGATGATCTCACCTTCCTTCGCCGCAGCATGCTTGATGTGCTTGGCGTGGTGCCCAGCCTTGACGAGATCGCCGCCTTCCGCGCCAATCCGGATCGCCGCGCCTGGATCGAGAAGCTCCTGACCGATCCGCGCTGGGCAGATCACTGGATGGGCTATTGGCAGGATGTGCTGGCGGAAAACCCCAACATTCTCAATCCCACGCTCAACAACACCGGCCCCTTTCGCTGGTGGTTGTATGAGTCCCTGCAGGACAACAAGCCGATGGATTTGATGGTCACGGAGTTGTTGCGCATGGGGGGCAGCGAACGATTGGGAGGTCC
>JAURHS010000178.1 GCA_030833205.1 Prosthecobacter sp.
CGCCTTGCCGCCACCGAGGTCTACCGCTTGCTGCTGCGGGCCTGCGGCGGACCAGCCCTCGGCTGAGATATGCTTTTTAGGCATTAAAAAGCTACTTTTTATCTATTTTTGATCTAATTGCGGCAGCGAATCCTAGAACCCGATGTCGCCGCTGGATCTCACCATTCATTTCTTCCTGCAATTGGCCCTGATTCTCATGGCCAGCCGCGTGGTGGGGCTGCTTGCCGCCCGCTTCGGGCAGCCACAGGTGGTCGCTGAAATGATCACCGGGGTCTGCCTTGGCCCCTCGCTGCTCGGCCACTGGATGCCCGATCTCTCCGCCTTCCTCTTCCCGGCTGAATCTCGCAAGGTGCTCATGCCGGCCTCGCAGTTGGGTCTGGCCCTTTACATGTTTATCGTCGGCATGGAGTTTCGGGTGGATCAGGTCCGCTCCCATCTGCGCTGCGCGGCGAGTGTCAGCCTGGCAGGCATGCTGGCGCCATTCGTCCTGGGTGGTTTGCTCGGGGCATGGATGCACGCCAGAGGCGGCTTGTTTGGTGCCGGAACCAGCCCCTTCGGAGCGGTCATTTTTACCGGAGCCTCCATGTGCATCACGGCCTTCCCGATGCTGGCGCGCATCATTCACTTCAAGGGCCTCAGTGGCACGACGATGGGGACAGTGGCCATCGGTGCCGGGGCCATTGATGATGCGGCGGCTTGGAGCCTGCTTGCCGTGGTCATGGCCAGCATGAGTGGAGATGTGGCCCATGCGGTCTCCAATCTCAGCCTTGCTGCGCTTTATCTGCTGTTGTGTTTTGCCCTGATTCGTCCAGCCTTGGCGCGCTGGGCCAGGTCCATCGAGGCCAGTGGCGACCTGACGGATTCGCAGTATGCCTTCCTGCTCTCGCTGATGTGCCTTGGGGCCTGGTGGACCGACCGCATCGAATTGCACGCGGTCTTCGGCGCCTTTATCATGGGTGCCTGCATGCCGCGCGGCTTGGTCAGTCGGCGCCTCATTGAGCGCACTCAGCCCCTGAGCGTTGCCCTGCTCCTGCCCCTGTTCTTCACCTACTCGGGACTCAACACGAAGCTTGGCCTGCTGGGTCAGGGCAGCCTCTGGGGCTGGGCCTTGGCGGTACTCCTGGCTGCCATCGCGGGCAAGGGCCTGGCCTGCTGGGGTGCGGCAAGGCTCAGCGGGCTGCCGAATCGCGAGGCCCTGGGGATAGGCATTCTGATGAATGCGCGGGGGCTGATGGAGCTGATCATCATCAACATCGGATTGCAGCGCGGGGTCATTGGTCCAGAGCTCTTTGCCATGTTCGCCATCATGGCCGTGGTGACCACGCTGATGGCCAGCCCGTTGTTTGAGCGCTGCGTTGGCCGGATGCAGAATGGTCAACTCATGGAGCGCTGATCGGCGGCTTGCTGCCCTCTTGCAAAGCGGCAACAGCCAAGCTATTTCAGCACTGTGCCACCGGCCCTCCAGCCTCCACCTGATCTGCGCACTGTCATTGTGATGGGCGTCTGCGGCTGCGGCAAGACCTCGGTGGGCAGGGCCCTGGCGCAGGCCTGTGGCGGCGTCTTTGAGGATGCTGATGATTTTCACTGTGACGCGAACAAGGCCAAGATGCGCGCGGGCATTGCCCTCTGCGACGAAGACCGCTGGCCTTGGTTTGCGAGCCTGCGCCAACGCATTGAAGAGGTGCGCCAACTCCACCCCGGTCAGGTCTATGTCCTGGCCTGCTCTGCACTCAAGCAGGTTTACCGCGAGCGCCTGCGCGCTGGGGATGACCAGCACCGTCTTGCCTTCTTGCATTTGAGCGGCAGTCAGGAGTTGATCTTCAGCCGGCTGTCCCAACGCCAGGGGCACTACATGCCAGCGAGCCTGCTGCAGAGCCAGTTGGCCATTCTCGAACCCAGCCCGGATCTGCGCAGGGTGGACATCGAAGGCAGCATTGAGGAGATCAGCGCCCAGGCCGCCCGCCAACTTGGATTTACCCCGCTGCAGGTGCGCAATCGGCTGTAGAAGTGGGACACCCCGTGCGTTTCCTTTCCAGGCTCTGCCTTCGGCCTTGCCAAGGCGCCCAACCCTTGCCCTGATTGTCCCCCATGCCTCAGCCCAAAGTCCTAGTCATTGTCGGTGATGCCACCGAGACCGTCGACACGCTCTACCCCTATTACCGCCTCATTGAAGGGGGCTATCAGCCGGTGGTGGCGGCCCCCGAAAAACGGCGCTATCAAATGGTCCTGCACGAGATCAAGCCGGGTTGGACGATCACCAAGGAGTGGGAGGGCTACAGCATCGAGGCCGACATCGCCTTCAAAGACATCAAGCCCGAGGAGTATGTGGGCATCTTCTTCAGCGGCGGGCGCGCACCGGAGTACATCCGCGAGGACAAGGATCTGCTTCGCATCACGCGCTGGTTCTGGGAGCAGGGCAAACCCTGTGCCAGCGTCTGCCACGGGGTGGAGATCCCTGCCCGAGCCGACATCGTGCGCGGCTTGCGCATGGCCACGGTGGCGAAGTGCCAATTCGACCTCGAAATCTGCGGCGGCATCTATGTCAATGAGCCCTGCGTGATTGATCGCCACATGTATTCGGGTCGCACCTATCACGACAGCGGGCATTTCATTGGCCCCTGGATCAAGGCGCTGGATGCCGAGCGGCAACGCATGGGAGTTTAATCTCACCTGCCATGCGCCCTCCTGCCCGATGGTCCCTGCCCTCAGTGGCACTTGCCATTCTTGCGGTCTCGGGTCTGTGCGCCCACCCGGCACTGCGGCAGGCCCCTGATCACCCCATCGTGGCGGATTTCGAGCGCTTTCATCTCGAAGCTGACGCGCCGCAATCCCTGGCTCAGGGCGGCCTGCTCCTGCTGGCGGAGCTCAACTGCACCGCCTGCCACCAGGCCCCCGCCGCATGGGCCAAGTCCCTGGAACCGCAAGGCGGTCCTGACCTCAGCGACATCGCCGCGCGCTTGGATGAGGCGGAGTTGTGGCACTGGATTCGCAGCCCGCAACACTTCAAGCCCGGCACCACGATGCCTGCCCTGCTGCACGAACAACCTGAGGCAGATCAACTCGCCCGCGATATTGCCGTTTGGCTGCGCCAGGGTCGCAAAGCCCCGTCAACTCAGGTCCAGGGCGGCGACCGCGATCTGGGGCGCAGGCTCTACCATCAACTCGGCTGCGTGGCCTGCCATGAGCCGGGCCGCGACGCGCCCCTGCCCGCCAATCTCACCCCCAACATTGCAACCACACCGGCCAGTGCCTCGGTGCCGATTGCCCTTGCACACGCCTACTCCCCAGAGGCACTCGCCCGGTTCCTGCAGGACCCGCTCAAGACCAGGCCAGCCGGGCGCATGCCTTCGCTGCATCTCAGCCCGAAGGAGGCCTCGGCCATTGCCGCTTATCTTCAAGCCGACAATGAGACCAGGCCCGTCAATCCATTCGGCAAACTCAGCCTCGAACCCGGCAGTGCCGCTCGCGGCGCCAAGGCCTTCGCCGATTTGGGATGCGCGCAGTGCCACCCATCGGACAGCGCACCGAGAAAGCCCCAGATTGGCAAACCCCTCGCTGCGCTGAATGCGGAGGCAGGTTGCCTCAATCAAGGCTCGGGCAACAAGACGGCCCGCTATGCACTCAGCGGGCTGCAGAAGAAATCCATCTCCCTGGCTCTTGAGTTCGTGAAGACAGGCCAGCCCGACTCATCAGATGCGGCGCAGATTCGCTGGATCATGAATCGCCTCAATTGCCATGCCTGCCACGACCGCCATGACAAGGGCGGCCCTGAAGCAGGCCGTGAAGTGTACTTCACGGCCTTGGACCCAGCCGCCGAGTCTTTGGGCGAACTGGGCAAACTGCCCCCGAGTCTCTCCAACACGGGGCGCAAGCTCACGCCTTTTTGGCTTGAGGAGTTGCTGCTTCACGGACGCGGATTTCTCCGTCCCTACCTCGCCACCCGCATGCCTGGATTTCATCCCGGTCTCTCACAGGAGTTGGTCGTGAAATGGCCAGGCACTGACCCTGCGCCAAAACCAATCCGCATTGACACCAGCGGATTGGAGAAACATCATCGCGCCGAAACGGGCCGCCAACTCATGGGCACCGCGGGCTTGAGTTGCGTGGGTTGTCACGGCCTGAAGAATCGCAGGTCGCTTGGGCCACCGGTGATGAGCCTGAGCTTCACCACGCAGCGGCTGCAACCCGCCTATTTCAAGGAACTGCTGCTCAACCCGCAGGCCACGCAACCCGGGACCCTGATGCCGCCGATGTTCATGGCGCGCAAAAACAGTGACAAGGAGATTGAGTCAATTTGGACCTACCTGCGTGAACTGCCCTCGCAGCCCCTGCCTCCAGGCCTGCTGCAGGAGGGTGATTTCGAGCTCAAACCCGACAAGGAAGGCCGCCCCTTGATTTTGCGCAGTTTCATTGAAGGCGTGGGTACTCATGCCATTGGCGTCGGCTTCCCCGGTGGAATCAATCTGGCCTTCGACACCAAGACCGCTCGGGTTGTTCTCCTATGGAAGGGGCGCTTCCTCGATGCCCTCAACAATTGGCAAAGCCGCGAGATGCCGCCAATCAAGCCGCTTGGCGATCATCTCAAAACCTTGCCGGCATCGCCTGAGACACGGCAGTATCAGGGCTATCGCCTTGATGAGAAGGGCCAGCCCAGCTTTCTCTTTACCGACGAGTCGGGCCGCAGCCTCGAGGAACACTGGGCTCCAACACCAGACGGCCGAGGTCTGCAACGCAGCCTGCGCGCAGCCGACTCGCCCAAGCCCATCACGGAGGTCATCTCATGGTAAGGTCCTGTCTGCTGCTTTTCCTTGCTGTCAATGGTCTGTGGGCGCAGTTCACCCCAGTGCCCCACGAGGCGTATTACCGCACCCTGACGCTGCAGACCCCCACAGATGCCATCATTGAGGTTGGTGGGTTGGCTCCCCTTCCCGATGGCCGATTGGCTGTGGCCACACGCCGTGGCGAAGTGTGGATCCTCGCCAAGCCCACGGCAGAGCCGCCTACTGCGGCCAATCTGGGGTGGAGCCGATTTGCCGAGGGCCTGCATGAGATTCTTGGTTTGACCTTCCACGATGGCGCGCTCTACGCCACACAGCGCAGCGAGGTGACACGCCTCACGGACCGCAACGCCGATGGCCGCGCCGACGAGTACCTTTGCGCCAGCAGCGGCTGGGGCGTCAGCGGGGCCTATCATGAGTATGCTTACGGTCC
>JAURHS010000042.1 GCA_030833205.1 Prosthecobacter sp.
ATCGCCATTGCCCAGCAGCCAACCGTTGGCGTAGGAGGAGCTGAGGTAGCGATTGGCAAAATTCACCGTGCTGAGGTTCGACCAACTCAGAAGCTGAAAGCTCTCAACCTTGGTGGGCAGATAGCCAGTGGCCAAGACCTGCAGGGTGCCATTGAAACTCAGGGAGCCTCCGGGTGCGCTGGTGAAGCTGAGTTGATCGCTGGGGCCGCTGGTGCTGATGCCCAAAATCACCTTGCTGCCACTTTGAAATTGGAAACTTGCCGTGCCCGAGCTGGGCGCAAAACTCAGGGTGCCACGGTTCGCCTCAGCAGTGCCATCGCCAGCCTGCACGATGCCGTTGTTGGCGACGGTCAGACTGTTGGTGCGAATGGTCCCCGTGCCGGTGAGGGTGGCATTGCCGCTAACGCTCAAGGCTCCGCTGCCAATGGCGCCCTGACCGCCAAGCCCCACCTGCAAGACCCCGGCGCTGACGCTGGTCGCGCCCTGATTGGTGCTGTTGCCACTGAGCACCAGAGTGCCTGCACCCACCTTGGTCAGGCCGAGCTTTCCCGTGGAGCCTTGCTCAAGCAGCCCACTGAAGGTGCTGCTGAGGCCGTCGCCGCCCACGCTGAGCGTTTGATCCTGCGCCGTGCTGTTGCGGACCGTGCCGGACCCGGACAACGAGCCAATGCTCTCGTTTTGGCGCAAATCAAAAACCCCATCGAGCTTGAGGAAGGTGCTGTCGCCAATGCTGTTGCCTGTTCCCTGCGCCACCAAGGTGCCGCCGCTTTCCACGAAGATACCTCCCGCGGCTGCCAGCGCTGCGGCACCTGTGGCATTGACGATCAGGGTGCCTGAGCTCACCGTGGCCTTGCCGGTGATGCTTGAGGAATTGCTGCCTCCGCCAATGCTCAAGCTGCCGCCGCCGTTGACGAGAATGTCACGCCTTCCATCCCAACCGGGAACGACCACGGAACCCGCCCCACTGACCTGCAAGTCGCGGTTGCCGGTGACGCCGGAGAGATCACTGACGGTCAGCGTGCCGGCAAGGGATTGCAGATGATAACGCTCACCGCCATCGGCCAACACCAGCTTGATGCTGTTGGCACCGGACACATTGCGCAGGGCGACATCGGCAACCGAGCGTCCCTGGAGCGTCACGCTGCGCGCCAAGGTGATGTTGTTGCTCAGTTCGATCACACTGTTGTAGCTGCCGCCCAGCATCAGCAGGGGGTAGGTGTTGCTGCTGCCAAAGGAGTTGGCGTGATTGACGCGCAGCGTGAGCTTGTCGCCAATCTGGAGTTGCTTGGCTACGGTGCCGCGATCGCCATTGAGGATCATCACCGAGCTGTCCACATTCGTGCCGTCGAGGGAATTGATGGCGGTGGCACTGCTGCCGCTCCAGGTCGAGGAAAACTCAACCGTGGAGGAGTCAATGGTGAGGTTTCTCGAAGTGGTTCCCCAGGTGACAAAGCTGGTGAAGGTGAGCTTGCCCGTGCCTGGGGCTCCCAGATAATTGCGGCCTGGAGAGGCACCGGAAATGGACAGGGTGTTGCCAAGGCTGCGGTCAGACGCATCCGCTCGCAGCCGGGCCACCGCACCGGAAGCGGTGGGATTGAGGGTCACCGATCCTGTGCCAAAGGCAAGATTGTTGCCAACCACAGCGCTGCCATTGAAAATCGTGGTCACCACGGAAAAGGTGTTGATGCCGGCAAGCGCGAGTTGCGCACCGCCGTTGACAACGATGGAACCAATCGAGCTGATTTTGCCGCGAATGTCCCAGGCCCCCGAGTTGAAATTGAGGTTGGCCGGGTGACCGTCCCCGGCACTGAGGGTGACATTCTCACCGAGAGTCACCGCATTGGCGGAGAGGTTGTTGAAGTGATACTCAAGCGCGTTGGCCCCCTGCCCCAACAGCAGTGAGATGGGGTTGCTGCTGCCCGCGCTGCCAATGCTTAGAGCACCCGCACCGGCTGCCACCTGAATGCTGCCCAAACCCGACGAGGTGCTGTTGATCAGACGCAGCACCTGGGAACTTGGGGTGGACACACTCAAGTTGACCGCGCTGGTCTGATTGGCTCCCATGACCAAGCCCATCCCGAAAGCACCGCCAAGGCTGCCGGCAAAAGTGAGGTTGAGTGGGCCGGCAGTCAGGCCATTCCAGTAGGCGTCCTGCCGCTCAACATCAGTGGTACCCGTGCTCGCTGGCAGGGCGTTGCCCGACCAATTGGCTGGGTCGGTCAGCACCAAGGTCCCTGCCTCTCCATCCCAAGTGCGTGTGGTCTGAGCCTGCAGCGGAAGCAGGAGCGCCATGAGCAGGCCGCAGCAGAGCCAATGACTCGTTTTGGATGGAAAGGTGGTGGAAAAAACGAAGGGCATTGCAGGCGTAGATCGCTGGCGTCAGGCTCGTGGCCTACCCCAACGTTGCTGAGCGAGTCCTAAACCCAGCGTCCAAAACGCGACAGCTGTGTTGACCTTCGGCAGAGACGAAGCGTCCGCAACCCGCAATCCCCAATCCTCCCGCTCCCGCGCCAAGGTCCGAGTCCACTGGCGAGGACTGCCTCCGAGACAAGGCGCTGATTCCAAGGCCAATAGGATGAGATAGCAGCGTTCTCCCCAAGACAGGTGGCCGAACCACGCAGGTGAAGTAACCCAATTTAGGCTTGGCCGCTAATCAAGGCGCTGGGTGGCTCTCCAGTTTGCGGGGGGCAGTCGAGACTCAGAACAAGGCTTTGACCGCAGGCTTGGTGACCTTGCCCATGGCGTTGCGCGGCAGGGCCTCAACCACCTTCAGGCGCTGCGGGATCTTGTACACTGAGAGACGGTCGCGGCACCATTCACGCAATGCAGGCAACTCGAGCCTGCCCGCGCGCAGGACCACCACGGCGGTGACCGCCTCGCCCCAGGTGTCATCGGGCAGACCAATGACTGCGCATTCGGCAATTTGCGGGTGCTCCAACAGCACGGCCTCAATCTCAAGGGCGCTTAACTTGTAACCGCCGCTCTTGAGGATATCCACGCTGAGGCGGCCCATGATGCGGTAGTAGCCGCGTTCGCGCACGGCCATGTCGCCGCTGCGAAACCAACCCTCCTCAAAACTCTCCGCGCTGGCCTGCGGCCGATTCCAATAGGCGGCAAAGACGCCGGGCCCGCGCACCTGGATCTCGCCGGGCTCATCCTCACCTTCAATCACCGGACCGTTCTCCGCCTTGAGCCGCACCTCCACTCCGGGCAAGGGCGCGCCCACGGCGCCGGGGCGTCGCTCACCGCGGTAAAGATTGCTCAGAGCCATGCCGATTTCGGTCATGCCATAGCGCTCCAACAACTCCTGACCCGTAAGACGAGTCCAGGCCTCATGCACACTGGCCGGCAGCGCTGCGCTGCCTGAGACCATCAGGCGCATCGCGCGGAAGCCGGCGACCACGCTCTCGCGCTGGGCCTCGTCAGCCTGCTGCAGCGCGCTGATGAGCTTCACATAAATGGTGGGCACAGCCATGAACAGCGTGTAGGCCTGCGCGCTGACGCGGCTTAGCACCCTCTCCAGATCAAAGCGGCCAAAGGCCTCGACGCAGGCGCCACTCCACTGCGCGCAGCCCAGAATGTTGATGATGCCGTGGATGTGATGCAGCGGCAGAAACATCGGGATGCGGTCCTGCTCCGTCCATTCCCAGGCCTGCACCAGGCTCCTGATCTGCGCGGCAATGTTGTCATGCGTCGTCACCACGCCCTTGGGCTTGCTGGTGGTGCCGCTGGTGTGGAGAATCATCGCGCGACGCTCGAGACCAATCTCGGGCATGGCCTTGGCATCTGCCGTGAGTTCCTCTGCCACTCGAAGGGCAATGCCCATGCGGGAGCAAAGCCCGGCGATGCGCGGCGCATTGGCCGCATCGGCCAGCACGGTGGAAACCTCTGCGTCACTCAAGGCATACTCCCACTCCGCTTCAGTGGCTGAGAGGCAGATGGGCAACTTGATGCCCCCAGCCCGCCAGATGCCCCATTGCGCCGCCGTGTAAAGTGCGCCAGGAGCCACCAGCAAGGCCACGCGAGCCTCGGCGAGATCCGCCCGTGCTCCAAGCAACCCTGAGGCAATCTGAGCGCTTCTGGAGAGCAACTCAGCGTAGGTCGTGCTGCTCTGCGCATCCTGATAGGCGATGCGCGAGGCATGGACACGAGCGCGAGAGATGAGGGGCAATTCCATCATGTGGGGCAAAGACTGCGGATGATCATGAAAAACAGGGAGGGGCCAAGCAGGCAACCCAGCCCAGTGTAAAAGGTGGCGGTCATCGCGCCATAGGGCACGAGCTTGGGATCGGTGGCGGCAAGGCCTGCCATGACCCCGCTGTTGGTGCCCATGAGGCCGCCGAAAATCATCGCGGCTCGCGGGTTGTTCAGGCCAATGAACGGAGCCAAAAATGGCGTGGCCATCATCACCGCAATCGCCTTGACCAAGCCGGTGGCAATGCTCAGGGCCATGATCTCGCTTGAGGCGCCAAGCGCGGCGCCGGTCACCGGCCCGACGATGTAGGTGGCAGCACCGGCCCCCAGGGTGGTGAGGCTGACCGCATCGCGGTAGCCAAAGGCCAGGGCCACGAGCACCCCACTGACAAAGGAGATCACCAGGCCCAAGGCCAGACTCAAGGCGCCAATCCAACCGCTGCGCGCAAACTCCTGCAGACGCACGCCCTGTGCGGTGGCCACAATGGCCAGATCACGCAACATGCTGCCTCCCATCAACCCCAGCCCTGAGAGCAGGGGCAGATCCGCCAAGCCGTTGTTGCCGCCAGCCAGGGCAGCCCCAATCAAACCCAAGGCAATGGCAATGGCACTGCCATGCAGGCGCCCGCGGCTAAGCCGCGACAGGCCCTGCGCCAACAGCATCGCAAGGCCGACCACGGCAAAAGCGGTGAGCAGGCCGTTTTTCATCAGGAGCGACTCCAGCATCTTCATGAGGGGTCCTCCGAGTTGCCCTTGCTCTTGGCCAGCAGGCCAACCAATCCAAAACTCAGCAGCACAACCAGCAAACCGGCAAACAAGGCCACGGCGCCGCCGCCAATGGCGCCGCGCACATTCTGGCTGGCGGCCATCGCCACCACAATCGGCACATACATTTGGCCCCAATAAGTCACACCGGACTCCTCTGGTCCCAAAAAGAGACCACGGCGCTTGAGCCCATCACCGAGCACAATCAGCAGGATCATCGCCAGACCCACGCCGCCAATGTCGGCATCCAACCCCAGGGCGGCACCGATGAGCCTGCCCAAACCAAGGCCGGTGAGCAAACAAAGGGCAAGCAGCGCGGTGCCAAAAATGGGCATGGACTGAGTCAGCCAGAAAGGCCGCAGCTTGTCGCCATCAAAATCGCCTCAAGCCGCAGCAAGGCCTTCGCGGATTCCCACTCAGCGCCGGTTGTTGGAGAGTTTGGCCAGCAGGCGCAGGATCTCCAGGTAGAGCCAGACCAAGGTGACCAGCAAACCAAAGGCGGCGTACCACTCCATGTGCTTGGGAGCGCCCTGCTTGGCGCCCTCCTCGATGAAGTCGAAGTCCAAGACCAGATTCAAGGCCGCCACGACGACCACCACCAGACTGATGCCAATGCTCAACGGGCTGGAGTCGTGCAGGAAGGACATCTTCACGCCGAACAAGCCAACCACAAACATCAGCAGATAAGCCAGGGCAATGCCTGCGGTGGCCGCAAACACCCCGAGCTTGAAGTTCTCCGTCGCGCGGATCAGCCCGCTGCGGTAGGCACCGAGCAAGCCCAGCAGGGTGCAGGCCGTGAGCAGGGCGGCTTGCAGGGCAATGCCCTGGGTTTGTTTTTCGTAGATGGCGGAGATGGTGCCCAACACCAAGCCCTCGGCCAGCGCATAGAGCGGGGCGCTGATCGGCGCCCAGGTTGGCTTGAAGGCCGTGGCCATGCCCAAAATCAAACCGCCAATGCAGCCGCCCATCAGCAGAGTCATGGCCCCGGTTGGATTGCTGCTGGCCTGGCTCCAGCCATAGGAGCCACTGATGAGCAACAACACCCCAAGGACCAGGGTGGCATTGACCGCCCCTTGAATGGTCATGACCTCGATGGATTGGCCGCCATGAGCCATGGCGGTGAAGGTGGATGGCCGCAAAACAGGATTGCTTGATCTCATGGCCTGAGGCTAGACCACAGCCTGGCAACCTGTCGAGCCGATTGATTCAAAATAGCGGCAACTGAATTTCATCTTCGAGCACGGGCCCAGCGCCATGCTCCACAGGAGTTGCCACGGGCGCCCAGACCTCCGCGCCCTTGTTGCGGGGATTGGCCACCGCCGGCCCCACCCGCCAGGCCTCAAGCAGCGGACTGTCGTAGGGCCTGAAGAAGGCCTCAATTGCCGCGCGGTTCATGCCGGGCTGCAACCAGGCCCAGGCCTGCTCGTCCTCAAGCACCAAGGGGCTGCGATCATGAAACTGTGCCATATACGCCCCGGGAGCCGTGGTGATCACGCTCATCGAGGTGATGGGCCGTGGCAACGCCGAGCCTGCGGTCTGCGGCGCATGCCAGCACTCCCAAATCGCAGCCAGCCACAACACTTGGTCATCGCGGCGGTGGATGAAATAAGGCTGATGGGTCAGGGGCCACTCGTGCCATCCGCGCACCGGCACCAGGGCGCGGCGCTGCAGGATCGCCGCCTTGTACGAGGCCAACTCAAACACGCTCTCACAGCGCGCATTGAAGGTGTGGCCAAACTTGCGACTGACTGCGGCCAAATCCCCACGGGCCCAAGCAGGCAACAATCCAAAGCGCATTGGCTCTTCGATCAACTCACCGTCCTCGTCGAGCCGAAGCACCTGCGCCATGTCCGTGGGACAGAGGTTGTGGATGGGTCTGGGCTCCTGCGCTGTCGGCGTCTCAGACTCTGTGTTCCTGCGCTTGGGCGGGCGGCGGCGTCCACCCGCCTGAATGGCGGGAGTGGCTTCAAATTGGTTGAGACGACCGCACATGAGATGAATCATTCAGGGCTCGCTGCGCCAAGGGTTGGCGGCGACTCGGCGGGTTTCAAGGGCCGCCCATTCCAATCCAGACCTCGGGCACGGCTGCCCAGCCATCCCAAGCAGGCCATCAGCAGCAGCACCGCGCTGCTCATGCTGCACAGTCCCCAAACCTGCCACCAACCCTGCAGACGCACATCGCTGGGCTGGTGCCTCGCGTAAGCAACCGCGACTCTGCGATCCGCAGGCAGGTTGCCATGAAAGGTGCTGCGAAACTGCCGCAGCGCGCCCTGCTCATCCTTGAATTGCACCTGCACATATTGGACCTCATGACTTCCGCCGCGGCGACGGTACTGCTTCTTGACCTCATGATGCACAATCTCGCCACTGACCTTGACCTGATTCAGGGCAAAGGCCGCGCAACGCGCCCACCAGCAGGCCATGAAGATGGCGAGAATCCAAGCCACCAAGGTGACCGGGCCAATCGAGGGACCCCTTGGATTTGGGCTGGGTGAAGAGCTCATGCGGCGGCCAGACTTGGCGTTGAGTCCTAGACAACTTCGCGGGCCTTGGCAACCCCGGGCACAGGCCGGCATCAGGCCACTCCAAGAATCCTCCCATCATGAATGCGCTGCATGAGCCGCTGTGGGCGTAAGTGCTGGCATGTCCTGGCCCGCCTCAAGCCGCGAGCAAGCCCTTGCGGCTTGGCGTAGGTTCCTGCCGCAGATCACCCGCTACGCTGCCCAACGCAACTTTGTGGATGAAGGGCTGCGCGGCGTCTCCCGCCTCTCCCCTGCCCTGCGTCTGGGCCTCCTGAGGCCCGAGGAATTGGTGCGGGATTCCTTGGCGCAGCATCCGCTGCAACGCGTTGAGAAATGGGTGCAGGAGGTCTGCTGGCGCAGTTACTGGAAGGGCTGGCTTGAGATGCGCCCGCAGGTCTGGAGGCAGTGGCGACGGGAGGTGCGCCAGCTCAAGGCCGAGCTGCCCGCCGAGGTGCTTGAGCGTGCGCGCCTGGTCAGCGAGGGCCAAAGCGGCGTGGCCATCATGGACCACTTTGCGCTTGAGTTGCGGCAGAGCGGCTACCTCCACAACCACGCCCGCATGTGGTGGGCCAGTTTTTGGGTTCACGCGCAGCGCCTGCCCTGGGCCTTGGGCGCGGAGTTTTTCTTCCAGCACCTGCTCGATGCCGACCCTGCCAGCAACACACTTTCCTGGCGCTGGGTGGCAGGCCTGCAAACCCCGGGCAAAACCTATCTGGTGCGGCGCAGCAATCTGGAGCGCTTCTGTGATCCGCAGTTGTTGACAAGGCATGGCCGCGGTCTTGCGCAACTCGACGACGGCCAAGTGCAGCCATGGATTGCGCCGGAAAGCGCCGACCTCTCGCGACGCGAATTGCCCGACTTGCCGCAGAGCCCAGCGCAACTCGAGGGGCGCATTGGGCTCTGGTTGCATGCCGATGATCTTTGCCTGGAGGATGGCGTGTTGGCCGGCCTCAAACCCCACAGCATCGCCGCGTTCTGCAGTGAAGCGGTTGAGCAGGACATGGGCCTGAGTCCGCAACGCATCGCCAGCATCAAGGCCGCCCTGCAGGATGGGCTTGCCCGCGCCAGCGCGCATTTTCCATGCGCAGGCCATCTTCACGAGGCAGGTGATTTGGCCGCCGCCATGGCTCATTGGGCCAGCCGCGAGAGGCTCAGCACCGTGCTGTGCATGATGCCCAATGTTGGCCCCATCGCTGACGCCCTGCCACGAATCCGACAACAGCTCGATGGCCTTGGGGTTGCACTGCATGCCCTGCGCCGCCCGTGGGACGCCAAACTCTTTGGCCATGCCCGCGCCGGCTTCTTCCCGTTTTGGGAAAAAACCTCGCGCTGGCTTGCCGCCAACCACCCACCCCAACAACTGCAACTGCTGTGAACGGCGTCAAAAAACAGCACCTACCGCAGAAACTCTGCGCGGCCTGCAACCGCCCCTTCACCTGGCGCAAAAAGTGGGCCCGCGACTGGGAGCAGGTGCGCTTTTGCAGCGAGGCCTGCAAGCGCCGGAAAGGGCGATAGATTGCCGCCTTTCGCCTCGTGATTTCACTCCCGCCTTGAAGCTCCTCCTGCCCCTCACTTTCAGCCTCGCGCTGCTCTGGGCCCTGCCGCCGTTGGCATGGGCCGCCAAGCCCGGCAACAAGCCGACCAAGCCCGGCAACGCCGCGGTCCAAGCCAAGGTCACGGAGCGAGGCAAGGACAAGGCCAAGCCCCTGGACCCCATGGCAGCCAAGGCCGCGGAGGTCAAAAAACGCTTTGAGCGCGAGGTCACGCCGTTTGTGGCCAAGTTCTGCGTGGAATGCCATGGCGATCGGCCCAAGGCGGGCTTGAACCTGCGGGTGGCCGTGCAGAAGCCCGGTGACCCGGCCTTCCTGCGCAAGTGGCTGGATTGCGCCACCAATGTCGGCGCCAATGACATGCCGCCCGACGACGCCGACCAACCCAGCCCGGCAGAGCGCCAGCGTTTCCTGGAGGTGGTCGAGCAGATCAAGTACCTCAGCCCCAAGGACCCTGGGCCCTTTGTGATCCGCCGCCTCACCCGCTTTGAGTACGCCAACACCTTGGTGGATCTGCTCGGCGTCAACGCCGCCATTGCCGATTCCCTGCCTGCTGAAGTGCCAGGTGCCGGCTACCTCAACAGCATCTCACCGATGCAGACCGAGCAGTACCTCAGCCTGGCCAGCGAGGCGGTCAAAACCATGAGCGCCGAGGCCCGTCGCCGGCTGCTCGGGCAGGGAGGCGAAACAGTCCAGGCCGTGGCCAGCGGCATCGCCCGCCTGGCCTTCCGCCGGCCGCCGGCCGAGGATGAAATCCAAACCCTGCTCAAGGTGCATGAACTCGGGCTCAAGCGCGGCCTGAAGCCCCAGGCGGCGCGTGAACTCATGCTCAAGGCCGCCTTGGTCTCGCCGCAGTTTCTTTTCATCACTCCCGCCGCTATTGCCGGGGGGAATGAACCCATCGTGGCCTTGGATGATCATCACCTCGCCGCGAGATTGTCCTACCTGCTGTGGGCCAGCATGCCTGACCCGACCCTGCAGGAGCTTGCCGACGCGGGCCGCCTGCACGAGCCCGAAGTCCTCAAGGCGCAAACCCTGCGCCTGCTGGCAAGCCCGCGCTCCCGCGCCCTGTTTGATGGTTTCGGACGCCAATGGCTGGGCCTGGGTGAACTGGAATCCAAGACCTTTGACCCGGTGAAGTTCCCGCAGATGAAGGCCGATCTCAAGGCCGCCATGATTGAGGAGGCCCGCCTGTTTTTTGAGAGCCTGTTGCGCGAGAACCGCAGCTTGGTGGAACTGGTCAGCGCCGACTTCAGCTTCCTCAACCGACGCTTGGCAGAGCATTATGGTCTGCCCGCCCAAGGGCTGGGTGATGCCTTTGAGCGGGTCAGCTTCAAGGACCCGAATCGCGGCGGCATTCTGGCCCTGCCCGCCGTGCTCTCGGCCACCTCCTTTGCCAGTCGCAGCAGTGCAGTCAACCGCGGGGTCTGGGTGCTGGAGCAGGTGCTTGGCCAGCGCGTGCCACCGGCTCCGCCCAATGTGCCGGCGCTGGATCAACAAAAGGCGCCCAACCTCGAATCCATGAGTCTGCGCCAGCGCACCGAGTTGCACCGCAGCAACGCCGTCTGCGCCAACTGCCACCGCATCCTCGACCCGATTGGCTTTGGCTTGGAGAACTTCGACGCCATTGGCCGCTGGCGCGACCGCGACGACAACGGCGCGGCCATTGATTCCGCCGGGGAATTGCCCAAGGGCGGTAAATTCTCCAGCCCCGCCCAACTCAAATCCCTGATTGCTCAGCGCCGCGACGATCTGGCGCGCAGCCTCACCGAAAAGCTGCTGGCCTACGCCCTGGGGCGCGAGCTTGAAGGCTATGACCACCTCATCATGGACGGCATGATTGAGCGCCTCAAAGCCGATGGCCTGCGGCTGCAGACTCTGGTGCTTGAAGTGGTGGGCAGCTACCCCTTTCTCAACCGCCGGGTGATGGAAACCCCAGCCCGCAAGTAAGGGCTGGGCTCACTGGGTTGTGCAGGGCTGATCCTCCCGAGGCCTGCCTCGCCAGCCGGCCCCATTTTGGGGCGCAATGTTTGCCCGCCCGGCAGCGTAGGTTTGCCAGTCCATGAGCCCTTCCCCCCATCTCAGCCGCCGCGCCTGCCTGCGCGGCCTCGGCGCCAGCCTCGGCCTGCCCCTGATGGAATCCCTGGGCTGGGGTGAACCCGTCAAGCGCGGTGCCCAAGGCAAGCCCCCCGTGCGCCTGGCCTTCATGTACATGCCCCACGGCGTGATCATGGATCAGTTCTGGCCCAAGTCGCCGGAGAGCTTTCTCAAGCAACCGCCGCCGGCACTGGAGTCTCTGCGCCCCATCCTCGACCAGTGTCTGATGGTCAAGGGCATCAGTGGCGTGCCCATCGTGCCGTTTGGCAGCGCCCCTCACGCGCTTGAGCTCTCCACCTGGCTGACCGCCACGCTGCCCAACGCAGCCAAGCGCAACCAGATCAACATTGCCATCTCAGCCGACCAGGTCTTTGCCAATTACTACGGGGCGCTGACGGCCCTGCCCTCCTTGGAACTGGCCACCATGCCGCAGACCCACAAGGAGAATCAGGAGGGTCTCAATGAGGGCTACTACTCGCATTGCAGCTTTCGCTCACCCACCCAGGCCATGCCCGCGGAGATCAACCCGCGCACCGTTCTCAACCGCCTCTTTGGCAGCAACAGCCAGGGCGCGGCCAACGGCAAGGCCGACCCTCTTGAGCGCGAGATGCTGGACTTGGTGATTGGTGGCGCCCGCGACCTGCGCCGCCGTCTGCCCCATGCGGATCAGCAAAAGCTCGACGAGTACCTCGACAGCGTGCGCTCGGTGGAGCGGCGCATCGCTGCCATTGAAATGCGGCAGAAGGACGCGGCCCTGGAGAAGGCCGGTCTTGCCCCCTCGCGCCGCCGCGGCACGGACAGCCCACCTCTTGAGGTGAAGATTCCCGAGGGCGACAAACGCAGTGAGTACATGCAGGTGATGTGCGACCTGACCATCCTTGCCTTCCAAAGCGACAGCACGCGGGTCAGCACCTACATCGGCTCAACACCCAACGGCGTGTCCTACCCCGAGCTTGGGTTCAGCGACACGCACCACAGCCCCACCCACCACAACAACCAACCCGACAAGGTGCGCAAGGTGGCAGCCATCACCAAATTCAACATCGACCAGTTCGCGTACATGGTCAAAAAAATGGCGCAACTGCGCGAGGGCGATGGCAGCCTGCTGGACCACTGCATCATGATGTGGGGCAGCGGCCTGGAGGACGGCAACAAGCACACCCGCGAAAACCTGCCCTTCATCATCGCTGGCAAGGGCGGTGGCGCGCTGAAAACAGGGCGCTTCATTGACTCGGTGAAAGGCAACCAGGGCGACCTGCTCACCACGCTGCTCCACTGCGCTGGGGTGCCAATGGACCGCCCGCTTGGCATCGCCAAGGGAGAGATCAGCGAAATTCGCGCCTAAGTCCAACAAAGGCATTTCAAACCTCAGGGGCCGCCGCTAGCCTTCAGGCCAGGCTGCGCCCGTGTGCGCGGCACCGACCTGCGCCCACCCGTGAACGAGACCACTCCTGTCAGCCGCAACTTTCATGTGATGGCCAAGCCCATCGGGCCCATCTGCAACCTGGACTGCAGCTACTGCTACTACCTGGAAAAGGAGACGCTTTACCCCAAGGGCGGCAACTTCCGCATGCGCCCGGAGGTGCTGGAGAATTACATCCGCCAATACATCCAGTCGCAGGACAGCCCAGAGGTGACCTTTGCCTGGCAGGGCGGCGAGCCCACCCTGCTTGGCCTGGATTACTTCCGTGAGGTGGTGCGCCTGCAACAGCAGCACGGCGACGGCCGCAAAATCAACAACACGCTGCAGACCAATGGCACCCGCCTCGACGCGGCCTGGTGTCGCTTTTTCAGGCAGCAGGGCTTTCTCATCGGCCTGAGTCTGGATGGTCCGCGCGAGTTGCACGACCTGCATCGCCGCAGCAAGTCCGGCGCTCCCACCTTTGATCTGGTGATGCGCGGGCTCAACCTTCTCAAGGCCCATGAGGTGGAATTCAACACCCTCAGCGTGGTCAGCCGCGAAAGCGCCACTCAGGCGCTCAAGGTCTATGAGTTCCTGCGCGAGGTGGGCTCGGGCTTTCTGCAATTCATCCCGCTGGTCGAACGCCTGGCCCAGGGCGCTGACAAGGCCGGCGGTCTGACCTTCGCGGCGCCGGCGGCCGCAGCGCTGGAGGACAGCAGTGCCGTCACGCCATGGAGCGTGCCCGCCGAGGCCTATGGCGATTTCCTCATCGAGATCTTCAATGTCTGGGTGCGCCGCGATGTCGGCCGCGTCTTTGTGCAGATGTTTGATGTGTCGCTGGGCATTTGGTCGGGGCACGGTCCGGGCATCTGCCTGTTTGTGCCGGACTGCGGCGAGGCGCTGGCCATTGAACACAATGGCGACCTGTTTAGCTGTGACCACTTCGTCTACCCCAAGTTCAAGTTGGGCAATGTGATGAACGACAACATCGCCGCCCTGGTCAACTCAGCCCAGCAACGCCACTTCGGCGCCTCCAAGTCCACCAGCCTGCCCGCCTATTGCCGCAACTGCGATGTCCGCTTTGCCTGCCACGGCGAATGCCCCAAGCACCGCTTCATTCGCACCCCCGAGGGCGAACCAGGCCTCAACTACCTTTGCGCAGGCTACCAGAAGTTCTTCCGCCACATTGACCCCTTCATGAAGCAGATGACCGCGCTGATGCAAAGCCGCCGCGCGCCTGCCCTGATCATGGGCATGCTGGAAAAGGGCGAAGTGCCTGGCATCGCCAGCCCCTCCGCACGATCCCCGATCAACGATTGACCTGATTCAGCAGGACAACATTGTCGGCGGCACCCTGTTTGCGCAGAACCACAAACACCGTGCCTGCGGCAAACCGGGGGTCCACTGGCAAGGCCCCTCCCTGAAGATACCAACGACCGCGGTGGCGGTAATAGATGCTGCCAAGCCCACCAAAACCGTCGTCCACCAAGAGCAGGTCATTGCGGCCAGCCAGGGTGTTGTCGAGGCTTGAGGTGAAGTTGGTCTCATTGAGGCCGATCTGGGAAAGCCGATAATCATCGGCCCGAGGCAGGGCAAAATAATTGAGAGTGTTCTGCGTTGTTGAGGAGCGAAACTCGAAGCGAAACGGGGTCAGCAGGGCCGTGCCAGCAATCACCACATCCATTGGAACACTGCCAATGAAGCTGTTTTGCAGATAGAAGTAACTGCCAGGCGGGAGCAGGGTGGAGGCGGCGGAAACGCCGGGAGTCGTCTCAGCCACCCAGTCACCCACGGCACTGCTAAAGAAGAAGGCCTCGCCCTCCTGCTGCGGAACCTCGTTGCCATGCGTGGTCACCGGCGAGAGCACCAGACGACTCTTGATGGCCATGACATCGGTCGTTGGCACGAAGGAGATGCCCGAGACACTCTCGGGCATGAGGGTCTTCAAAGTCCAGAACGGGCGGATCTCCACATTGCGGACGCTGCGGCTGTCGCTGACCAGCGACCCCACATCAATCACCAGGCTGGTGGCGTCATTGGAAAGCACAGGAAACCAGCGCCCCACCCAATCCCCTGCGGTGACCAGCGCATAGCAGGCAAGGTTGGGCGCAGAAAACTGATCGTTGCGCAGTGGGGCCTGATAAAAATCACGCGGCGGAGAACCGGCCAGGTTCAACTGCATGGATTCGCGATTGCGCGAGTGCGAGAGCACCTGAAAGGCCGCCACCGCGGGGGGCTGGAACTGCGGTGCGACCACCACCGTTTTGCCGGCTGGAACCACCACCACCTGACTGCCTCCCGTCGTGGAGTCCGCGCGAAAGGTGGCGGCAAAGGCTGGAGCCATCGCAGCGAGAGTCCAGAGCAGTGGGAGGATCTTCATGAATGAATCAGGCAGGGAGACGGGCAAGACCATGATGGGTTCAGCGGAGGTGTGCACTCAGGCCGGAGCCCAGGAGAGACGATAGAAGAGTTTGAATCCGGTGACCGGTTGATGAATGGACATCGGCCCATTGGTGCCGCGCAACGGTTCACCCACATTGGTCCAAGTCTTGCGGTCGCGGGAACATTGCAACTGGTACTGGCTGGTGTCGCGGGAGAGCCAGGCAATGAGCAACTCGCTCTCCAACTGATTGTACTCATTGGTCCAGTTGAGCAACTCAACGCGGAAATCCTGTGGTGGAACTGCCGGCCTCTTGGCCACAGGAGTCAGGCGCGATTTCACCAGGGAATGCAGCTTGGCCATCGTCTCGCGGCGTTTGGCCACAATCACCGGATCGGTGACCTTCACGCCGCTGCGCAACTCTGCCCAGAGCGAGTAATTGCTGTACTCCACCGCCTTGCCAGTGCTGCCGCCCAGTCCACGATCCTGATCGGTGTCAGTACCACCCGCAGACTTGCTGCGCAGGTCATAGAATTCCTCCTGTGGTTTCTCCACCCCCTCACCGTCGTAGTAGTAAGCGTACTTCCACTCCTTGGTCACCACCGCACGAATGCGGTTGGGTGCAGAGGCAATGCCGTTGGGCTTGCCCGCGGATTCCTGACCGCACCAGATGTCGTCGAAGGTGAAGAGAATGGCATCCTGCACCGGCGGGCCGGCAGGGTTTTTCAACAGGGAACTGTAACTGATTCCGCGCAGGCCAAAGGCCTTGGGGTTGCCGCCGGCGAGACTGCAGAGCGTGGGCAGAAAGTCCACATGCGACACGAGGTGATCGCAGGCTGCTGCAGCCGGAAAATCCACTGGGTTGGACCAGATCAGCGGCACATTGGCCACCTCCTCATAGTACTGGAACGACTTCTGGCGCATGCCGCCGTGGCTCATCGCCATGTCGCCGTGGTCGGAGGTGAAGATGACCCAGGAGGAATCGCGCAGATTGCGCGCCGCAGTCGCATCCACCGTGCCATCCACACCATCGAGCAGATCAAGCATCTTGACCAGACGACGGTCATTGAGCTTCATCAAATTGCCGTAGAAGTTCAGGTACTGCAGCTTGAGTTCATCGGTCTGCACCGTGCCCAAACCCGCCGTGGAGAGCTGAAAGCTCGGCTGACAGACAGGCTTGTGGTTGGTCAGCAGATTCTCGCCAACCGTGGGCGGCAGACCAATCTCAAGGGGGCCACTGGTCTCTGACCAGGGCGATGATCCATCACCGCGATCATAGTAGCCACCGTCGAGGTAAGTGCCATTGCCACCCTGGGCCACGGATAGCCCGGGACAGCCAAGCACATCATGAGGATTGATCAGACAGATGATCAGGCAAAATGGCCTGCCACCAGGGTTGGCGATCTTGTGGCGCAGAAAGGCCATCACACTCTCGCGCTCGTAGTCGGCATTGATCGGCCCGTTGGCCTGAGTGAACATGAATTCAGGGTCAGACTCATTGCCCACAGGAGACTGCCAAGTGCTGCCGTCGAAGTAACGACCATCGTGATCCGTGAGACCGCCACCGTAGTTCTTGAGCTTGGCATCGCCACCGGCATCAGGCGAGTTCCAGTCCTGCATGCCGTAGCGGCTGATGTCGTCATCAACATGCACTCCGTCAGCCTGCTCAATGCCCTTGCTCAGGTGCCACTTGCCCTTCCACACCACATCATAGCCCAACGAGTTGAGCACGGTGGCGATGTTGGGCAGGGTGGGATCGAGTTGGTGCTCCTCCTCGGATTGCGACATGCCCTCGGAGAGGGTGTCGAAGTTGCGGTGCTGGGCGGGGTAAAGCCCGGTGAACATGGTGGTGCGCGAAGGCGTGCACATCGCCGTGTTGATGTAGGCGCGGTTGAAACTCACGCCCTTGTTCTTCAACCGCGTGAGACCTGGCAGATTTGCCGCCTCCCAGCCCTCGGGAAACCAGCGCAGGTGTTGCTGCTGATCGGTGGAGAAGAAGATGAAATTTCGGCGGGCATCCGAGGCCTCGGCCCGCAATTGCTGGGGCAGCAGATGAACTGCGCCCTCAGCGGCCATCAATCCGCCCATGCCGCCGACCATGCGAAGAAAGTCACGGCGGCCACTTTGGGCGTGGGAATCAAAACCAGCGACGGGGGACTCGCTTGGGGACGACTCAGGGGAAGGCATGGCTCTTGCCTATGGTCCCCTCGAAGCGGCAGCAATGTTTTTCCTGCGCGGTGCGGCGATTTTACGCTAAAATTCAGGGCTGAATGGGAAGAGGGCTCAAGATCAGGTTAACCGAAGGCCAAGTCGCGCTGAACCGCGTGCCTTGGTTTGGCTGGCTGCTGCAATTTTATGCGCCTCAACCCAACAAAATCAGGCTCCAAGCGTAACCTCTTTGTCCACTTCTGACACACTTTCCATGATGGATTCCGCCACGCCCTGCCCTCGCGGCTTACGCCCCATGCTGCGCCTCGGTGCGGCCTGGCTCTCCCTTTGCGCAAGCCCGCACGGATTGGCCGCAGGCGCATCGGTGGACTTCAACCGCGACATTCGTCCCATCCTCTCGGAGAACTGCTTTTATTGCCACGGCCCGGATCCCAAGCACCGCGAGGCCGGCCTGCGCTTGGATGTGCGCGAGGAGGCCCTGGAAGCCCTCTCTCCGGGCAAGGCCAAATCCAGCGAAGTGTTGGCCCGCATCTTCACCGAGGATGCCGAGGATCTGATGCCACCGCCGGACTCGCACAAAAAACTCACGGCCGCACAGAAGCAAACCCTGCAACGCTGGGTTGAAGAAGGCGCTGTGTATCAGGGCCACTGGGCCTTTGCCGCAGCGAGCAGGCCGCCGATTCCCAAGATCGAAGTGCCGCAGGGCAATGCCATTGACGCCTTTGTTGTCGAGCGCCTGCGGGCCGAGGGAGGCCATCTCTCGCCGACCGCCGATGCGCGCACCTTGGCCAGGCGCCTGGCCTTGGATTTGACAGGCCTGCCACCTGCACCGGCCATGATTGAGGCCTTCGCCGCCAACCCCAGCCCTCAGGCCTACGAAGCCCTGGTGGACCGCCTGCTGCAATCCGCAGCCTATGGGGAGCACATGGCCGCACAGTGGCTGGACTTCGCCCGCTACGCCGACAGCCATGGTTTCCAGACGGACTCCTCGCGCAGCATGTGGCCCTGGCGCGACTGGGTCATCCGCGCCTTCAACCGCAACCTGCCCTTTGACCAATTCAGTGTCGAGCAACTGGCCGGCGATTTGTTGCCCTCACCAAGCCTTGATCAAATCGTGGCCACCGGCTTTCACCGCAACCACCGCATCAATGGCGAGGGCGGCATCATTGATGAGGAATGGAGACTGGAGAACATCATTGACCGCGTGGACACCACGGGCGCAACCTGGCTGGGCCTGACTCTGGGCTGTGCGCGCTGCCACGACCACAAATACGATCCAATCAGCCAGCGCGAGTTCTACCAACTCTTCGCCTTCTTCAACAACATCGAGGAAAGCGGCGTGATCCGCGGTGCCTCCAACCGCAGCGGCGGCAACCCTGACCCCTATGTCAAGGTGCCGGATCAGGCCCAGCAACTCGAGCTCCAACAACTCAAGGCAGCGGTCAAGGCCGCCGAGGCCAAGGTGGCGGAGGAACAAAAACAACTTCCCGCCCTGCTGGCGCAGTGGGAGCCCAAATTCATCGCTTCACTGGCGCAGAGCCGACCGCAGTGGCAACCCCTCGAAGGCGAGAAGGTCAGAGCCCTGCAAGGCAGCAGCCTTCAGCGCTTGGAAGACGGCAGTTGGCTGGCCGGCGGTCGCAACCCCAATCACGACACCTATGTCATCGAGGTGCCCATCCAAGCCGGTGGCTTCAGCGGCCTGGCCTTGGACATCCTGCCCCACCCCTCCCTTCCGGGCGGCAGCGTCGGCCGCCATGGCAACGGCAACTTCGTGCTGACCCGCGTCGAGGCGGAGATCCACGCGCCCTCGCTCAAGCAACCACAGGTCGTTGAATTCAGCAGCGCTGAAGCAATCTACTCGCAACGCGGCTGGGGCGTGGAATCCCTGATCCCTCAAGCCAAGACCAAGGCCCGCAAAGGCCGCAAGCAGGCCGCCTCCAATCGCGGCAAGGGCTGGGCCGTGGACGGCAATTCCCGCCGCGAGTCCAACCGCGCGATGCTGCTCACCGACAAGGTGGTGGGCGTGCCTGAGCAGGCCACGCTGCACCTTCGCCTCGTGCATGAAACGCTGGGTGCCCATCAGATCGGCCGCTTCAAACTCTCGCTGACCTCCGAGCCCCCGGATCAGGTCAACCTGCAGGGCGATGGCCGCGCCCCGGCGGAGATCCGCGCCATCGCCACCAAGGCCGCCGCCAAGCGCAGCCCGGCGGAGCGCAACAAACTCAGCGCCTTTTTCCGCAGCAGTCAGGACAGCCCGCTGCGCCGCGCCGATCAGGCGCTGCAGCGCGCCAGCGCCGCGCTGGAGTCCTTCGAGATGAAATTGCCCTCGGTGATGGTGATGCGTGAGTTGCCCAAGCCTCGTGAGGCCCGCATCCTTCTGCGCGGTGAATACGACAAGCCAGGCGATGTGGTCACTGCCGCCACGCCCGCAGCCCTGCCGCCCCTGCCCGCCGATGCGCCGCGCAATCGTCTGGGGCTGGCGCGCTGGATCACCTCGCCCCAGCATCCACTCACCGCGCGAGTATGGGTCAATCGCCAATGGGAACGCTTCTTTGGCAAGGGTCTGGTCAAGAGCAGTGAGAACTTTGGAGTGCAGTCCGAGCCACCCAGTCACCCGCAACTGCTGGACTGGCTGGCCACCGAGTTCATGCAAGGCGGTTGGGACATGAAGCGTCTGCAAAAACTCATCGTCATGAGTGCCACCTACCGCCAACAAAGCAGCATGGGGCAACTCAGCGACGAGTGGCTGGCCCGCGACCCGGAAAACCGTCTGCTGGCACGCGCACCGCGCCTGCGCCTCAGCGCCGAGGCCATTCGCGATCAGGCCCTGCAAATCAGTGGCCTGCTCGACCCTCGCCTCGGCGGAGCCAGCGTGCGCCCCTACATGCCTGATGGCATTTGGGACGAGACCAGCCGCTACGGCGACCTGCGCGGCTACAAGCCCGACAGCAACGGCGGCCTGTACCGACGCACCCTTTACACGATCTGGAAGCGCACGGCTGCACCGCCGACGATGCTGCTCTTCGACAGCCCCTCGCGCGAGACCTGCACCGTGAAACGCTCCCGCACCAACACCCCACTGCAGGCCCTGGCCCTGCTCAACGAAATCACCTATGTCGAGGCCGCCCGCGTGCTGGCCCAGCGCATGATGCAGGAAGGCGGCAAGAGCCCGCAGCAGCGACTCAACTGGGCCTTCACTCAAGTCACCGGTCGGCAGGCACAAGCCGACGAAATCGCGGTCCTGCTCAGCGGCCTGAATCGCCACTTGCAACGCTTCCGCGCCGCACCCGAGCAGGCACGCGCACTGGTGGCCCAAGGCCAGGCCAAGGTGCCAGCCGACCTCGATCCCGTCGAATTGGCGGCCTTCAGCGCCAGCGCCAATGTGTTGCTCAATCTCGATGAAGTCGTGACCCGCGACTAATCCACACTTCCCTCTCTGCCATGTCCAACGCCCTGCTTCAGGACCTCAGTCGCCGCGCCTTTCTGACCCAAACCTCCAGTGGTCTTGGTCTGGCCGCCTTGAGCCAACTCATGCCCCAACCTCAGGCGCAGGCCGCAGGCCTTGAGGGCTGGCCGCACCGCCCGATCAAGGCCAAGCGCGTGATCTACCTGTTTCAAAGCGGCGCGCCCTCCCAGATGGATCTCTTCGATCCCAAGCCGCAACTCGCAGCGCACTTCGGCAAGGACCTGCCGGAATCCATCCGCAAGGGTCAGCGTCTGACCACCATGACCTCGGGGCAAAAGAGTTTCCCCGTGGCGCCCAGCATTTTCAAGTTTGCCCAGCACGGCCAGAGCCGCGCCTGGATCAGCGAACTCATGCCGCACATCAGCAGCGTGGCCGATGAACTCTGCTTCATCAAATCCATGCACACGGACGCCATCAACCACGATCCGGCGATCACCTTTTTTCAAACCGGCCGTCAACTTGCCGGCTTCCCCAGCATGGGCTCCTGGCTGAGTTACGGCCTGGGCAGCAGCAACCGCGATCTGCCCGCCTATGTTGTGCTCACCAGCTTTGGCAGCGGCCGCCCTGACGACCAACCCCTCTACGACCGACTCTGGGGCAGCGGCTTCCTGCCCACGCAGCACAGCGGCGTGAAATTCCGCAACAGCGGCGACCCAGTGCTCTACCTCTCCAACCCCGCCGGCATGGACCGCAGCCTGCGCCGCGAGACCCTTGATCAACTCGGCGCGCTCAATCGCAAGCGCCTGCAAACCGTCAAGGACCCTGAGATTGAGGCCCGCATTTCGCAATATGAAATGGCCTTCCGCATGCAGGCCAGCGTGCCCGATCTCACCGACCTCTCCGGTGAATCCAAGGCCACCCTCGAGCTTTACGGCCCAGAGGTCAACCGTCCGGGAAGTTACGCCGCCAATTGCCTGCTGGCACGCCGCCTCGCCGAACGCGATGTGCGCTTCATTCAGCTCTTTCACATGGGATGGGATCATCACGGTGGCCTGCCCAACGCCATTCGCGGCCAATGCCGTGACACCGATCAGGCCACCGCCGCACTGATCAAGGACCTCAAGCAGCGCGGCCTGCTTGAAGACACCCTCATCGTTTGGGGCGGAGAGTTTGGCCGAACCATCTATTCGCAGGGTGGGCTGACGGCCACCAACTACGGACGCGACCACCACCCACGCTGCTTCACTGTGATGCTGGCTGGCGGCGGCATCAAGGCAGGCACCAGCATCGGCGAGACCGACGACTTTTGCTACAACATCACCCGCGACCCGGTCAGCATCTACGACCTGCACGCCACCATGCTGCATCTGCTGGGCATTGACCACCAGCGCCTGAGCTTCAAGTTCCAGGGCCTTGACGCACGCCTCACCGGCGTGGAAGGCGCGAAGGTGATCAAGGCCGCCTTGGCCTAAGATCGGCGCAGAGGCCGCCATTGCCGCAAGCTCAGCGCGAGGGCAAGCCAGGTCCTGCTCGCGTCCAGGGGGGCTCTGACGGCACCACGGTGGAGCGACAGCCGGCTCCCGCACCGTCCTGCAGGGGCTTGCCATCGGCCCCATCGGCTGAGCCTGGCAGTTCCATGGCCGCCCTGAAAAGGCCGCAGCCAGAGGCCGGGGCCTGATCTCCCTGCTGGACGCTGCGGTCTTGCTGCGTTTCTTCTGCGCCCCCTGTCATGCTTCGCTCCCTTTCCCCCGCCCTCCTCCTGCTCGGCCTTCTGGCCGCAGGCCTGCCAGCAAACAAGGCCTCCTCTCAGGCCGCTGCGGCGCCCGCATCGGCAACGGCCTCCACCAAGGCAGCCGCCAAGCCGCGCCCTCTCAAGGCCCTGCTGGTGGCGGGAGGCTGCTGCCATGATTATGCCGGGCAGCACGAGATCCTGCGCCGTGGCATTGAAGCCCGCGCGCAGGTGCAGGTGGATGTGATCTGGACCGATGACAAGTCGGTGAATCCGCCATTGCCGCTGTATGAGAAGGACGACTGGGCCCGCGGTTACGACATCATCCTGCACGATGAATGCGCTGCCGGCATGCGCGACCCCAAGGTGCTGGAGCGCATTCTCAAGGTCCACGAAACTCTGCCATCCCTGCACCTGCACTGCGCCATGCACAGCTTCCGCACCGGCGGCGATGCCTGGTTCAAACATCTTGGCCTGCAATCCAGCGCGCATGGCCCGCAGGAACCCATTGCCATCCGCTTGGTTGATCCAGCCCATCCCATCACCGCCACCCTCAGGGACTGGACCACGATCCGCGAGGAACTCTACAACAATGTCAATCTCCTCGGCGCCCATCCCTTGGCCATGGGCCGTCAACTCGTGAAACTCAAAGACGGCAGCCAACGCACGGAGGACGCAGTGGTGGCTTGGACTCATGAGCGCCAGGGCGTGCGCAGCTTCAGCACCTCGCTGGGCCACAACAGCGCCACCGTCTCCGATCCGCGCTACCTTGAGTTGGTGACCCGTGGCCTGCTCTGGGCCTGCAAGGCCCTCGACGCCGAGCACCTGCAGGCCTTCAGCGGACAAAGCCAGGTCAGCTTCGTGAAGGCCAAACCCGTGGAGGCCGTGCAGCCGCCCCCTGCCCCCAAGAACGCTCTTGGCGTCAAGGCCACCGCCAGCAGTGAAGAGAGAGGCAAATCCAATTTTGCCTGGCGCGCCGTGGACGGCGACTTGAACACCCGCTGGTGCGCGGCCAATCCCAGCTACCCGCAGTGGCTGCAGTTGGAACTGGACCAAGCTCGTGAGCTCACCGGCATCGAGACCCATTGGGAGAGTCAGGGCACCTATCGCCACCGCATTGAGGGCAGCCTCGATGGCAAGACCTGGAGACTGCTGGTGGACGCCAGCCAAACGCAGGACAAGACACCTTACCGCCACCGCCTTGCCGCCAAGGAAAAAGTGCGTCTGCTGCGCGTTCATGCCTTGGGCAAAAGCAGCGGTGGCTGGGCCAGCATCCGCGAGGTCGTCCTGCAAGGCGCTGGCCTGCCGGCCCTCGCCCCCAAGCTCAGCGAGGCCGACAAAAAAGAGCAGGCCAAGAACAGCGGCCCCTATGCCAACCAAGGCAATGTGCCCCCGAGCATCGTCAAGCTCAGCGCGCAGCAGGAGGCCGAAATCCTGCGCGATGTGAAGATCGCAAAAGGTTTTGAGGTCAGCCTCTTTGCCCCCGCCAATGCCGCCAACTACCCTGTCTTCGTGGCTGCGGCCACCAACGGCACGCTGTATGTCAGCAGCGATGGCAACGGCTCGCTGGGCCGCAACCCCAAGCGCGGCCGCATCCTGCGCCTGCGCGATCTCGACGGCGATGGACGCGCCGATGAAAGCAAGGTCTTCGCCGAAGTTGACAGCCCGCGCGGACTGGTCTGGGACCAGGACCGTCTCTACCTGGTGCACCCTCCGCATCTCAGCGAGTTCATTGACGCCGATGGCGATGGCCGTGCTGAAAAGCAAAACATTCTGGTGCGCGATCTGGCCTTTGGCTTCAAGGACCGCCCGGCTGATCACACCACCAATGGCCTGAGCCTCGGACTGGATGGCAAACTCTATGTCGCTGGCGGCGACTTTGGCTTTCTGCAGGCCACTGGCAGCGATGGCAAAACCCTGCAGCATCGCGGCGGCGGCGTGATTCGCCTCAACACCGATGGCAGCGGTCTGGAGATTTATTCCACGGGCACGCGCAACATTTTGGAAGTCGCTGTCAGTCCGCGCCTGGACCTCTTCGCCCGCGACAACACCAATGACGGCGGCGGCTGGAATGTGCGCTTTCACCATTTCACCGGACTCGATGATCATGGCTACCCGCGCCTGTACAAAAACTTCAGTGATGAGGCCATTGCCCCGCTGGCCGATTACGGCGGCGGCTCAGGCTGTGGCGCGGTCTATCTTGATGAACCCGGCTTTGGCGCCTGGAACGACGCGGCGCTGACTGCGGACTGGGGCAGCGGCGCACTGTGGCATCATCAGGTGCGGGCCAAGGGCGCCAGCTTTGAGGAGACGCGCGAGCCTGAGCCGCTGGTGCGCCTGACCCGCCCCACCGACGGCGATGTGGACGGCCTGAGCCGACTGTATGTGGCCAGTTGGAAGGGAGCCACCTTCAACTGGGAAGGACCGGATGTCGGGTACATTGTCCAGTTGCGGCCCAAGGGCTACAAGCCCCCGCCCCTGCCCGATTTCACCAAGCTCGACGAGCAGCAACTGCTCAGCGAATTGCAGGGCCCGAGCCAACGCCGACGCCTTGAGGCGATGCGCCAATTGCAGCGCCGAGGAGCCAACAGCGCCAAGGCAGGCGCGCAGTGGCTGGCCAAGTCTCAGGCCCAAGCTGACACTGCCCAGCGCGCCTGGGCTCGACGATTGGAGCAGGGTTGCAGCGCCGATGAGGTGTTGCGCGCCCTGGGTCATGAGGACGCCGTGTTGCGCCACATGGCCATCCGCGCGGCGGCCCGCGACGGCTTGCAGCAGCGCCTCTTGAGTCTTCTCGATGACGGCGAATCCGCCTCATCACCGGCCACCACCAGTGCCACACGCGCCCTGGCCTTGATTCACAAGCCCGAGGTCGTCAGTGGCTTGATTGAGCGCCTGCAGTCCTGCCCCGCCGGCCCCAAGCGCGAAGCCATGATTGCCGCACTTTGCCGCCTGCACTTCAAGGAAGGCAACTGGAAGGGAGAATCCTGGGGCACCCGCCCCGACACACGCGGGCCCTATTATCAGCCTGAGCCTTGGAGTGAAAGCCCACGCATTGCTGAGGCCATCAAGGCTCTGTTGGCCAAGGCCGATGCCAACGAGGCCGCCTTCTGGGTGCGTGAGATCAATCGCAACCGCATCCAATCCAGCGAGGCCCAGGGCCGCATCCTCGCCCTGGCCAGCAAGGACCCGACGGTGCTGCCGGAGTTGGCAGCGAATCTGGCAGGCGCCGAGGATCTGCCCGCAGCGGCGCTGCCCCTGCTCATTGGCTTGCTTGAACAACACGCCCAACACAGCCCCACCACACTCTCACAGGCCATTGTGGCCCTGAGCCGCAGCGACAGCGCCAAGGCCGTTGAAGTCAGCGTGTCCGCGCTGAGCGAACTGCGTCGCCGCAACCACAACGGCAAGGAATACGAAACCGCAGCCAGTGCCTTTTTTGCCGCACCCAAACTGGAGAATCATCACCTGCTGCTTGAGCAGTTGGCAGCAGCAATGAAGGGCGTCAGCGCCCGCGAGGCTGATGCGGCACTGCTGAGTCTTGCGGCGCGCCAAGGCGGCAGCCCTGAGGCCCGCGAGCTTTCCGCCAAGGCTCTGGATCTTGGCTGGACCGACCCCAAGCGTCGGGTGCAAATCCTCGAAGCCATTGCCCAGCTGCGCCATCAACCCTCGGCGGGGCGGGTATTGGCCTCGATGAATGATGCCGATGCCGCCGTCAAGGCCGCCGCTCAACGCGCCGCCTCTGCCCTGCGCCTGCAACGCATCGAAGACAACACACCCAAAGTGGGCAGCCTCAAGCCCGAGCAGGCTCTGGCGCAGGTGCTCTCCACCAAGGGCCATCCAGCCTTGGGAGAACAGATCTTCCAACGCGCCACCTGCACCGCCTGTCACACCGTGCGCGAATCCGAAGCCCAGAAGGGCCCCTACCTCGGCAACATCGCCCAGACCTACAAGCGCGCGGAGTTGGCGCAAAACATCCTCGACCCCAACCGCAGCATTGCCCAGGGCTTTGCCAGCGAGTTGATCACCCTCAAAGACGGCAGCCAGCAGTTGGGCTTCATCACCCTGGAGTCTGCCAACGAGGTCAAACTGCGCGACATCACCTCCAAGGAAACGGTGCTGAGCACCGCCAACATCGCCAAGCGCCAGAAGCTGCCCACCAGCCTCATGCCACCGGGGCTGATGCAGAACTTCAGCGTGCTGGAGTTTGCCAGCCTGCTGGACTACCTCGAAAAGCTGGCCAAGCCTTGAGCCGCGCCATCGCGGTCACCCGCTTGCGACCGGCTCAGTCTGCGAGCAACTCCGTGAGCATCCACAGCGCGCGCGGCAAGTGAAATGGCCCCTTCCACAGGCTGCCCTTCAGGCTTGAGGAG
>JAURHS010000169.1 GCA_030833205.1 Prosthecobacter sp.
CCCAGGGTGGGGACGAAGCCCAGGGTGGGGACGAAGCCCAGGGTGGGAACGAAGCCCAGGGTGGGAACGAAGCTCAGGGTGGGAACGAAGCCCAAGCGACTTCCCCGGTTGATCCGGCCGCAGACCCTGAACCCTGAACTGCCCGACAGAGGCTGCTCAAGAGTTCACAAAATCGGCAACGGCCTGAAGCATGAGGCTGGCGGAAATCGCACCAGCATCAGGAAAGCCAATGCAGCCCTCGCCAAGGGTTTTGGCGCGACCAAATTTCGCAATCATCTGCTTGCTGGCCTCAACACCTTCCCAAGCCGCAGCAGCCACGGCTGTGGCCGCCACAGGCAGGGACTCGCCCTGTACTGCCGCAGCACGAATCGCCGCAGGCTCCAGCGCATCAACAACCGTCTTGTCCCCGACTGCAGCACCACCGCGCTGCTTGACCCCATCCAAACCGGCTTGGACCCACAGTGCCAAAGCTGGCGCATCAAAGCCTTCGCGGCCTGCCAACGCCTTGCCGCCACTGCGAAAAAACGATCCGAAAATAGCACCGCTTGCTCCGCCCATGCTGCTCATCATGGCCATGCCCACGGTTGAAAAGAGCTGGTCAATGCCAAGAGCAGCCGGCCCCTGCAACTTTTCCAGCGCCGCGGTCATGCCGCGCTGCATCCCCAAACCATGATCACCATCGCCGAGATTGCGATCCGCCTCGGAGAGCCGGGGCTCCGCCTCAATCACGCGGTTACAGATCAGAACAAGCATTTCACGCACTTCTTGGGCACTGAGGGAGAGTTTTGCCATGGGAGGCGATGGTGGCCCCTTCTTTGAAGTCGTCAACGGGGAACTGCGGTCCCCGCCCAATCCCCACTGCTTTGGGCAAATCCTGCTTTGGCAAACTCGCTCACCTGTGCAACAACTGGCCCGTGGCTGCTGGATTTTACACTTTCGAGCAACTCAGCTTGGGCTTGCCAAGCCTGAGCCCACCTGCGCGGCTTGCCGTCATTGGCCTGCCCGTGGCCCACTCGCGCTCACCGCAGATGCACAACCCCGCCCTGCAGGCGGCCGGCATTGAAGCCCAGTATGTCAGGGTTGAGGTCCCCATCGGGCGGGTGGCAGAATCCTTCTCGCACTTCGCAGCACAGGGATTTTTTGGGGTCAATATCACCATCCCGCACAAACTCGAAGCCCTGCAGGCAGTCGAGTTTCTCGACCCCCTGGCGGAGCACTTGGGCACCGTCAACACTCTCGCCATCCGCGACGGCAGGTTTTGGGGCTTCAACACCGATGGCCCAGGCTTCCTGCGCAGCCTGCATGAATCCCTGGGCACCAGCCCCTCTGGCCTCAGGATTGCTGTTTTGGGTGCGGGCGGCGGAGCTGGAAGAGCCGTGGCCATTCAATGCGCCTTGGCGGGGTGTGAGGCGCTGACCCTGATCAATCGCGATCAAACCAAGCTGCCCGAGCTCTGCGCGCAGGTTCGCCAGTTTGCGCCAGCCTGCAGTCTGACCTGCCTTCCTCACACTGACGAGACCCTTGCCCAGCTCCCCGCTGCCGCCGACCTGATCATCAACGCCACCTCGCTGGGCATGCGCGAGTCCGACCCGCACCTTCTCGAAGCCAAGCAACTGGCCAGCCACCGACCCCTGATCTACGACATGGTCTACCGGCAAGGCGGTCCCACAGCATTGGTTGCCGCAGCCCTGCAGGTGGGCTGCGCTGTGGCCGACGGCATGGAGCTTTTGCTGCATCAGGGTGCCCTGAGTTTCGAGCATTGGTTCGGGCGCCCAGCCCCCTTGGAGATCATGCGCAACGCCCTACGCAACCTCAACTCCTCACTCAATTCCCCCTCATGACCCTCACCCCGCAGCGAATGGGATTGATTGCCGGCAATGGGCTCTACCCTGAAACCTTTGTCGAGGCCGCACGGCGGGCAGGCGTCCAGCATCTGGCGGCTGCCGCTTTTGTCAATGAGACCAAGCCCTCGCTGGAGACCGCAGTCAACTCCATCGAATGGCTTCGGGTGGGGCAACTGGGAAAGCTCATCTCCTTTTTCAAAAAGGAGCAGATCACGCAGGTGGTCATGGTGGGACAAATCGCACCGCGAAACCTCTTTGACCTCCGCCCCGACCTGCGCACGCTCATGTTGTTGGCCCGCGTTCGCACGCGGAACGCGGAATCCCTTTTTGGAGCCATCGCAGAGGAACTGGACAAAGAGGGTATCACCGTCCTTTCGGCCACCACCTTCCTCGATCACCTGCTGCCTGAGCCCGGCCATCTCTTTGGCCCAAGACCCAAGCCACGCCGCTGGGATGACGCCCAGTACGGCTACAAGCTCGCCAAGGAGATCAGCCGTCTGGACATCGGCCAGTCCATTGTGGTGAAAAACGGCACCGTTCTCGCAGTAGAGGCCTTCGAAGGCACGAACGCGGCCATTGAGCGGGGCGGCAGTCTGGGACGAGGGGGGGCAACTTTGGTCAAGGTCTCCAAGCCCCAGCAGGATCTTCGCTTTGATGTACCGGTCATTGGGCCCGACACCATCCGCCAGGCCGCCCTTTCGCAGGTGGATGTGATCGCCGTCGAGGCAGGCCACACGCTGATGCTCGGCGCGGAGGAACTGCGCAGGGAGTGCGAGCGGCTCAAGGTCAGTCTGCTGGCCATCTGAGCCCAGCCCCCCCTTTGACAACTTGGGGGCATATTCTCAGCCTCCGCGGAGGCTTTCCGAAAAAAATGGATTGGGGCTTGATTTGGGTAACCTGACTCCCTTATTTTGAACGCTCGTCCCTTTCGGACAATCCCACAGTATCCATCCCAAAACTCAATCATGATTCTCTCTGCACTCAAAGTAAAACTGGCCGCCCTCGTGGCCGTGGCCGGTATTGACACCTCAGATTTTCAAAACCCAAGCGCGGAACTGGTGGGCACCCTCGAAAAGCTGGCCTCCGAGCAAGCCGCTGCACAGAAGGCGGCGCAGGAAAAGGCCTCCGGCCCTGATGTCAACAAGGCCTTCAACGACGCGTTGAGCAAGATCAACGAACTCGCATCCAAGAACGACAAGGACGCCCAATATGTTCTTGCCCACTGGGGCGTCCTCACCGGCAGCAATGTCAACAGCATCGTTGAATTGCTCCGCAAGGCAGCCACCCAGGGACAAGTGGTTGCCAAGGTTGAACTGGCACAGGTGCTTCTGCAGGCCTTCCAGCAGGATCTCGAACGCGCCCGTGAGGCAGTCAAACTCATCGAAGAGGCCGAGGCCGCCAACAACAAGCTTGCACGGAGGCTCCTCGCCAACCTTCACCTCAACGGCTCCCCCAATGTGGGAATCACTCAAGATAGCGCCAAGGCCCTTGCCTTGCTCGAGAAGGGCAGCACCGATGGCGACGGCGAAGCCACGCTGGGCATCAGTCAGATTTACTCCGTAGGCGTCCCTGGAATCGCCAAGGATGACCTCAAGGCGCTCGACTACCTCAAGAAGGCAGGCGAGCAGAAAAATGCGGTGGCCCTCAGCCAATACGCCGCACGCTTATTCGACGGCGACCCAGTCACTGGAAGCTCCAAGCCGCTGGTCGAAAAGGATCCCGCTAAGGCCATGCGCCTTTTCGAAGACGCAGCCAACAGCGGCTTTGCAGCGGCCAATCGCCTTCTTGGGGCCATCTATGAAAATGGCCTTGGAGGCAACAAGCAGGATCTGAAAAAGGCATTGGACTACTACACCAAAGCCGCAAACGGCAACGACGGAACGGCGCTGTTCCGCTTGGGCAATTTCTTCGAAGTTGGGCTGCGCAACGGCAGCGACGAGAAAGCGGAAGTGTTGGTTCAGCCCAACAGCAAGAGTGCACTCGACCTTTACCGCTTGGCCGCGCAAAACGGCTCCGCCGAAGCCTTCTTCAATGTTGGCGTCTACTACGAAACTGGCAATGTGGTCGACAAGGACCTCACCAAGGCTTTTGGCTTCCTGATGAAGGCAGCAACCAATGGCATTCCTCAAGCCCAGCACCGACTGGCAAGCCTGTACCAACAGGGTGGCGGCACCAACCAAGACCCTGTAGCCGCCTTGTCCTGGTTCCAGCGAGCCGCCAGCGCAGGATACACCCCTTCCCAGGTTGCCCTTGGCTTGATGTTTGAAAATGGCATCGGTCTCAACGGACCTAATTTTGAGGCAGCCGCAATGCAGTACGAAGCCGCAGCCGAGCAAGGCGATGCCGTTGCCCTGCTTCGCCTGGCCACCCTCAACGAGCGCGGCCTCGCCAATATCAAGGAGAACAAGCCCAATCCCAACCTTCCTCGCGCACTGGCGTATGCAGACCTTGCGGTTGACGCAGCCGCCCAGGCTCCCCAGGCACCACAGTTCGCTCAGTACCGTGATGAGCTCAAGAAGCGCCTGAAACCCGAGGAGGTCACCGAGGCAGGTAAGATCTACGAAGAATACAAGAAGAAAAACACCAAGGCCCCTGCAGCCAGCGCTCCTGAGGGCAGCGGCAGCAGCAAGGGCGACAGCAAGAAGAAGGCAGGCCGCAGCAAATAATGCGCCGCGCTTTCAAAAAGCGCTTGTCAGCAATTCAAGGCCCGCTAGTTTACCGGCTCCCCCGCAAGAGGGAGCCGGTTTTTTTCGGGGCATTAGCTCAGTTGGTAGAGCGTCTCAATGGCATTGAGAAGGTCAGCGGTTCGAATCCGCTATGCTCCACCACCCTGCAAGGCAGTGGTGTGTGGATCGGCTCAAACTGCAGGTCCTGCAACCCCAGGTCAGCGCGCTGCGAACCCCCAGTTTGAGCGGCCCATCTCATCCGACTCGCGACGGGTTGCCATCGCGGCAACTCAGTGGCCAGCCACTTGGCGCGGTCAATCGCGGCCAACAGATTCGGCGCCTCGGCAATCGCCCTCGTCTTGCTCAACCAACCCAAAGGAGGGCGGCCGGTCCTCATCAAAAATCGCCGTCTGGCGCAGAGCCTCGGCGAGTCGCCGCTGATAAACCGCGGCAGGGACCTCGTGCCCTCCAAACATGGCAAGATGAGGAGTAGTCCACTGAGTGTCGTGCAGCAGGAAACCGCGGTCCCTCAAACGCCGTTGCAGGTGCACCAACGCAACCTTGGATGCCTGAGTTTCGCGGCTGAACATGCTCTCGCCGAAAAAAGCCGCCCCAAGGCTAACACCATAAACGCCGCCCACCAAGCTCCCACCGCGCCACACCTCGGCGCTATGCGCCTGACCGAGCCTGTGAAGTGCCTCATAGGCCTCGAGAATTGCAGGTGTGATCCAAGTCTCTTCGCGATCGGCGCAACCCCGCATGACCTCACCAAAGGCCGTGTTGAAGCGAACCTCAAACGGATGGCCCTTCAGCCAGCGCTCAAAGCGTCGGGGCAGATGAAAATCCACAATCGGCAGGACTCCCCGTTGCTGCGGCCTGTACCAGCGAATGCTGCCATCCTCCTGCCCCATGGGAAACAGTCCCTGAGCGTAAGCCGACAACAGCATCTGTGGATGAAGCAACTCCTCCATGGCCAAACTCCAGAACTCAATCCATCAGGTTTGCCGAGATTCCAAGGCGGGAACAGGCTTGGTACTTGAGCAAAATGCCCAACTTTTGCCACACCGGCAGACGAACTCGCCTCCGCATCACGGGAAAACCCTCGACTGCGATGCGCTGCAGCAAGGCCTCATAAACGGAGGCCATCATCCGCGATGCCATCAACAATCCCTCCTCGGCCGGCGGCATCAGCGCCCGCGCGCGCTGATAGTGCCTACGAATGCGCCGATGCAGCGCCATCAATGCCCCGCGCATCCGCCAATCATCAACGCCCGCCAGCACATCATTCACGCACAACCCATGTTCCCCGAGCAGGACTCGCGGCAAATAGACCCGCCCCAGGTCGCGGGCATCCTCCCCGACATCGCGCAGAATGTTCGTCAGTTGCAACGCGTAACCAAGCTCCACGGCATAGTCCTCACTCTGCCCGGTGCGGCAGCCAAAGATCCTGGCACTGCACAAGCCCACCACAGAGGCCACTGGATGACAATAGGCAAGCAACTGTGGCCAATCCTCAAAATCACCGGGGCTTAGATCGCTGGCAACCCCATCAATGATCTGAAGCAACCACTCCACGGGGAAGCCGTGTCGCTTTGGCAACTCAATGACCGCTGCCATCAAGGGGTCTCCCTGGTCGCTACCCTGAATCAACCCATCG
>JAURHS010000030.1 GCA_030833205.1 Prosthecobacter sp.
GGTGTTGGCAACAACCTTGGCGCTATCGGCCTGGTTGGTTGCGGTGCTCGCCATCGTCTGGCGCCGCCCGCGCTCGGCCTATCAGGTTCTTGCGTTGTGGGATCAAGCCGCGGGAAGGAGGGAGGATTTTGCCACTGCATGGTGGGTGGAAACCCAGAGACGCCCCACTGAGGCACAGATTGCGCATCGTCAGATTCAGCTGCAGCTCTTGCCCGAGGCCATCGGCCGACTTGCCCAGGATCTGCCGCTGGCTTGGAGTTGGCGCCTTCTGCTTCCGCTCGTGGGCTGGTTGAGCCTGGTTGCCCTGCAGGGGTTGCTGCCGGAGCACAAGCAAGTCTCCTCGATTGCCTTGGAATCCGGGCAGCGCGAGCGATTGGCGGCTGAGATCGAGCGCGCCAAACAACGGATTCAGGAGGACGAGGTGCTCAAGGCTCTGCAGGCTGCGGACCTCGTCCAATTGAAACGGGCGCTTGAGCAGGCCCAGCGCGCAGTTGCCGCAGCGGCCGCAGGCAAGGGACGCGAGGCGATGAGCGCCGCGGAGCGTGCCGCGCAATCCCTGCAGAAGAAGGCGGAGCAACTGGCAGAGGGGCAGAGCGCCTGGGCCTCACAGGCCTTGATCGAGGCCATTCGCGCCCAAGTGGCAACTGCGGATCTCGGCGATGCCCTGGCGCAGCGCCAGGCGCAGCATGCGGCAAAGGCAGCTCAGGCGCTCGCAGATGCGCTGCAAACCAAGACACCGGTTGCTGCGGTGCAGGCCCGATTGGATGCCGCTCTGCGCGAGATTCTGCCCAAGGCCAAGCCTGAGGACGCGAGGGCCCTTGCAGGGCGTCACATTCTCGATGCAGGCCGCGCCATGGCAGAGGGCAGTCCCATGAAAGCGGGAGCACATTTTGCCCAACTCGTTGCAGTCATGCTTGAGCAGGAGCGGCGCAATCAGGGCAGCAAGGCGCTTGCCGCCTTGGCGCAGCGCTTGCGCGAGGCTGGCGACCGGCAATCCGCCACAGCGGAGGCCTTGGCGAAGGCTTCTGGCGACAAGGCCGGAGCGGGGGCGAAGGCCGCTGCTCAAGGAACGCCGATGGCGGAAGGGCAGGCCGCTGCCGCGGGCAGGACCGGGCAGGCCGCGAAGGCCCAGGCACTGCAGGGGGCGGGGGCGGCTCAGGCCAAGGGAAGAATGGACCCCGCGGCAGGGAGTGGAGAGGCGCAGGGCGCGGTGGCGGCTGCAGGGCAGGCAAAGGGCGCCGAGGACAAGGGCTCGGGTGGCCCTCAGATCTTTGCGCCCATTCCGGGAATGGAACCGGATGCCTCTCGCCCAGCGATGATCGTGGATGCACCGCAGGATGCTCAGGGCAAGCCAGCCGGGGTCATGGCCACGGAGGGAGGGCAGCAGCCAGGATCAGGCACGGCACCGCTGTCTACCGATGACACTGAGGCGATTCAGCAGGCTGCATTGTCCGCCTTGGTTGAGGCTCAGGCCACTGCTCAAGGCTTGTCTCAGCGGCGGGAGGTGGCTGGTGGTGACAAGCAGGGCGAGCAGGTCTCCTCACCCATGCGAAAAGCGGCTGTTGATGCACTCAACAATGAGGAGCGGTCGCTGGACGAGGCTGTGCTGCCGGCCGCTCGCCGCGAACAAATTCGGCGCTATTTCAATGAGCTTCGCCGACGCCTCAATCCCGGGGAAGAGCAGCCATGAGGCCGCAGAGCCGCAGTGGGCAATTCAGCAACTGGTGGGCTGGCGTTGGGCCAGCTTGACGGCGTGGTCAATCGCGCCGCGAACAAAGCCAAGGCAGTCCACTGCGCCCTGGGGTTTCCCGGGAAGGGCAATCACCAGGGCGCGCCCCACCACGGCGGCCATGCAACGCGAGAGAATGGCGTTTGGCGTGATGGCCATGGAGCGCTGCCGCATGACCTCACCGAAGCCGGGCAACTCCACACGCATGATCGAGCGAATGGCTTCAGGGGTCACATCGCGGGCGGCAATGCCAGTGCCTCCGGTGCTCAGAATCAGCCCGCAACCCTGTGCTTCAAGAGATTGAATGGCTTGGGTGATGGCGCTTGTCTCGTCCGGCACGATGACCTCGGCGTGGACCTGCCAGCCTTCCTGCCGCGCCACGGCGGCAAGTGCTGGGCCGCCCAAGTCCTCATAGACCCCCTGGGAGGCGCGATCGGAAACGGTGATGATGCCGACCACCATCATGCGGGCTCCTGTTTGGTTTTCTCAAGCAGGCGCACGCTCTCAATGACCATGGATGAGTCAACGGCCTTGCACATGTCGTAAATGGTGAGGGCGGCGACAGAGGCAGCTGTCAGGGCCTCCATCTCCACACCGGTCTGGCCCGTGCAGCGAGCCAAGGTTTTGATCTGCAGGCCATGAGGAGTGAACTCAAAGTCCACACTGACCCTGCTCAAGGCCAGGGGATGACAAAGGGGGATGAGGTTGGAGGTTTGCTTGGCAGCCCCAATGCCGGCGATGCGCGCCGTCGCCAGCGCGTCACCCTTTTTCAAGGTGGCGCGCTGGATGGCTTCGAGTGTTGGCGGTGCCAGCCTGATGAAGGCCTCAGCCAAGGCCTCGCGCAGAAGCGGAGGTTTTGCGGAGACATCCACCATGCTGGCCTCTCCAGCTTCGTTGATGTGCGAGAGTTGCTTCACTGAAGCTCAGTGGACCAGAAGCTCTGCCAGTCATCCAGATTGTTGAGATCCACCGCGCCGGGATTGACGCTGCCGTCATCGGCCAGGCCAACAGCCTTCAGGATGGAGGTGCGGGCCTCGTCGCTGTGGATGTAGCCCATGATGGATTGGTTGTGGCGATAGATGTCCGCGCGGCTGAGTTTGGCGCCTGGATAGGCCTTGATCCAGCTTTCGAGTTGGGTGTAGGTCGGCTTGGTGGCGATGAAGGCGAGGAAATCGGCCTCCTTGATGCCAAGCGCATTCAGGGTCATGCCGTCGTAGCCCTTGCCGCAGCCTGGATAGTCGGGATGCAGCTTGCCGGCAGCCGCCAAGGAGGCCTTCTGCCAGAGTCGGGGAAGATGGAGAACTCCAAGCGGACCTGCGGTGCCGGAGGAGATGGTGGGAACGATGGTCTTGCTCATGGGATGCTTTGGGTTGGGTTGGGTTTTGGGCTAAGGTAACGAGGGAAGGCTAACGGTGGTTGCTCCACAAATTGATCAGGCAGCTGCGAGTCGATCAAGGAGGCGCTCATGAATGCCGTCAAAGCCGCCATTGCTGAAGATGACAACCACATCGCCGGGCCTGGCCTCCCGGCCAAGACGATCGATGATGGCTTCCGTGCTTGGTTCGTGGAAACAGGCTCTGCCTCGGGCGCTGACGGATGCGGCCACGGCATCGACCTCAAGCAACTGACCCGCTGGGACTTTTTGTGGGTTGGCAACCGCTGCGACGATGCTGCAGTCAGCCTGGCTGAGAGCCTCAATGAGCGGATCCTGCAGCACCTTGCGGCGGCTGGTGTTGGAGCGCGGTTCAAAGACGGCCCAGAGGCGGCGCCCAGGGTAGCGCTGGCGCATGCCCTGTAGGGTTTGGCCAATGGCCGTGGGGTGATGACCAAAATCGTCAATCACCGTGACCCCCCGTTGCTCGCCGCGCAGGCTCTGGCGGCGCAGCACGCCCTTGAAGGCAGGAAGAGCCCGGCGGATGATCTCATCAGAGACTCCGGCATGGCGCGCGGCAACAATGGCCATCGCCGCGTTGCGCACATTGAACTCGCCAATCATCGGCAAATCAAAAAGCTCACCATTGAGACTGAAGCGGCTGCCATGCTCGCTCATCTCGCGCAACTCGATGCGCTGGTCGCATTCCGCGCCCAGGCCAACCTTGACGCTTGGTGCCGGGCAATGCAGTGAGCGGCAGTTGGGATCATCGCCATTGAGGATGATCAGACCGTTGCGGGGCACCAGCAGGAGCAGGCGTTGAAAGGTCAGCAGGATTTCATCGAGGTTGCGAAAGATGTCGGCGTGATCAAACTCGATGTTGTTGACGATCACCGTGTCAGGCAGGTAATGCAGAAACTTGCTGCGTTTGTCAAAGAAGGCGCTGTCGTATTCGTCGCCCTCGATCACAAAGTCCCTGCCATCCCCAAAGTGGGCGCTCTGCGGCAGATTATGGGTCACGCCACCGATCAGGTAGCCTGGGTTGCGTCCGGCCTCATGCAGCAGCCAGGTCAGCATGCTGGTCGTCGTGGTCTTGCCGTGGGTGCCACTGACGATGAAGTTGCGGGTCTTGCGCAGCACTTCCATGCGCAGCAATTCCGGCAGGCTGGTGTAGGGCAGGTGTTGCTCCAGCAGAGCCTCGAGTTCAGGGTTGCCGCGGCTGATTGCGTTGCCCACCACAAAGCAATCGGCATCCTGGGGCAGGTTTTGCGGGCCATAGCCCTCGCTCAAGGCAATGCCTGCTTCGCGCAGCACCTCCGACATCGGCGGGTAAATCTGGGCGTCAGATCCGGAGATGCGGTGACCCTGACGGCTTAGTGCCACGGCTGCGGAGCCCATCGCCGTGCCGCAGATGCCGATGAAGTGAAAATGCATGGGGTTGAGGGGCAGTTACCAGCGGTTGGCTTGGATCACATCACTGTGACCGGCGAGGAAGTTCACCAAATTGAGCGTGGCACGCATCGCCTGCCTGGGCACGCTCTCATAGGTGCGGCTGCCGATGTGCGGGGTGATCAGGGCGCGCGGGTGCTTGAGCAGAGGGTGATCTGGCGGCGGTGGTTCCTCGTCGAGCACATCGGTGGCATAGGCGGCCACACGGTCTTCATTCAGCGCGCTGATGAGATCGGGCATGTGCACCAGTTCGGCACGCGAGGTGTTCAGGACGATGAGCTCCTTTTTGGCGTGGGCAAGGCTTGAGGCCTTGATCAGATGGCGAGTGCTCTCGTTGAGATTGGCGTGCAGACTGATCACATCGCATTGTGGCAGCAGACTCTCGACATTCTCATGGCGCCGCACACCATGGCTCTGGGCAAACTCCTGCGGCCAGTACACATCCATGGCCTCAACCTGCATGCCGAAGGCCAGGGCGCGCTTGGCGACTTCCTGGCCGATGCGGCCAAGGCCGATGATGCCCATGGTCTTGCCGTGGATCTCGTGGCCGGTAAGGCGTTTCCATTGGCCGTTGCTCACGGCATTGGCGCTCTCCACCAGCCGACGCACAGTGGCCAAGAGCAGGCAGAAGCAGTGCTCGGCAACGGTGGTGTGGTTGACTCCCGGCGTGAAGAGCACGGGCAGCTGGCGCTTGGTGCAGTGCTCGACATTGATTTTGTCCAGACCGATCCCATACTTGCTGATGACCTTGAGCCGGGGCAGGGCGCGCTCGATGACCGCCTCGGTGATCTCGTCATCGCCACAAAGAAAGGCATCGAATTGACCGGCCAGCTCCAGCATCCTCGATTCGGGCAGCGGTCCGCGCTCGCGGTGAATTTCAAACCCCTGTGAGGCAAGCAGGTCGTGATGGGCGCCAGGAGTGTCCTGATAGGAGGTGGTGGTCAGAAGGATTCGCATGGAGGGGAAGGGTAGGGGCAGAAATCAGGCTGGGGCAAGCGGCAAAACCGTGGGTTGAGCGGTGGAATCAGGTGGCGACGGCCTCCGCGCATTCCTCCGCCGGGTAAGTCCAGATTTCACTCAAGGTGGGATGGTAGTGAGGCATGCCGGCGATTTGTTGCACGCTGGCCCCCAGATGCATCGCCAGCACCATTTCATGGATCAGTTCCGTGGCCGCAGGGCCGACACAGCTTGCCCCAAGGATCCGGCCGTCACTTCTTCGTGCGAGGATTTTCACAAAGCCCTCGGTCTCGCCCATGACCAGACTCTTGCCGTGGTCGTCAAAGGGGTAGGAGGCGGAGATGAAGTCCACGCCTTGTTGGCTGAGTTGGGCTGGAGTCGCGCCCACGGAGGCGACCTGCGGATGGCAAAAAATCCCCAGCAGCGGCAGGTGATTGATCCAAGGCTCCAAGTCTTCCTTGGGAGACTGAAGCAGGCGCGCGGCATTGCGGGCAGCGATTTCACCCTGGGTGATGGCCACATGAACGACGGCCAGCGGACTGCACACATCGCCGGCGGCAAAGATATGCGGTTGGTTGGTCTGCATGTTGGCGTTGACCACAAGCCCCGCGCCCTCGGTGTGCAGGCCGGCACGCTCAAGGTTCAGGCCATCCGTGGCAGGTTGCCTGCCCGTGGCCAACAGGATCTCGTCGACCTCAAGGCTTTGGGGCTGGTTGCCATCATGCCAATGCAGCGATTTGCCAGTCGCGGTTTTTTCAATGCGCTGCGGAAAGGCTCCCAGGTGCAGTGCGATGCCGCGTTTCTCCATGCTGCGGGCAACGCTCTGTCCACACTCCGGATCCAGACTGCTGAGCAACCTGCCGCTGCGGGCAAAGAGATGCACGGCACAGCCCATGGCCTCGAGGTAGTGCGCCATCTCCAAGGCAATGGCCCCAGCGCCCAGCACGGCGATGCGCTTGGGCAGGGCTGCGGCATCGAGGACTTGATCACTGCCCCAATAGCCGCAGGTCTCAAGGCCCTCGATTCCCTTGGGGATCTGAGGAACTGAGCCAGTGGCAATCACAATGCTGCTGGCGGAGAGAAGCTTGGAGCCCGATGCGGATTGGAGACGGAGGTGGTGCGCATCCTCAAAACTGGTGCTGCCGCGCAGAAGGGTGAAGCGGCCATCTTCGAGTTGGCCCTGCCGGTAGCTGGCGAACTCGGCGACCAGGCGGCGCTTGCGCTGCTGGATGAAGGCAAGGTCAATGCCTTCATGACGCAGCTTGAGGCCAAATTCGGCGGCGCGTCGAAGGGTGAGGTTGCGCTCAGCGCTCTCAATCAGTGCCTTGCTGGGCATGCAGCCGCGCAAAATGCAGAGGCCGCCAAGCTCCCTGGCGCCATCCACGACTGCGGTGCGCAGACCAGCGGCGTGGGCGGTGCGCGCCGCAGCGTAACCTGCACTGCCGCCGCCAATCACAACAAGATCAAAATGGGTGCTCTCCTCCAAGCTCATGAGGCGCACAGACTGCCGTCAAGCCTGCCTTGCCGCAAGTCAGGGTTCAATGGGGATGCGCCATGACCTCAGCGCAATTCGATCAGCGACCAGGGCAGGCTCAGGCGGGGTTGAGCGGCGGGAAGTTGGCCAGGTTGTGGCAGTTGCTCCAGCAGCAGATAGCCCCCAGCCCTCCATAGGTCAGCACTGGCTCCCTCAGGGCGGAAGCGAATGGCCTGACCCTGCAGGGTCACGCTGCGCCGCAGGCCGCTGTTGTCGAGCGTGAAGCTGCCGGTGATGGCTCCTGTGCTGTGCGTGATGGCGATGCTCAGTGCAGCGTTGTTGGTCGCAGCGCTGAGTGTGGCGGCGTTCCTGGTGATGGCTGCGATACGGCTCGAGGGTCCGACCTCAATGCCATAGCCTTCGAGGGCGCTGGAGGCCAGCAGACTCGAGGAGATCATCAGGTTCATCGCCTTTCGCGCGCTGGGCTGTGGAAGGGGCCCAAGGGCACTCTGGTCGCTTCCAAAGGTGGGCATGAAGCCACCGACCAGATCGTAGTTGGTAGCCTCAAAGCCTGCCCGGTAGACCCTTGCAGTTTGCGCTGAGGCCGGATTGGCAGGGCGACTGAGGCTGAGGCTGCCGGTGATCTTGTGATGGTTGCTTGCGGGGTCAAGCGGTGCGAGTGCATCCTCGATGCGGACGCCCTCGGCGGAGAGTAGCGAGCCTTTTTGAGCAGTGCTGTAGAGCAGTTGGAACAGCCCCCATTGGCCGCCTGCGCCGAGGAATCCAGAGTGGGTCAGGGTCTCGCCATCGGGGCTTCTTCCGCTGAACTGGTAAACTCCGCTTGCCGCGAGGTTCAGGGTGGCAAAGCCGCTGCCCGCAGGAATGCTTTGCGGTTCGTTGGGCAGGCGGCTTTCCATGAGCATGGCGTAGCGCCCCACGCGGTGGTTCGCCGGCGTGCTCTGCCTCCAGAGATTGGTGGCGATGAAGGGTGCAGCACCCTCAGTGGGAAGCAGCAGTTCAGCGGCTGCACCGTTTGCGTTGAGACGCAGGGCGATCTGCAAGGCCGGAGCCGTGCTGGTCGCGGGAAGGACCAGCGATTGCCCTGACCAATCGGTGATGTGTCTTGCGAAGCCGCCGGCGAAGCTGCGCATGGGTTGCTGACCCTGGGTAACCCTGCCGCTGATTTGGCCGCGCGTGGTGACCGTGATTTCAATTCGGCCACCGAGGTTTTCATTGAGCAAGGGGTGTCGCGGCAGGAAGCCCAGATAGTTTCCAGCGATGGCAAACTCGCTCTGCGGCGGGTTGGGCAGCGGGTTGATGCGGATGAAGACCTTGGCCGTGTTGGAGGCGCCCCAAAGGTTGCTGGCGGTGAAGCTGACTTCGTAGGCAATCACCGCTCCTGTGCGGTCGGTACGCAGGGCGTTGGGGAAACCGCTAATGACGCCTGTGTTGCGATTGAGAAGCACTCCCGAAGGCAGTCCAGAGGCGCTGAAACTTGAGGCCATGCCGTCTGAGGGTAGTGTGGCCTCCATCCACTGGCCGATTCGGCCCTCCAGCCATGGCGCGGCGAGACTGCCCATGCTCTCGACGACTGGACGACTCGCCACTGTCTGCACCTCGTGGCAGGATCCAAGCGCACTGCCCCCCGAGGGCAGCGAGATTTCGCAGTAATAAACCCCAGTAGCCTCTAAGGTGGAGCCGAGGGAGAGTTGGCTGGCGTTGGCTCCGATGATGGCTTGTCCCTGGGGAGCAGTCGGATCGAAGGACTGCGCGGCCGCCTTGTACCACTGAAACTGCAGTCGAGATGCTGTGTTCCGGCTTGCTGAGAATTGCGCCTGAAGGACATGCAGTGCGCTGCTGCCTTCTTGGATGAAGAGTTTGCGTGGGCTGGAAAAGTTATTCTGAGCCACCACCACCTCGATGGGGCCGACAGAGGAGGTGCGGGCGCTGGCCTCGCGGACGCTGGCGCTGTAGCTGCCGCCGTCAGCCAGGCTGACCTTGGCGCGATAAAGCGAGCTGAAAGTCTCGCCCGCCAAGACTTGATTGTTCAGGCGCCAACTCAGAGCGGGTGCCGGCAGGCCGAGGGTGCTCACCTGCACGGGGCCCAGAGAGAGGCTGTCCCCTTCAGCCAAGACTCGATCGGCAGGTTGATGAATGCCGCGCAGGGTGACTTGAAACGCAGGCTCATCGCGATCCGTGCTGTAGATCCGCAGCACGCTCTGCATGACGCCTCCCGAAGAAGCCGTAGCCGCCTTCGTCGGGTCATTGGGAAAGAACTCAAGGCTGAGTTGGTGACTTTGCCCCGGTTCGAGGCAATGCGGCAGTGCCGCGGCGTTGCTCGCACTGGATGCGGCGATGCCAGCATCGCCCTCAAAGACTGCGGCCAATCCATTCAGGGGCGTCAGTCCCGTATTGGTGATGCGAAGACTCAGCGTCTGCGCGGTCTGCGGTTCGAAGGGCTGGTTGGCGAAATTGAGCAAGGCCTTGCCATCGAGGAGGTTCGTGCTGCCGGAGGCGGTTGTGATCTCTGGGTTGGCGACGCTGAACATGCAGATCTGGCGCGCAATGACGGTGTGCAGCAGGGTATTGGGGTGCCAGTTGTCACAGAACAAGGTCAAGGGAGTTTTGGTCAGTCCAAAATCTGTCGGCTTTGCCAGGGCATGAGCCACCATCGCCTCAGCGTCAATGAGGCGCAGGCGCCCCGCTGAGGAGGCGCACAGAGTCGCCAATGCGTTGTTCCAAAGCCGATGGGCGTTGAGCATGAGTTCACGCGGCTCTGCTTCGGCGTTCGCCACAAAGGGAATGAGGGCTGCCGGCAGTTGATTCACCAGCCACAGTCCTGCTGCTCCCTGGATTCGATCCAATTGCGCTGCCAGGAGGGTCATGCGCTCCGAAATGGCGAGGCCCAGAGCGGTCTGATCGGCAAGCAGGCTGGAGTCTTGAAGGATGTCCTGGAGATCGTGAAATCCAATCCAAACCAACAAGTGCTTGCCAATGAGACTCTGGCTACTGAGGGCGTCAACCTGTGCGCTGAGCGTCGGCGAGCCTTCCCCAGCGACAAGTCTTGCCTGAGCTCGGGCGAGATTGTTGCCCGTACCCGAGGCCCAGGGGCGACTGGGCACAGCGAGGTGGTCCACCCAGAGGGGTCCATTGCTGAAGCGGCCTCTGCCCCCGATGAAGCCAGGGAGATCTTGGGTGGCGGAATTGCCGATGTCGCTGAGGGCATCCCCCAGCACCACGACGCTGGTGATGCGATGGATTGGTTCGCCCCGCAGGGTGTAGGGGGTTTTGGAGAGACTGGCATTGGAGGCCTGGATCACCAGGCCGACATCAAGAGTTGAGGTGGTGGTGGTCAGAGGCAGGAACTCAACGCTGAAGCGGACGCTGGCGCCGGTTGCCAATCCGCTACTCGGTGGCGTTGGCACCATGGGGCTGATCCGAAAATCCGCCGCTCGTGATCCACTGAGGGCAAAACTCAGCCCCTTGAGGGCCACATTGCCGACATTGCGAAGCGTGAAGCTGCGCGCCGCAGCGGGAGTGCCGCGACCCACGGCGAAGGCGCCCAGGGAGATCACATCGCTGCCCGCCTGCACTGTGACGCCGCGATGGTCTTCGAGCACAACCTGTCCTGCAGGGGCGAGTTGAGTGGCGGCGAGGTTGATGCTGTAGGTGCTATTGTCCGGGTCATCGCAGAGCATCACCAGCTTGGCGCTTCGCAGACCCAGGGTCTCGATGTTCAGGGGAAGGAAATGGATGTCGAAGTTGCTGGATTGCCCCGGCGCGAGGCTTGATGGCGGGGTGGTGGCGATTTCGAAATCCTGCGCCGCGGCGCCCTCGATGCGCAGTGAGGAGATGCCTAGCGTCTGGTTGCCGTTATTTCGCAGAGTGAAGGTCTTGCTCAGTGGCGCAGGGTTGGAGGGGTCACGGCTGCCGAATTGGGCAGTGCTCAGGTCGTCGGTGAGTACACTGCCGCCGGTGAGCAGCACTGCCTCAGGGGTCAGTGCGGTGGCAAGCAGATTGCAACTCCAGATCGGCAGGAGAGGATCATTGGAGCGGATCTGCAACATCACATTGCGCGCTCCTGCGGGCCCGAGTTTGGGGCTGAATTCAACGGTGAATTCCGCTGCCGCCTCACCAAGAACCGATTGAGGCATGCCCACAAGGCGGTAGTCCACGGCGCGCGTACCCACCAGACTTGCAGTGATCGGCCCCAACGAAGCCAGGCCGGTGTTTCGCAGGCGGAGGCTGACGGTACGGGTTGAGACGGGGCTGACACTGGCCTCTCCGAGGGTCAGGGTTGAGCCGGAAGGCAGCGGGTTGGAATCCGCAGTCCACTCCATCTGCAGTCTGGGTTGCACCACCCTGGCGCTGAGATTGATGACAAATTGGGACTCATCGGCGTCATTGCTACTCAGCGTGAGAGTAGCGCTGCGCGCACCCTGAGCCGCGCCGCTGGGCGGCGTGAAGCGCAGACTGAAGGTGGCGCTGCTGTTGGCCTCCAATGAGGTGGTGGCCAGATTGCTGACCAGACTGAAGTCGGAGCGATTCGCCCCGCCGAGGGCAAGGGCAAGCGATGAGAGGGTCGTGCTGCCCGCATTGCGCACAGTGAGGGTGATCAAGTTGCCCAACTGCCCGGGTCCCACATCCCCGAGGTTGAGCGGGTCGCCACTTTGCAACTCAGCGAGATCGCGCAGAACACGAATCTCGGGGTAGATCAGAGAGGCCTGCAGCGGAAGGGTAAAGAGCGTCTGGACTGATCCCGTGCCACTACTGCCCCTGACTTCGAGGCTGGCGCTGCGCAGAGAGAGGCCGGCGAGGCGCTGCGCAGGGGGCTGGAATTTCAGACTCAGAGCCAGACCCGCTCCTGCTGCCAGGGATGTCGGCATCGTTGCAGGGAGCTGAAAATCGTTGGCATCTGTGCCGACGATCACGAATTGCAGGCTGCTGATGTCCAGGTTGCCCTCATTGCGCAGCAGAAGGCTGCGTTCCAGACTGCTGAGGTCATTGAGGCGGTTGAGTGCCCCAAATTGGAGCGTTGAGCTGCCGTTGGTCAATTCGGTGTTGTTGTCCCGCACGGTCAGATCAGAGGCTGGCGTGGCCAGCAGGTTGATGCTCCGTGTCTGGCTGGGCGTGGTGCTTTGCAGTTGGATCGTGGCTGCACGGGCGGTCAGGCTTGAGGGGTTGGGTCGCAGCACGCTGAGCAGCATCGCGCTTTCTCCGGCGCTCAGACTCGCGGGAAGTTGCGAGGCGCTCAGCGGATCTGAAAAAGCATACTCAGCGGCATCGTTGCCAGTGAGGGTGACGCTTAGCCCTGAGATTGGCGTGGGTCCAAGATTGCGCAGGGTAATGATGCGGCCCGAGGGCAGGCCCAAGGTGCCCAAGCGCTCCAGGCTTAGGGTGCTGCCGCTGGTCAGCACATTGCCCTTGTCATCCTCGAGACTGAGCGCTGATGCCTCTCCATCGGCCATGAAGGCCACTGCCCAAAGTGCGGCGCTGCGGTTGAGGCTGGGATGACTGCTGCAGGTGAGGTTGAGGTGGGCTCGACGCAGCCCGGCTGTGTTGAGGTTGGAGGTGGGCAGGAATCGAACGGAGAAGCGCAGGGTGCCTCCTGGCTCGAGGTTTTGGGGTAGGGTTGCCACAGGCGGCAGCACGGTGAAATCTGCGGCGTTTGCTCCCGTCACGCTGAACTGCAAACCACTCAAGGCTGTGTTGCCATCATTGCGAAACTCGTAGACGGCGCTGCTGGGGGGGGCCGCACTCTGCAACCCCAGGGGATAGGGATTGAGCGGAGGGTGCAGCGCTGGCAAGTCGCCCAGCTCCACGCGTTGGATCAGGGCACTGTGTCCATCGCCTGCGGCAATGGACTGGCCTCCGCCAAGCAGGGATGGCAACGAGGCTTGAGCACTGCTGTTGTCTCCCCACGCGATTGCCACACCGTCATCGAACAGGGCAACGCTGTGGCGGGAGCCCGCAGCGATGGCGCGCGCGCGTCGTCCCGAGGCGGCGAGGGGAATGGTGCACTGCCCATCGCTGTTGTCGCCCCAGGCCAGCAAGCTTCCGTCTTCCTTGATCGCCAGGCTGTGCTGTGCACCAGCGGCGATGGCCACCACCCCACTCAACGCTGTGGCCGGAGGGTTGGCTTGCCCTCGATAGGTGGAGAGGTCGTTGCTGTCGTAATCCAGGCCCCAGGCGATCACGCGACCGTCGCTGCGCAAGGCCAGTGCGTGATAAAGTCCGGCGGCCACGGCAACGAAGCGTTTGGGTGCCATGGCCTGAGGCACCTGATCGAGGCCATAGAGCGGGGAGCCCCATTGCCTCAGGCTGCCATCGGCAAGCAAGGCAAGGCTGAAGTCTCCACCTGCGGCAACGGCGGCCACTTCAACAGTGGAGAGGGCCGCAGGAAGGTCGTTGAGGGGGTTGGCACCGTTTAGCCACACCTCCACGCGTTTGTTGGCATTGATGGCCAGCGCGTGATTGAGGCCTGCAGCGAGCGCTCGATAGCCTTGGCCAGTCGGCGCATTGAAGGGGGAAGCGACCAGTTCCGGCTGATACGCTTGTTGAATGCTGCCATTGCTGTCGAGTGCCAGAGTGTAATTGCCACTGGCTGCCAGTGCCAATGGCACAGAGCCGGCCTGCGGCGGCGGCAGCAGGGTCTGTCTTGATTCCGATGCTCCCCAAACCCTGGCCTGCTGCTGGCTGAGATTCAAAGAGGGGAGCGCAGCGCGTGCCAGCGCCTTGAGGCGCAGCAGGAACAGGGTTTGATCTTGGTCGTTGGCGACTCTGAGCACGGCACGGCGCAGGCCCCGGCTAGAGGCCAGCGGCCGGAAGGAGATCGAGATGGACTCTGTGGAGTCGGCGGCCAATGCGTTGATCTCAGTGCGGCTGAGGGCAAAGTCGGCGGCCTGCGCGCCAAGCAGGGAGAGGCTCAGGGAGCCCAAGGCAGCACTGCCCGAGCCCGGGTTGGCAAGGTTGATGAGGGCATCGTTCGCGTTGTCGAGTTCAACCTCCGAGAGCACAGAGGTCAGGGGATGTGCGGGGTTTCCTGCGGTGGAGAGTGTCAGGTTGGGGCTGGCGACCAAGGACTGAACCGATGCCGAGAGCAGGAGCTGCTGGCTGCCGTTGCTCTGTGCCGCCTCAGCTGTGGCCCCAGACTTGCTGGCGATGGCGAGGGCGGCAGAGTACTCCCCGACGGCCAACGCACCGGGAGTGAATCTCAAGCGAAGCGCGGTGACATCCCCAGCCGGCACCAGAATGCCCGAGCCCACTGGCAGGGGAGTGACCGCAAAACTCGCCGCGTCGTTGCCGGTGAGAGTCAATGCGGTGATCCAGAGGTCTGCGGCATTGTCTTTGTTGCGGAGATAAATGACCCGCTCCTGAAACTCCGTGGTGGCCGCGCCAAGATTCACCGTCGAGCCGCTGTTCAAGACCTGACCTGAGGCCTCGAGTTGCGGATCCACAGCGCGAAGCCAGCCAGTCGTTGCCAGAACCAGACACAGCGCGCTCAGCAGCCGGGACTTGATCAACGCGGAGAGATTCATTGCGGTGCAGTGAGCAAGGCCACAGGACGCCTGCGGCTGATGACGGATCAAGCCCGAGGCTGCTGGAAACAGCGCCAGTACCGAATCAGAAAAAGGATAGCACAGAATGCGCAAGATGCCTACGGCAAAAAAGCGCAAACCGCGTATTTTCTCGGAGTCACCAATTTCGGTCAAGCGGTTCTTTTTCAGCCATCTACGCGGGTCCACGCCGCATTCTTCTTGGAGGAGGCCACCACCGCGTCAATGAAAGCCATGCCGCGGACGCCATCTTCGATCTTGGGGAAGTCGAGGGCAGGACTGTCCTTCGGCAGCTTGGTCTTGCTCAGGCGCGCGCGGATGGCGTTGGCGAAGTTCTTGTAGATGTTGGCGAAGGCCTCCAGGTAGCCCTCGGGGTGGGCTGGGGGCGTGCGGGTGGCTGCTGCGGCGGCGGCACCCAGGTAGCCATTGGCGGTGCGGTAGACCTGCATGGGTTGATCCAGCCATTTCACCAGCAGGGTGTTGGGTTCCCGTTGGTGCCACTCCAAGCCGCCCAACTCGCCGTAGACGCGGATGTTCAGGTTGTTCTCTTCGCCCACGCTGATTTGCGAGGAATGCAGAATGCCCTTGGCACCGCCCCGGAACCGCAGCAGCACATTGGCGTCATCGTCGAGTTTGCGCCCCTTGACGAAGGTGCTCAAGTCTGCGGCCAATTCACGGATCTTCAGGCCGGTGATGTACTCTGCGAGATTCTCGGCATGGGTGCCGATGTCGCCGATGCAGCCGCCAGCGCCGCTCTTCTTGGGGTCGGTGCGCCATGCCGCCTGCTTCTGACCGCTTTCCTCCAGGCGCGTGGCCAACCAACCCTGCGGGTATTCCACCACCACCTTGCGGATCTTGCCCAGCTTGCCCGCGCGAATCATCTCGCGCGCCTGCTTGACCAGCGGATAACCGGTGTAGTTGTGGGTCAAGCCGTAGAGCAGCCCGCTTTTCTTGACCAGCGCGGCCAGGCTCTTGGCCTCCTTGAGATCAAAGGTGGCGGGCTTGTCACTGAGGACATGGAAGCCATGCTCAAGCGCCATCTTGGCTGGGGCGTAGTGCATGTGGTTGGGGGTGACAATGGCCAGGAAGTCCATGCGCTCGGAGGCTGGCAGCGCGGCTTCGGCCTTGATCATCTCCTCAAAGCTGCCGTAGCAACGGTTCGCCGGCAGGAACAGGTCAGCGCCGCTGGCACGGGATTTCTCCGGGTCCGAGGAGAAGGCTCCACAGACCAGTTCGATCTGTTGGTCCATGGCCGCAGCGATGCGGTGCACGGCACCGATGAAGGCTCCACGACCACCGCCGACCATGCCATAGCGAATTTTGCGACTCATGAGGATTGAGGGAATGAGGGTTGAAAAGGGAAGGCAAGTCTTGAGCGCATCCCGGGCCTTGGTCAAGAAAAGACAGGGCCATCCGCGAGCCCGTCAAGATTGCCCTTGCTGTGCCTTGACATTGCCAAGGAAGAACGCAAGGAAGGCCTCCCCCATGCCCGCAAAGCCCTCTGCCAAGCCCGCCGCCAAGCCCCTGTGGAAAACCTCCGGCTCGGTGATTCATCGCCGCGGGCTCTTTGCCCGCAGCGCCATCGCCAAGGGCGAGCCCATCATCGAGTATGTGGGCGAGCGCATCAGCAAGGCTGAGAGCTCCAGGCGCACCGAGGCTCAGGAACTCAAGGCCAGGAAGAAAGGCGGCGGCGCGGTGTACATCTTTGATGTCAACAAGCGCTTCGACATTGACGGCAATGTCAGCTGGAACCCGGCCCGCCTCATCAACCACAGCTGCGAGCCCAACTGCGAAGCCATTCAAACCGGCAATCGTATTTGGATCCATGCGCTGCGCGACATCGCCGCCGGTGAGGAGCTCTCCTACGACTACGGCTTTGATCTCAAGATCTGGCGTGATCACCCCTGCCTCTGCGGCAGCTCCAAGTGTGTCGGCTACATCGTGGCCAGGCGGCACTGGAAGCGTCTCGCCAGCATTCTTGAAAAGCAGCGCAAGCCCGCGAAAGGCAGCGCTGCCACAACAGTCCCCAAGGGGCGCAAGGCGGCCAAGGCGGTGAGGGCTCGCAAGCCCGCTTAAAACAAGGCTTCCAGGCGCTTGGGGCTCACGGGTTGGGCAGTGCCCAGTTCCTGGGCGAAGAGCGAGACTCGGTATTCCTCCAGCAGCCAGCGGTAGGTCTCGCGGTTTTCGGCAGGCACATGGGCCTGGTCCTGCACCCAGGGTTCCAGTAGGGATGCCTTGTCGCGGTCCTTGCCGGGGTGATGAGCGAAGCGCTCGGCGCGCTGCAGCATGGCGCGCAGGTAGCGGGGCAGATGGGGCAGTTGCGCGAAGGCTGTGCGCGCCAACACATCGGCTGGCAGCAGGCGTTTGAGATCATCGCCCATGCCGGGATAGGGCTTGCTGCAGCGCGCGATGCTCTCGCGCAGGCCATCGCAGGCCTTGAGCCATTGCCGCAGGCTGGCGACATGCGTTGGCCACTCGCGCGCGAAGGCCGCGCAGGTGGCTTCCAAGCGTTGGGCGCACAGCGGCCGCAGCGGCTCGAGGCGCAGATGATGCTGCAGCAGATTTTCCAAGGCCTGCGCTGGAACATCAGCGGGCTTGGACGCGGTCTTGTCCAGAGCGGCCAAGGCATCCAGTCCGCGGGCTGCCGGGGCCGAGGCTCCCCCGAGGCTGCGCAACTCGCGCGTCAATTCCTTGATCTCGCGGCTGAGACGATGTTGCGCCAACTCTCGAATCGCGGGCCGGCTTGAAGCCTCAGCCTGCGCCGCGCTGCGGAACAGTCGCCGCCAACAGGCATTGCCCTCCATGCGCAGACCGGGATACGCCAGAACCGGCGCGCCGCCAATGGTCTCCACCAGCATGGACTCGGGCAGTTGCCCAAAATCCATGCCTGCAATGGCACCCTCCCATTGGCGGGCCAGCAAGTCCCAGGCGCCGCTGGGCTGGCGCTGCTTTTCGAGTTGGCGTTTCACCTCGGCGAGGTCGCGGCTGACTACCAGGGGCTTGGAGGGTTCGCGGTCATAGACCACCAGCCTGGGTTTGAGGTGTGTGGCGATGGCCTGACTGCCTTCGGGGAAGTCGGCCACTTCAATCGCCGCGCCCTCCTGTTGTTGCAGATACTGCGCCACGGCCTGCAGAAAATCCTGGCCCTGCGGCTTGAGGCGTTGGGCCATGCGCTTGGCGCAGTCGCGCAGCGGCATCAGGCCGCGGCGCTTGGCGCGCGGCAGAGCGTCCAACAGGCGGCTGCAGAGTTCCTCGCGCAGCCCGGGCACCATCCACAGCAGGCTGGCGTCGTCGAGTTGTTCAACGACGGGTGCTGGCACGGCCAAGGTCACGCCATCCTCCTCCTCGCCGGGTTTGTAGGCGTAGGTCAGGGGCAGCACGGCGTTGGCCACCTCGGCTTGTTGCGGGAACTGCTCGAGATCCAAACTCAGATCCTCGCCGCGGCTCAGTTCCTCCTCGCTGGCAAACAGGAATTGGGGCTGGCTGTGTTTGCGCTCGGCAAGCAGACGATTGAGATCCGCCACGCCACTGAGCACGCAGCCGTGAAGGTGGCGGCGATAAAATTCAAACAGGCGCTCGGCAATGCCGTGCGCCTCGCTGCTGCGCGCCCGCGTCAATGCCGCCTCCAGGCGGCCACGCAGCTCCTGATTGTGCGCGATGAAGCGGTGCGGCAGTGGGTGTTCATCATCGAGCATGGCCTCGCGGATGAAGATCTCGCGCGCGGCATCAGGATCCAGGCGGCCAAAGTCCACCTTGCGTCGTCCCACCTCAAGGCCGTGCAGCAGCGACTTCTCGGTGATCAGCACGCGCCCGGCCTTCTGGCTCCAGTGGGGCTCTGCGTACTGGCGTTTGATCAGATGGGCGCCCAATTCCAGGGCCCAGGCAGGGTCAATGGGGCAGAGACCACGGGCAAACAGGCGCGAGGTTTCCACCACTTCGGTGGCCACCATCCAAGGCGGTTGACGAGGGGTTTTTGGTTTGGGGTCGGAGGGATTGCCCTTGCCCTTTTTGCCTTGGCGCTCGCGCTCGAAGAGTTGTGAGCCGGGGAAGACATGCAGCAGGCGTTGTTGCGCGCCGCGGTAAAGGTTGCGCTCCTGCCACTGCCCCAGATTGCCCAGGTGACCGGCCAGCACGCAGCGCGCAATGGCGGCTTCGCGGCTCATGCCCTGGGCTGCCGGATCAGGGGGCTGCGGTCGCAGGGCGTCCTTGAGTTGATTCCAGATGTCCCGCCACTCCAGCATGCGCACCATGGAAAGGAAGTGATCGCGGCAGAAGCGCCGCAGGGCATTGCGCGAAGCCGCGGGGTTGGCAAGCTCCCAGATTTTCAGCAGGGAGAGCACATCGCTTTGTGGTGCTGCAAACAGGCGCTGCGCATCGCGGGCCTGCTGCAGCTTGTCTTGCGGGCGTTCGCGTGGATCGGCAATGCTCAGGCCGGCGGCCACGATGGTCATGTCCTCAAGGCAACCCAGTCGCTGGGCCTCGATCAGCATGCGGCCCAAGGTGGGGTCCAGTGGCAGTTTGGCCAACTCGCGGCCAAGGGCGGTGAGTTCGCGCGATTCATCCAGGGCACCCAACTCCGCCAACAATTCATAACCTGCGGCAATGGCCGCTGAACTTGGCGGCTGCATCAGGGGGAAGTCCTCAATGCGTCCCAGGCCATAGGCCTTGAGACGCAGAATCACATCGGCCAGGTTGCAGCGCTGGATCTCAGGGATGTTCCAAAGCGGTCGCTTGGCGTGCTCGGCCGCATCAAAGAGCCGTAGACAAAGCCCGGGGCCAAGGCGCCCGGCGCGCCCGGCGCGTTGATTGGCGCTGCTCTGGGAAATGGGTTCCACGGGCAGCCGCTTGGTGCGGGTGCGCGGGTTGTAGCGGCTTTGGCGGGCCAGGCCACTGTCCACCACCGCGGCAATGCGCGGCACGGTGAGTGAGGTCTCGGCCACATTGGTGGCCAGAATGATGCGGCGCTTGGGGCCGGGAGAAAAGATGCGCTGCTGCTCGGAGGTGGGCATTCGGCCAAAGAGGCCAAGCACCTCGCAGTGCGCGCCGTGCTGGCCCTGCAGCAAATCGCGGCACTCGTGGATGTCGCGTTCCGTGGGCAGGAAGGCCAGCACATCGCCGGCGCACAGACTCAAGGCCTGGGCACAGGCATCGGCCACCGCCTCGATGGAGCATAGCCCGTATTGATTTTGCGCACTGGGCAGGTGTTGAATCTCGACGGGGTGAGTGCGCCCGCTGACCTCGATGATCTGCGCTCCCTCAAAGTGGCGCGCGAAGCGCTCGACATCAATGGTGGCGGAGGAGACCAGCACGCGCAGATCGGGGCGCTTGGGCAGCAGGGTCTTGAGGAAACCCAGCAGGAAATCAATGTTGAGCGAGCGCTCGTGCGCCTCATCCAAAATGATGGCGCCATAGGCGCGCAGCAGCGGGTCATGCTGGATCTCATTGAGCAGGATCCCGTCAGTCATGAACTTCACCCGGGTTTCTGCGCAGGTGTTGTCGGAGAAGCGGATCTTGCAGCCCACCAGCCCACCCCAGGGCAGTTGCAGTTCCTCAGCCACACGCTGCGAAACGCTCAAGGCCGCCACGCGCCTGGGCTGCGTGCAACCAATGATGCCGCCTTTCTCGCCCAGGGCTTCCAGGCACATCTTGGGCAACTGCGTTGTCTTGCCCGAGCCGGTCTCACCGGCCAGCACCAAGACCTGATGCTGGCGCAGGCAGGCGAGAATGTCCTCGCGTCGGCCGCTGACAGGCAGGTCTGGGGGGTAATGGAAGGCCGGGTTCAAGGGATGGCAATGCCGCTCTCTCCATGCCTGCAAACCTCAGGGCCTGCAAGCGCGCAGGGCAGCAGCCTTGGGCTCATCTGCCCCGACTCAAACCCGTGCAGGCGCCAGCGCGCAGGCAAGCGGTGATGCGCGTCATCAGTGGCGGCGTCTGCTGGGGATGAAGCGACGCCCAGAAACCAAGGCCTAGCGAATCTTGGCATCGGGCAGACCTTCCTTGATGCCTTCATCCAAGGGCATGCGATCCGTCTGCGGCGTCAGCCCCAGTTCCTCCATGCGCTTGCTGAGCGTGGCCTTGAGCGTCGTCAGTGTGCCCTGCAGTTCCGGCTTGTTGATGAGGTTGTGCAGTTCCTGTGGATCCTTTTTCAGGTCGTAGAGTTCGCTCAAGTGGCGGTCGGGCTTGCCGTCTCCGTGCGGGTAGTGAATGTACTTCCAGCGTTCACTGCGCAGGGCGCGCACATTGGGTGTGTAGGGGAATTGCTTCTCGTAGTTGTAGATGTAAAACCAATCGCGGCGCCACTGCGCATCACCCTCACGGGCCAGCTTCAGCCAGGAACGCCCATGACTGCGGGGCAGGGCAGGGGCGCCGCAGATTTCCAGGATGCTGGGCGCGATGTCCACGGTGAGCACCTGCTCCTCAATGACCCGACCCTTGCCCAGAGTGCCGGGCAAACGGGCGATGATCGGGATGCGCAGGCAGGGTTCGTGAGCCGTGCGCTTGTCCACCATGCCGTGCTCGCCCTCAAGCAGGCCATTGTCGCCCATGAACAAAATCAGGGTGTTGTCCAACTGCCCGCTTTGCTCCAGCCAATGGCGCAGCCTTGCCACGCTGTCGTCCACGCTGAGCACCGTGCCCCAGTAGCCATGGACCATGTTCTCAAAGTCGCGCACGGCCTCGGGGCGATCATCAGGGAAGGTTTTGCGCCACTCAAACAGCGGCCCGTAAATGCCGTGCCAGGTGCGCAGGCGCCTGCTGATCCACTCCGGCTTGCCCTGCAGGGCAAAGGCCGAGGCGGGATAGGGCACGCGCACGGCATCAAAGCTGTGGGCATATTTGGGCTCAGGGGTGTAGAAGCTGTGCGGGGCCTTGTGGCCCACAATGGCGCACCAGGGCTTGTCCTTGTCCTGCGTCTGCAGCCAGTCCAAGGCCAGATCCGTGACCACCGTGGTGTAATATCCCGGGATCACCTTGCGCTCCTTGCCATTCAAGTTCCACTCGGTGTCGAAGTACTTGCCCTGTCCCTTGTGAGTCACGAAGTGATCGAAGCCCGGGCGCGGCGAGTCGTTGTTCTCGCCCATGTGGTACTTGCCGAAGTAACTGCTGCGGTAGCCCTGTGCCTGCAATTGCGAGGCGAAGCTTGGCAGCTTGGCGGGGTACTCAGTGAAATTGTCCGTCACCCCATGGGCATGGGCGTAGAGACCGCTGAGGATGCTGGCTCGGCTCGGCGAGCAGAGTGAGGTGGTGCAAAAGCTGTTGGCAAAGCGCAGGCCCTCGCTGGCCAGGCGATCAATGTGCGGGGTCTTGACATGCTTGGAGCCAAAGCAGCCCAGGGCATCGGGGCGCAGGTCATCGCAGAGAATGAGCAGCACATTGGGCTTAACGGCGGCCAGGGCCAGTGAACTGGCGAGGGCAAAGAGCAGACAGGACAGGCGCAGCATGCCTGGACTCAATGATGGGTTGCGGGCGCAATTCAAGTGCGGCCTTGAGGTAAGCGGTTGACGAGGCACCCCTTCCGGCTTCAAAGGCTGTCCTGACATGGCTCGAGAGTACTCCCTGAATCCAGCGGCATCCCAGCGGCCAAAGTTGGACCACCGCGCCATGCTCAATGAGCAGCAATACGCCGCGGTCACCGCCCCGGCGGGGCAGGCCCTCGTCATTGCCGGTGCAGGCTCCGGCAAGACCCGCACCCTCACGCACCGCGTGGCTTGGTTGCTGGAGAACGGCATTGCCCCGGAGCGCATCCTGCTGCTGACCTTCACCAACAAGGCCGCGCGCGAGATGCTCGAGCGCGTGGAGTCCCTGGTCGCCGTCGATGTGCGCCGCCTCTGGGGTGGCACCTTTCACAGTGTGGGCAACCGCCTTCTGCGCCTCCATGGTGCGGCTCTGGGGCTGCGGCAGAGCTTTGGTATTTTGGACCGCGAGGATCAAAAGGATTTGCTCGATGCCGTGCTCAGTGATGCGGAAAGCAGTGTGGGTTCCTTCCGCCTGCCCAAGGCCGAGGTCATGGGCGAGATTTTCTCACTGGCCAGCAACACCCGCCTGAGCACCGAAGAAATCCTCACCAGCCGCTACCCCTATTTCCTCGAGGCCCTTGAAGACATCGAGGCCATGCGCCAGCGCTACGAGCAGAAAAAACGCCAGACCCAGTCCGTGGACTTTGATGATCTGCTGGCCCTGCCGCTGCGTCTGTTCGAGGAGCACCCCCAGGTCCTTGAGACCCTGCGCTCGCAGTTCGAGTTTGTGCTGGTTGACGAGTTCCAGGACTGCTGCGCCCTGCAGGTGGAGTGGCTGCGACACCTCGTTGGCCCGCGCGGCAACCTGATGGTCGTTGGCGACGATGCGCAGAGCATCTACTCCTGGCGGGGCGCCGAGGTGGAGCATATTTTAAACTTCGGCGATCTCTGGCCTCAGGCCCGAGTCTTTAAGATTGAAATCAATTATCGCAGTGTGCCCGAGGTCTTGGCCCTGGCCAATGCCAGCATCGCCTGCAACAAGGGCCAGGTGCCCAAGGAGTTGCGCGCCGATCGCGGTGCCGCCGGCGCCCTGCCTGCGCTGGTTGCCCTGGATGATGGCCGCGCGCAGGCAGCCTTTGTGGCGCAACGCCTGGGAGAATTGCACGAAGACGAAGGCAAGGCCTGGAGCGACATGGCCGTGCTCTACCGCGCGCACTTTCACAGCATGGAGCTGCAGATGGAACTCACCGCCCGTGGCATTCCCTTTGAGATCACCAGCGGCCTGCGTTTCTTCGAGCAGGCCCATGTCAAGGATGTTGCCGCCTTCATGAAGTTCGCCGTCAACGAGCATGACGAGGTCAGCTTCCTGCGCATGGTGCGTTTGGTGCCCGGCATTGGTCCGGGCAGCGCCACCAAACTGTGGACGGCCTGGCGCAAGGTGGACCATCCTCCCCAGGCTGGTCATCCCGGGACTTTCAGCCAATGGCTGCTGCCCATGAGTGTGCCCAAAAAGGCCCGCGAGGGCTGGCAGCAACTTGCCTACACCCTCGATGAGCTCGTCATCGAGGGCAAGGCCATCGCTCCCACGGCCATGATTCGCAGCGTGGTTGAGGGCGTCTACGAGGACTACGCCCGCAGCAAGTTCAAAAACGCGGATCAGCGCCAACAAGACCTCGACCAACTTGCTGCCTTCGCCCAGCGCTATGAGGACTGTCCGGAGTTCCTCGCCCAACTCAGTCTTCTCAGTGGAGTTGACACCGGCTCATCTCCCGAGGAGGGCAGCCGCGATGTGGTCACCCTCAGCAGCGCCCATCAGGCCAAGGGCCTCGAATGGCCTGTCGTCTTCGCCATCAGCCTCGCTGAAGGTCTCTTTCCTCATCACCGCGTCTTGGAAGACGAGGCCTCACTTGAGGAGGAGCGCCGCCTCTTTTATGTCACCCTGACTCGCGCCCGCGACGAGCTTTACCTTTGCCATCCACTGTTGAATCCACAGTCCCGCACCGGCGATGTCATCCTTCGCCCCAGTCGCTTCATTCAGGAAGTTTCGCAGGATTTGTTGGAAAAGTGGAATATCCGCCCCGCCTGGTGATTCTCGCCTTGGCGTGGTGGCCTCTGCGGCGTTGCCATTTGAGGTTGATCCATGGTTTAGGACTTGGGCCTGAGATAATCAGGCACGGGCAACTGCTCGCTGGGGATGGGCTTGCTGTCGCCGCGCCAGGTGAAGCCAACCTTCTCAAAGGCTTGGCGATTGGCGCGCAGGTGCTCAAGCAGGCGCAGGCCAAGTTGGCGGCGCGGTGAGTTCTTGTGCACCGCAAAGGGTTGAATGGCCTTGGCCTTGTCGGCGGGCAGGGCGATGGTGTCGAAGGCCTCGGGCTTGCCGTGCAGGTTGGTGCGGTAAACCACGCAGGCGTCCAGTGAGCCGGTGAGCATCTGGTTGACCAACAGATCTCCGGTTGGCACCTGGCTTGAGGCATTGCGCATGACGGAGTCAAACAGGTTCATGCTGCGCAGCATGGCCGCGGTCATGTAGCCCAAGGTGGATTGTTCGGCGTTGCACAGGCCGATGCGCAGGCCGGGGCGCGCGAGGTCAGCCAGGCTGTGAATGTTGGCCTTGTTGCCCCTTGGTGTGGCAATCACGATTTCAGCCTCGGTGAGAAGCACCGCCTCGGGGAAGGCCTCGGCCACAGGTTCCACAAAGCAGATGTCGCAGGCATAGTACACATCGGGAAAGCGCGGGGCTTGTGCGTCCTTCATGGTTTTCATTGAGGCACAGAGGATGCCGCAGCCATTGAAGACCGTGGTCAGGTCCACGCCCTCGCGTTGGGCGAAGTCCTTGAGCAGGGGTTCAATGGCCTTGCGATTGACGGCTCCGCTGTAAAGCACAAGCTTGGGTTGCGCCTCCCAAAGGTCACCGGCAATGGTTTTAAAGCCGGCCTTTTTGAAGTGCTCCCCACCGCGCTGCGCTGCCGTCAAAAAGCGGGCCAGTTGAAGGGCGGCCGTGGGTTGTTTGCAGGCTTGAGTGACTGAGACATGGGCGCGCTCGCGGTGCTTCTCCAAGGCCTTGACCGCAATGCCGCCGAGTTTGAATTGTGTGGCGGTGCTATCCCAGATCAGGGCGGCGTCGCAGGCTCCAATCTGCACATCGGCAGCCACCTCCGTGACGGTGGGTTTGGTGACGGCTGCGGCATTGCTGATGCGGGGCCAGTCGGCGTCGAGAAGTTTTTTGGCCACCTTGCCTGCACTGGCAGCCTCGGGGTTGGGGATGCCAAGCTTGAGCTTGCGGGCAAGCAGGTCATCGAGGCTCTGAATGCGTTGGGGATTGGAGGCGGCGCAGGCCAGCACGAGTTGCTGCTGCGCCAGTGGCAGGGTTTCGGCGATGAGCTTGGCCTCGCGAGCCAGGCGCAGACTGTCATCATCGGCGCTGATGAGCAGGTCGGCCTTGGGGGCGATTTTCAACTGACTCAACAAGGTGCCGCTGCCGCCGAACTGCAATTGCACAGGGATGGAAGTTTCCTTGGTGAAGGCAGCCGAGGCTTGTTCCACCGGGGCTTTGAGCCCGGCGGCGCAATAGACCACAAGGGGCTGATGAGCTTGGGGCTGCCAGGATTGCCAGCTCAGGAGGGCGGCGGCGAGTAGCAGGATCAGGGCGAGGAGGCGGCGCATGGGAATGGGGCTCAGGGGTTGGATTGGCGGCGGCGCAGCAGCCAAAATCCGGCCAGGGCCAAGGCGGCGGCAAGGCTGAGGCTCAGGCCTTGCTTTGCCTTTGTCGAGGCTGCCTTGTTGCCGGGTTGGGTGGTGATTTCCGCGGCCTCGGCGTGATTGCCTGGGCTTGTCTGCGCCGCGATTGCCCCTTGAGCTGGGGTTGTCGTGGTGCTGCGCTTGGCCTGCGCCTCCGCCAGAGCTTTGGGCCAGTCCACGCCCATGAGCAGGTCCCAGCCGGGGTTTTCATTTTTGACCCGGCAGGAGCAGGTGCCCAGCAAAAACAGGGTGCTGTCCTCGAGGCGTCGATCGTCGAGTTCCTCCAAGGGCCATGAGCCCAGGACTCGGCCGCGGCCAAAGACCACGGCAGCGAATCCGGTGCGCGTCGAGGCATCGGCCTTTGGGCCGGCGAGTTGGCGGCGCAGCAAATCCTCTCCGCCGACATCGGCCTTGATCACCATGCTGCCAATGGCCAGGCGCAGTGCCGGCCCTGGCCCCATTTGGCTGTCAGGGTCGTTGGGGTCCTGAATGGGCAGGGCGGCAACTTGCTCCAAAAAGCGCAGGCGCTTTTCGATGCGGGTGACTTGGGTCGCATCGGCGGGATCGGCGCCAGGCAGCAGCACCCAAACCATGCTTTCGCCATCAAGCAGATGGCGGCGGATCTCCCGCCTCGCCGGGCTATCCAGCAGGGCGTTGAGGCTGTTGGCGTTGAGTTCGCCGCTCCACCACTGCTGATTGCTGCCTGGCTTGCCATCGTGGAGGCTGGCCTGCAACTCGCCGGGGCCTTGACGCGTCACCACCTGCAGGTTGCCCACGGGGTTGGCGCGCAGGGGGCGCAGCAGTTCAACAAGGGCGGGGACTTGGGACGAGGGCGGCACCTCCAAGCGCAAGGCGTCAGGCTCCCAGCGATCCAAGGCGTAGCGGAAGACGGGCAGGGTGCAGCCATGGGCCGCTCCCGAGACAACCAGGGCAGTGACAAGCAGGGAAGTGGCCGATTGCCGCATTGGGGAAGGCAACGCCTGTGATCTTGAGGATGTTGCAGATGAGTTTGCTGCGGTTCATTCAGCGGGGCTTGCGCCCTGCTGATGATGCTGCTTGGATTGGTGATTATGGTCGCCCCTGAGTCCGTCAGCATTCGCCACTTCCGCGCCGAGGACCTGCCATTGCTGCGGCGCATCACCGTGGATTCCTTCGGCAGCGTGGCTTTTGATGAGATGCTGGAGCAGCGCTTGGGGCGCTGGAATGAGCGCGATTGGAAGGCGCGCAAGGCCGACCACATTGACGAGGACTGTGCCGCCAATGCTGCGGGCTGTTTTGTCGCCGAGGCCGAGGGGCAGGTCCTGGGCTACATCACCACGCGCTTGGATCGGGTCAATGGCATCGGACGAATTCCCAACCTTGCCGTCGTGGAAGAGGCAAGGGGCTTGGGCTTGGGCCGCCGGCTCATTCACCATGCGCTGGATTACTTCCGCGAGCAGGGCATGGCCGTGGCCAAGATTGAAACCATGGCCAGCAATGCGATTGGTCAGAACTTGTATCCTTCCTGCGGATTCGAAGAAATCGGTCGGCAGGTGCATTTTGCGATGCGGCTTTGATTGCGCCGCGATTCCCCGAGGCCTAAATTGGAGACTCCATGAGACCGCGCCCTGTCCTGATCTTGCTTGTGGCAACGCTGGCCTTGGCACTAAGCGCCTGCACCTCAGTGCGCCAGCGGCGGATCGAAAACAACCTCGGCATCTACAATGCCTTGACCGCTGAGGATCAGGGCTTGGTCAGTTCCGGGCGAATCCGTGAGGGGTTCAGCCGCGAGGCGGTTTTTCTGGCCTTTGGCCGCCCTGAGAGTGTGGCGCGGGGCAGCAGCAAGGGGCGCGAGACGGAGAAATGGGAGTACTGGACTGCGCAGCCCGTGCAGCATGGTTTTTACGGGCCCTCCATGGGCTGGCGTCGCGGCGCGATTGGCTATGGGTACGGCTGTGGCTACTGTGGGCCATGGGACCCGTTCTGGTCCATGGGGCCTCAGATGTCCTACATGGCTCAGAAGGTGATTACCGTGGACTTTGTGGATGGCCGGGTCAGCGAGTTCATGCTCGGACCGCAGTAAGCGCGGGGCTGGGGAAAAAATCGCAGGGCTGGTGGCGTAGGTTTCCCTGTTCTCATGCCCCTCTCGTTTTGCTCCCCCCGTCGCCATTTCCTGCAGCAGCAGGGAATGGGCCTTGCCGGTTTGGCCCTGGCAGATCTGCTGACTCGTGACGGGCTGTTGGCTGCTCCGGTCAAGCCTGAGACGATTGCTGAGCCCAGTTTTGATTTGCTGGAAAAGAAGCCCCACTTTGAGCCGCGTGCCAAGGCGATGATTTCGCTCTTCATGATGGGCGGGCCCTCGCAGATGGATCTGTTTGATCCCAAGCCCATGCTCACCAAGTACCATGGGCAGAAGTTCCCCGGCGACATCAAGTACGACAACCTCGCCCAAGCCTCCTCCAAGTGTTTCGGATCGCCTTGGAAGTTCAAGCGTCATGGGCAGAGTGGCATTGAGCTCAGCGAGTTGTTGCCCAACTTGGCCGAGGTGGTGGACGAGATCACGCTGATTCGTTCCATGACCAGCGGCGTAAGCAATCACGCACAGGGCCTCTACGCCATGAATGCCGGGCGCGTCACTGCGGGCCGTCCCGCGTTGGGCAGCTGGCTGACTTACGGCCTGGGCTCGCAGACCGATGAATTGCCAGCCTACATGGTGCTCTCCCACCCCAGCGGACTGCCCACCTTCAGTGGCGAGCATTACACCAATGGCTGGTTGCCGGCGCTCTATCAGGGCACGCTGGTGCGTGCGGTTGAGCCGCGCATTCTCAATCTCGATCCCTTGCCCGCCCTTGCCGGCGGGCCGCAGCGTCGTCAACTCGATTGGCTGCGCAAACTCAACGAGGAACACCTCGCCGCTCATCCTGGGGAGCACGATCTGCAGGCGCGCATCGCCAGTTATGAGTTGGCGGCCAAGATGCAGAGCGCGGCCAAGGAGGCCTTGGACATCTCAGGCGAGCCTGCCCACATCCGCAAACTCTACGGCGTGGACAATCCCATCACCGCTGATTACGCCACACGCTGCATCATTGCACGGCGCTTGGTGGAGCGCGGCGTGCGCTATGTGCAGGTGCTCAATTCCGGTCAGAGCTGGGACCAACACGGCTCGCTGGTCTCAGCCTTGCCGAAGAACTGCGCCGCCACCGATCAACCCTCGGCGGCCTTGATCCTGGATCTCAAGCAGCGTGGGTTGCTCGACAGCACCGTGGTGCATTGGGGTGGGGAAATGGGGCGTCTGCCGGTGCTGCAAAATGATGCCGGCCCGGAGAAGTGGGGGCGCGATCACAACACCTTTGGCTTCAGCATGTGGTTGGCAGGTGGCGGCTTCAAACGCGGCTATGTCCACGGTGAAACCGATGAGTTTGGTCACAAGGCCGTGGTCAATGAAGTGCGCCACTTCGATTACCATGCGACCCTGCTCAAGGTCTTCGGGCTTGATCACGGCAAGCTGGTTTACAAGCGCAATGGCCTCGCCGCTTCGCTCACCGACAACCAGGGCGCTCGTGTGGTGGACCAGTTGCTGGCCTAAGCGGCATCGAACTACAGCTTCTCATGAGCGCCGCCGTCGCGGCCCTCAAGAAAGTCCAGGGCCTTCACCAGACTGGCCTGCTGTAGGTAGTGGGCCAGCCTGCCAGGCAACTCACCGCGCAGACGATGGTGCTCTGCGTCAATCAACTCGCTGACCTGCTGCAGGGCTGCCAAATGACCGGCGGCGTCCGCATCGCGAAAGGCGTGATCGGCGATCAGATCCAGCCGGCGACGCAGCAGGGCGTGCAGACTGCCAAATTGAGGGGGGACGGGCCACATGATGCCTATCCATACGAAGATGAGCCCAGGCCCGCAGACAAATCATTTGCACCTGCGCACTTTTGGGGAAGCCTTGCAGCCTTGTTGCCCTCTTGCCTGGGTGGCGGAATTGGTAGACGCGCCAGACTTAGGATCTGGTTTGGAAACAAGTGCAGGTTCGAGTCCTGTCCCAGGCACCAGCTCACCGGCGGGGGTGATCCCCCCGCCTCAGCAGAGCCTGATCAGCCTGGAGGGAGGCCGTAGATCCACCAGAATTGATCGGCATCAAGGACCAAGCCGATGCCCGTGGCCAGGTTGGACCCCTGCATCTGAACGCCGCGAACGGGCACCACCCTCGGCCCCAGAATGACCCGGCCATTCCAGCGGCCTGTGGCCGGATCCAGTCGGATCTCGAAGCTGTTGAGGCCGCTGCTGCCCTTTTGGGTCAGTGAGGTTGCCGTGCTCTCCGCCAAAGTTTGGATGAAGTTGTCGGATGAGGTGCTGTTGTATTGGATCAAGCCAATCCCCGGATTGAAGAAGGGGTTGAAGATCGAGGGATCTGCACGGTTGCGGGCGTAGCGGTTGACTTCAACGGTGAGAACATTCGGTCCCCGCTCCGCGCCGGCGCCAACCCTGCTGTCGCGGTAGAACCAACCCGCATAGCCAGACCCATTGGAGAGGCCGATGCTGGTCTCGATGCCGAGGCTCAGGCGCATGGTCTGAGGACCAGAGTAGGTCTTGAAGAGCATGACGGTCAGGTCGCGGGCACGCAGGGCGCCCGAAGCCGTCCAAGTGCCGCCCCAGATCATTTCGCCGCTGGCATTGACCAGGCCGTTGCGACCAACCACCAAGGTGGCATAGCCAAACACCGTGTTGTCGATGCCGCGCAGGACCATCGTATGGTTGCCCTGACGGTCCGTGCCACCAGTGAGGCTGCGCTCCAGCAGGGCGTAGTAGGTGGTGGAGCCCTGCACGATCTGGACACTCCAAACATCTTGGATGTCGTTGTATTGGAGGGAGACGCTGGCGCTTCCGCCGCCCGTCAGACGGGCGGTCTTTTGCAGCTCAAGTTTGCCGCTGAGCGGGCCTGCCACGCTGAAGCTGTGATTGCGCATGAGGATTCGCGCACTGACACCGGCGTCGCGGGTGAGCGTGAGCTGAACCTTGCCGTGGGTGTAGTTGTTGGCAGGTCCGTCGGTGAGGGAGCCTTCAAAGTTGCCGGCAATCGTCTGGAAGCTGCGCACGCGGATGCTGCGTGTGATGATGGCCCCGGTGA
>JAURHS010000132.1 GCA_030833205.1 Prosthecobacter sp.
CGAGCACCTGACGCTCATGGGCCTTGCCATAGGGCAGCGTGACCTTGGCTGCCGACGCGGCCAGATTCACGGTCGCTGAGGCCTGAGCTGTCACTGCCTGTCCACCGGCAGCGACGCTGGCCCGAACCTCAGCGGCATCAAGCGGCATCAACGCCAGGCCCGCAGCCATCACCAAAATACCCATCGAGAAGGAATTCATGCAGGGCAGTACGGGCCGAGAACCGGCAATCCTTCGCCAGCCACCCCAGCCATTGACCCACCCCAGGCTGGTCATCCTCCCCACGACAGGGTGAGCAGAGGCGAAGAATGCCCCCTTGAACTTCAACACCTCGAACCCACGGCAACGGCGCCGCCAACTTTAGAGCAACCCCACGGACTTCAAGTCCGCCCCGGGGAAAATCGCCGCGAGATTCACCCCGGCACCAAAGCAACCCCGCAACACCTCGGCAAAGACACTGCGATAATCCGTGCAGGCATGCAGTCCTCCGGGTCCAGGAGTATTGAGGTTGATGTCCTCCTCGGTTTGAATCGGCCATTGCCCCAGCACCTGACCGCCCTTCACCCGATCACCAAGCGCCATGAAAGCAAAGCCACGGCCATGATCGGTTCCGAGGCTGGCGTTCTCGTAAACGCGGCGACCGAACTCCGTGGTGATCATCACCGTGTAACGCTGGCGATGATCGCTCAGATCGCACTCGAAGGCCGCCAGCGACTCCGCCAGCAGACCAATCCGCTGAGCCTGTGAGCCCGTGCTGCTGCCCTGAAAAAAATGGGTGTCCCAGCCACCCAAATCCACACAGGCCACACGCAACCCCAGCCTGGCCTTGATCAGTCTGGCGACTTCGCGCAGACCGTTGGCAAAGGAATCCTGGGGATACAGCGCACCGTGCTCGGGGGCCTTGGCTGCCTGCTGCAATCCGCTGACTCGCTTGAATAAATCCAAGGTTTCACGCCCCCGTCCGCCCAACAAGGTCACCTCGCTGCCGTACAACCGCTGCAGGGCCGCAACCACGGAGTCCCCTGCATTGCCCTTGATCGAGATGTCAGAGAGACGCTCCAACACACTGACCGCAGGAGCTCCGCGCAGGGACTCTGGCAGAGCGGTTCCAATGGCCAACGCAGACAAGGCACCGCCTGCTCCCGCTGCAGGATGCAGGCGAAGAAAACGCCCCAGCCAACCGCCGCCCGCAGGCCGTCCCTGCGCTGAGTCGCCGTGCTCCATCTGGTCCTGACATTCAAAATGCGAGCCGCTGCTGTTGTCCACGCCGACGGACTGCACGGCCCCAAAGCGGCCCTGTTTGAAAGCCGCCTCCAACGGCTTCATTCTTGGATGCAACCCGTAATGACCACCCAGGCCAATCACCTCGGAGGGTGCAATCGCGAGGCTGGGGCGCAGCCGATGATAGCGGTCATCTTGCACGGGCACCAAGAGGTTGAGCGTATCGGCGCCGCCGCGCAAAAACACATGCACCAGTGTGTGATCGTCGCCCAGAGAGTCCCCCGCCATCGTTGAGGCGGTGGCCAGAGCCAGTTGGGAGATGAAGGCGCGGCGTTGCATGACTCAGCATCGTTGAAAGGCAGGGCTGGCCAAAATCAAGCCCACCGCACGAATTTCGTCGCCACCCTCAAACACCGCGGCCTCCTGCGCCGCGGGCCGCCTGCCAACAAGCTGCGCAAACCATTGTGCCGGCGCAAACCCCAATTCCCGCCGCAACCCCAGCACATCAACCCTCACCCCACTCTGGGCATTGGCAGCCAGAGCCATGGCAAAGTTCCAGCGCCACAGCAGTGTCCCCATCCACGGCAACTCCTCATCGGGATAGCCATCAGGGGTGGGATGCTGAAACAGTCCCTGGCCCATGCGCTGCAGGGGTTCAAGCAGGGCGGAGTTCGCCTGAGTATCGGCAAGCAGCGCACGCATGGCACTGACCATGAACTTGAAGGGCCGCTTGAGCAGTGCCGCAGGACTCGCAGCGAATTCGCGGGAGGCAAAGATCAGGCGCAGCATCGCCTTGATGTCGCCTTGCGTGCGCGAAAACTCCGCCGCCACTCGTTGCACCAACTCCTCCGCAGGCTTGGCACTGACCAGACGCCTGCAGAGCTTGCCCGCAATGAACCGCGCCGTGCTGGGATGGCTGCAGACAATGTCCACCAGACGGTCCAAGTCCTGCGCACCACCGCCGGCGGGAATGTCATGACCCAAGACCGTCTTGGCCCCGTCATCATGCCAGTCGGCGCGAAAGAAGGATTTGCCCTGATTCAAGGCCCAGAAGCGATTGCGGTCAAAAGACCAACCACTCAGGCAGCGCGCCGCCTCGTAAACATCGCGCTGGCTGTAACCGCCGTGCACACCCATGGTGTGCAATTCCATCAACTCGCGGGCGTAGTTTTCATTGGGCTTATCATTGCTGCCGGCGCGCACCCGATTGGCCTGGCCATCGAGATACACCAGCATCGCCGGTGATGTGGCCGAGGCGCGAATCAATTCGCGGAAGTTGCCAAGCGCATGGCGGCGGATGACCTCCCGGTCGTCACTGGGCTTGAGATAGATGCAGTCGCCTTTTTCCAAATCAATGTTGAGGTGGTCCGTCCAGAACTCGACCATCACTTCAAGCAACTGACGGCGGCTGTACATGGCGCGCAACAGCGTGTGCCGCGTCAACTCAGCGCGCAGCACCGGCTTGCGGAACTCATAGGCGTTTCCAGCACTGAAGTGCACACTCTCAAAACGCTCAGCACGCAGATCGCAGGCATGATCGGCAATGCTCTCTGGGTGCAACTGCTGCTCAATCCACGCCGCGGCCCCCATGGACTTGAGCCTCTCCAGATCTCCCGGCCACGGCCCAAAGCTGGCACGGCTCAACAGGTGGAAATCAGGGTCAATCTCGCGGCCATCGGGAGGCGCCACCGGCCCCGGCGGCGGTCCCTCGCCAAGCCAGGCGCGGTTGATGCCTGTGACCATCCGCTCACAGGAACTCAGGGCAAGCATCAGGTTGCCCAAGGCGACGCGTCGGCGGCAGCGCATGGCACTCAGGAGGCTGATGGCGGCTCTGACGCCTCCGTCGCAGCGATGCCTGAGCCGCGATGAAGCAGGCCACGCAACTGCACCCCCCAACCCATCACCGCAAGCAGGGGCAGCAACACTGCCCAACCCACCACTGGCAGGAGCGCGCAACACACCAGCGTCAGCCCGCCCTGTTTGACCTGCCGCCAGGCCTCAATCTGCGGCCACAGGCGGCGACCCAAATGGAGAGCCAAGCCCGCGCTGCCCAAAAAACCCCAGGTGATCAACAACCCGCCCACCAACAACGCAAGCGCTCCTGCTCTCGGCAGCTTGGAGAGAAAGACAATGAGCAGGGCATTGACCAGCAGCACTGGCAGGCCAAACAGCAGCGTTTTGAGCAAACCGCCGGCAAAGGCCTCAGATTGTCGCTGCACACGCTGCGGCCAGTAGCCCAGGGCAAAAACCCACAACGCAGGCAGGGCGACCGCAAATCCAATGGCCACCAACAACCAGACAAGCACCGTGGAGAAAAGCATGATGGAACAAAGTTTACGCTCGAAGCCTGAAAGAACGGAAGGCCTTTCAACACCCAAAGACGCCCAGGGTTGCCTCCCCAGGAAAAAAAATTCCTGAGACTGGCCAACAGCCAGCGCGCCCCAGCCTCTGGTCCCACAATGAGACCAGAGGCCTGCCTGCGTTGCCCTGCTGTCGAAGGCGGGGCGGTCCGCAGGGATCCAGCTCTCGGGGATGGAATCGTCGCCACCACCCGATTGCCCAAAAACATCGCCTCGACAGGCATGTTGGCGGCGCTGGCCACTGCGCGATCATTCGCCATCAGCGGCGCGATCGGGTCACCAGGGGCAACCGCTTCGGCCTGCGCCGTGATGATCCTAAAGCAACCTCATGGCAAGGCAGGCTTACACAAGCTGAGGGTGCAAGGCCTTGGCTTGCGCCAAGACGATTTCCAAGCTCCTCAAGCCGCCCCCACTGCAGACCTAGAATCTGATCCGGCCCAAGCCCCGTGCTGCGCTGCCGTAGGGAGCATCTTTCCAGAGATAGCTCTGGCCGTTGCGGCCGCGGGCCATGTTCAAGCCCCAGGCCTTGCCGGGACTGGGCTTGCCGCCGATCTCGTCGAAGGCAATCTTGAACAGCGCCGTCCAGGTGCGTTGCGGCAGGGTGTAGGGGCCCTTGCTGCCGCTGTTGCTGATTCGGCACTGCCAGCCGCCATTCCAACCGAGGTCTTCCTTGAGTTGTCCGCGCTCAAGCCTGCAGAGCGAGTCGTGGCGATTGCCCTCAATGGGATTGACAGCCAGGCGATAGATGGGGCCCTGCTCGCCATCAGGGGCCAGCGCCAGCTCAGCGTATTCCTGACTGAAGATCTTCTGGTCTCTGGGCTGCGGATAAAGATCCTCGGGATGCACCAGCGGATTGAGACAACGCAGGCGCACATAAAGGTGGTTCTCATCGCGCAGCACCTGCAACTGCGTGGAGAAATTGGCGTAGGGCATGCCTTCGTGAAGCCTGAGATGGCGAACCGGCGCCTGCTGCCACAGCGGAGAGTCCGGCAGCGGCTCCGCGCTGACCTTGGCCACCGAAAGCTCATGGTCATCCTCAAGCGCGCCCGCACGAATGGCGGCGAGATCCCAATTGAGGCAGGTGCGGTTCCACTGCTGCTGATACCCCTCGTGCTCCAAGGCGGCATGTTCGTAAAAGTGCCCTGCGAACGGGGTCATCTGCGGCCAGTCTTTCAGCGGCTTCATGTTGCTGCGGCCGCGGCCTCCGGCAAGCCCCTCCAGCCAGCTCTGCCAACTGCCAATGGCCTCCAGCAGCGGATCCAGATAGGGCTTGCTCGTGTTCATCGTCCAGGCGTTTTGCAGATGAAAGATGGCCCCAAGGCGGCGGGCGTAATCCCACTCCAGCCGAATGAAGCGCAGCCGAGTTTTTTCCTCCGCACTGGCCACCAACTGCGCCGCGCGATCCAGCAGGGCGTCGCCTTCGGCACAGAACTCCGGGCTGTAGATGTTCATCACATGCCACTTGCTGTCGTGATGGCGCGAGCGTGAATAGCGCCGATCCCAGGCCGGCATGAAGACCCCGAAGAAATCGGAGTAGATGGCCATCTGGGTGTGCAGCAGATCAAAGAAACTGCCCATGATCTTGGCGGCAGGCCCAAAGGCAGCCTCACAAAACTCCTCCTGCAGCAGGCGCCAATCGGCGGAGGGGTCGTCCATCATCCGACCATAGACATAATAAGCGGGGGCCTGCAGCCCGCGCACATAGCCCATGAGCCCATCCCTCGTGGACCACCGCACCGCATTGCGCTGCTGGGCGCGCACCACCTCCGCCATGTGCTCAGGGGTGCGCTCGGCAATGTAGGGCCCGGCTTGCCCAAAGCCCGTGAAGGTCTCCTCAAAGCCACTGATGCCGGCGGGAAACTCGACCCCGGCGAGCTTGTCGAAGTCATGCTGTCCCGCATATTGGATGTGCACGATGACGTTGTCCGGGAAGCGCTTGATGATGGCGGCGGAAACCGGCGTGTCCTGGTAGTTCAGGATCACAAAACGCACCTTAGGGTGAGTGCTTCGCCAAGGCTCACTCAAGGCAAAGTAAGCCTGCCACAACCTGCCGCTGTCGCCGCGTTTGCGCACCTCGGCAAAGTCGGCAACGGCACTGCCAAAGAGCTTCACGCAATCGCTGCAGTTGCAGTGGCAGAGCCGGTAGGCGTCCATTGGCCGCAAATGAATGATGCGGTGCCCGGCGGCAATTTGCTGCTCAACAGCCTTGAGCATCAGGGCCCGCACCCCGGGGTTGCTGGGGCAGTACATCATGTGGTCATCAAAACCCAGCTTGAGCTCGCAGGCACGCACCTTGTCCCAGGTCAGGGCGAAGTACTCTGGGTGAGTCTTGGCAAACTTGGCGGTGGGCATCACCTTTTGCCAAGCCACTTCCCCGCCCTGCAGCGAGCCAAGCTCAGGAAAGAAGTTATGGGCGATGTTGTACAGCGTGGCCTCGCTGCGGTCGAAGTTGGCCAGCATGAGCGGCCGGGTTTCACGGCGAAAGCCTGCAGGCAGCGCAATCCTTGGGCGCGGCAGGACGGCCACACTGCGGGGATCGAGTTGCAGCGGCAGGGCATCGCGTTGCCGTTGGCGCTTGAGATCGTCCACTGGGTAAATGCCAGGGTCGTTGTTCATGAACAACAGCCGCAGACCGGCCTGCTCACGCAGGAAATCACAGCAGGCCTTCAAGGTGCCAGCCAGCGCCAGAGGCTTGGGCTCGCCGCGCGAGGATCTGGCCACATCTCGGCGATCGCGACCCGCGAGGATCAGGTCCTTGCCGACCAACTGCTGCACATGCCCCCAGTCCTCAATGGCGGCGGCATTCACCCCGTGATCGCGGGCAAACTGCGTGTCGCCAAGCAGCATGGCTGGCCTGCCCGGCAGGCGCTTGGACTCCGCAACGATGGGCAACTCCGCCCCCTGCCGCGCGAAACTGTATTGAACCAACCGCGCCGCCATCATGATCCAGCCCTCGACCAGCGCATCGCCCGATGGGTTGGGCACCACGATCTGGTAACTGCTGCGGCCCCCCTCAAGCAGGGCAACCTCTGCCGCCCTGATTGCGGCTGGGCCGGGGACAAGCATTCCCAGCGCAACCGAGGCCATAAGGCATCGGGCACAGGAAACCGACAGGAGCACCTTGCAGGTCATCAAGGCAATACGACGCCGCAGGTCCTGTCTCGCAGGGGAAGATGATCCTGTAGGGCCTTGGTGAAGGCCGCGGGTTGCTCCGGGCTGATGACCAAGGGGCGGCGGTTGCTGAAACGCAGAATCACCAGGTCCTCGGTGCGGGTGGCCAGCACCCTGAAGTGGCCAAGGGGCTTTTGGTAAAACCAGCCGCTGAACCCATACAGGCCGCCGTTGCCAAAGAGGCGCCAAGCCCAGCCAAAGCGGCCCTGCCGGAATTCCGCGCTGGTGAGTTGATGGATGTCAATCCTGGTCACCCAACCCAAGCGCTGCACCTCAAGGACCTGGCCCACCAAGCGGTAGCCGCGCACCGTAAACAGGGCACAACCCCCAAGTAGGGCAAGCACCGCAACCAAGGCCAGGCCACGCGTCACCGTGCTCAGGGACGCAGGACAAATCAGCAGCATCACCACCCCACCCAAGCTCAGCAGCGTCAGCAACCCCGAAACCAAGCGCAGCCCAGGCGACCAAGGCGCTTTCTCAAAGGCTGTGGAGCTCGAGGAGTTCATGCAACCAGACGGCGATCAGCAGGACGACATCCATCGCGCTGGTACACTGGCGATGGCAGCAGTTGTGGGTCTCGGGAGGATTCTCCTGAGGTCATCAGCGCCGCCGGGCTGAGGGCAGCGCTCACGCTCTGCCGCATCTGAGGCCAATGCGGTCATTGCAGCCTGGGCTCGAGGAGAAATGGAACGGCGACAGATCATGCGCGAAACCCTCGGCAGGCGAGGAGCGGTTGACGCCTGTCACCATCCGCTCTTGGAGGCTCAACGCAAGGCCCAGGATTGCCAAGTCCGCGTGCGGCGCTGCACAACACAGGCAAGGTCACCGCAAAGGTGCTGACGACCAGCCTGCAGAGAAGCGCCGGAGCAGCAGTCATGGGCAAGAGTGGTGCTGGCCTCCGCTCATCATGAGCCTGTCGGAGCAGCGATTCCGATCGGCAACGCCACAGCAGATGCAGGCTTCCCAGCGGCCCGCTGCAAAGCGTCCAGAGCAAGACCGCAATCCCAACCGCGGGCATCGCCTTCTGGTCCCTCAATGAGACCAGCGCGGCAGAGGAATGCCCATGCACTGGTCCCTGCAGGAGACCAGTGAAGCCTCAGTCGCCAACCGGGCACGGGGACTTGGCCCCGCCCCCACTGATGGCAAACGGTCCTTGGTCGGATTGGCCACCTGATGCCGTTGGAACCAAGGCAAGCCGGCAACCCCCTGCGTTACTCGGGAATGGGGTCGGTGCGGCGCACGGGTTGGTCTTCCCAGATGGCCTCGTCGCGGTCGGAGTCGTAAGTCAGCACCCGGCTGGCGCTGCCTGCCGCGGGTGGCAGGTCCACCTTGGGGAGCCAGCGGCGGTGTTCAGCCACCACCGATGCCAGCTTGGGGTCGCCGATGAGGTTGGTCCACTCGCGGGGGTCTTTCTCCATGTCGTAGAGTTCCTCACTGCCGTCGGCGTAGCGAATGTAGCGCCAGCGCTGCGAGCGCACGCCGTGATTGCCCTGATTGTGGCTGGTGATGGCTGGGCGCTCGCGCTTGGCCTTGGCATCGGCAAGTTGAGGCAGGAGGCTGAGGCCCTCCAGGTCTGCGCGCGCAGGCAGCCCTGCCAGTTCGACGAGAGTGGGGTAGATGTCGAGAAGTTCGGCAGGTTGGGAACAGCGCTGGCCGGGCTTGATGCCCGGGCCCGCAAAGATCAAGGGCACGCGAGTGCCGCGGTCCCAGAGGCTGTTTTTGCCGGTGATGCCTTTTTCGCCGAGATGCCAGCCGTGATCTCCCCACAACACCACGATGGTGTCCTTGGCGCGACCGCTTTGCTCCAGCGCATCGAGCAAGCGACCGACCTGCGAGTCGGTGAAGCTGACGCAGGCGAGGTAACTGCGCACCAGATTGCGCCATTGATTGGCGGCTTTGAGATAGCTCAAGCGAGGCTCAGGCAGGTTCCAATGCAGATACCACGAGAAACGCGGGGTGTCGTCGCGGTCGCCCTCAAGCACCTTGGGCAGCACGCTGTTGTCATCGGGATACAGATCGAACCAGCGCTGGGTGGCGTAACAGGGCACATGCGGCAGAAAGAAACCGGCCGCGATGAAGAAGGGTTGATCCTCTCCGGCCTTGCGAATCTGCTCACAGGCCCAACTGGCCACCTGCCAATCGCCCTTGCTGCTGTCATCGTTGTCCAGCGGCCAAACGCCCCAATCCATGGCAGCGTGATTGCCCATGGGGGTGGGGCCGATGAGTTTTTGTGGCGGCTTGCTGCCGACGCCACCGGCAGGGCCGGCGCTTTGGAACTCCAGCACCGCCGGCTTGCCCGCGCCTGGAGCTGAGGCCCTGACCTTGGCGGCCTTGGCTGCAGGGCCCTTGGCCTTGCCGCCCTTGGCCGCAGCGCCGGCACCACCGCCGCCCACGCCTTGATGGAAGATCTTCCCAGCCGCCGCGGTGCGGTAGCCCTGCTGGCCAAAGTATTGCGGCAGGGTGATGCGGTCCTTGAACTGCGGCAGCGTGCGAAACCAGGGCGAGAGCCCGTACACTCCGGTGCTGGTGGGGCGCAGGCCAACCAGTAGGCTGGTGCGCGAGGGGTTGCAAAGCGGGGCCTGACAGTGGGCATTGAGGAAGGTGGTGCCACGCGCAGCCAGGCGATCCATGTGCGGGGTCTTGGCCATGGGGTGGCCTCCGAGGTGGCCGATCCAATCGTTTTGATCGTCAATGGCGATGAACAAAACATTGGGAGCTTTGGCCGCGGCCAGTGCCACAGGCAGAAGGGCGCAGAGGACCAGCAGACGAGCGGAACACAACATGGGCTGGGTACAACGAAGCCGGTGGGCTCAAGCTTGCGCTCAAGCCGCACCGGCTGCGGAACAGGCGTTGGTCAAGCCAACGCGCGAAGGTTATTTCAGTGCGGCGGCCACATTGCCCACCAAGTCCTTGCCTGGGGTGAGGGTTTTGGCACCCGGAGTCCAGCGCGCGGGGCAAGCCTCGGCTGGGTTGGCCATGAGGTGGACATTGGCCTGCATCTTGCGCAACAACTCAGCGGCGTTGCGGCCGACATTGTAGAAGTTGACCTCGCTGGAGACCAGCTTGCCCTGAGGGCTGATGACAAAGGTGCCGCGCAGCGCCAGGCCCGTGGCCTCGTCATACAC
>JAURHS010000087.1 GCA_030833205.1 Prosthecobacter sp.
AAGCCAACAAAGCCCGCGAAGCCCACAAAACCCGCGAAGCCCACAAAACCCGCGAAGCCAACACAACCCGCGCAACCCGCGCAACCCGCGCAACCCGCGCAACCCGCGCAACCCGCGCAACCCGCGCAACCCGCGCAACCCGCGCAACCCGCGAAGCCAACAAAGGCCGAGCCATCTGCTGAGCTTGCCAAACTGCAGCCCCCAGCAAGCTCTGTTCATTTTTCGAGGTCGGCGAGGCGCTCTGCAGGAATCAGGCAAGAAAGCAAGGCCATCCTCAGCGAGCCCCTCAATCCAAGCCCGCTGCCATCTTCGCCCTTGTTCAGTGAGGCAGGTTCGGAGGATAAGACTTCGGATTTTCAGCCGCAGGATTCGGGTCCTCCGCACAGCAGTGCAGCCGCATCACCATTGACGACCATCGGACAGGTCACTGCGCCAGCAAAGCTGCGAAGTCTGGACAGCTTGCTTGGGCTGACTCCAACTGTGGGTGCAGATGGCAACGCGCAGATCAGTGAGGACAACCTGAAGCTGGCTGCGATGAAGTCCACTTTGTTTCAGGATGAGTCCCCTGAGGAATTGGAAGAAATTTGGAATGCGGTGGATGCTGCGGGCAGGCTTGAAGCTTCGCCCGAGAAGCTTCAGGAACCCCGGACCATGATTGGCGATGACCCCTTGCAGGAACGCAGCGATCCCAGCCTTTCGGGCGGTACTGCGGTCCATGAGGCAACGACGGTGAGTGTGCAGCCATTCCTGAGGATGGCCGCACCAGCCTTTGCACCCCAAAGAGTTCTGGGGCTAGTGGCCAGGGTGCAGCCTAGCGTGAAAAAGTCCGCTTCACTGCCACCGCTTCCGCCAGGAGCGCTGTGCGTGTTTCAAAACCATCCCACGGATCAGGCCGCCACGCTGCGAGAGAACCCCAACAAGAAACGCAATCTGGGTTGGATATGCTGGGACCATGGCGCGCTTTGCCTCAAGCTGAAAGGGGTGGCTCATGTGACCAGGCATCTGATCAGCGAAATTGCGCAGTTGGGGGGAGACTTCAAGGGATTGGCTGGCTATAGCCAGGACCATGCGCCCTCCACCCACTGCGGCCTCTGTGTGGGGTACGAGGGGGAGGTGGTGTTTGGCTCGATGCAGGAAGCGCTGCGTTATCTCAAGCAGTTTTTCCCACTGCTGGCGCATCCCTCCAATCGGGGATTGATGGACCATCCCACAATCACTCAGTCCTGGTTGGATGCCCTGTAGGGCTCATGGATTGGTTCAGGGTGCTGTGAGGGCTTGGCGCGAGGTGGGTCTTGGTCTAGACTGGGATCGCCTTGCCCGCCATGTCCGATTCCCCTGCCGACGCTTATCCCCATCTCGAGGAGGCCCTGCCAGGCTTTCATCGGGCGCGCGCCTTGGTGAAGGCCAAGGGCGATGCAGTCGGTGTGCTCGGCTTTGTGGGCAGCAAATTTGAGCTGTACCGCTTTGCCAATCGCCTGCGGCTTGCCGCAAGCTTTGGTGGAATGCAGCTCAAGGGATACGGCGAGGACACGGCGGCAGGGTACGATGCGCTGACGCAGGTGTTCTTCACCTGGTCGGCCTTTGAGCGCTACGCCGACCTTGCCAATGATCGCCCGCCCTTTCGCAGTCTCTTTGGGGTTTATCCGCGCCACAAGGTGCACGAGCTTGCAGCGCTCTGCCGCGCCCAGGATCCGGAGCACCACTTGGTGGGATTTCTGATCCATCAAAGCCCACTGCCCCATCACGAGACTTACCTTGCCCGCTACCGCGATGGGCACGACTTTTCTGTCCTCACCTTGGCGGCCTGCATCAGGCATATCTTTGCCCACGGCATGCTCACGGCCAACCCGCATCGTCTGCCCTCCGCCAATCTCATCATCATCTGCTGTGCGCTGCATCAGTTCCTCATGGACTTCATGCGCGCCGATTTCATGCGCCGTGTGCAACTGGCCGAAGCCGGCATTGCTGCCCAGCTTTGAATACGCCCACACCTCTGCAGGCTGAGGCAGCAGCAGCGTGGGCAGCGGCCCACTGTCCCTCAGCCAAACAAGTCCAAGAGCGGACGGCCGCTTTCAACGATGGGCACGGGGCGTTGCTCGCGGTTCATGAGCATGAGCTCCGGGTCAATGCCAAGCGCCCAGTACAGGGTCTTGGCGAGGTCCTCAGGGGAGACGGGTTTGTCCACCGGTTGTGCGGCTTCCTTGTCTGAGCTGCCATAGACGATGCCGCCGCGCACGCCCGCTCCGGCAATCAGTGCCGGGAAGCAGGTGCTCCAGTGTTGACGGCCCCAGGCCGGCGTGGGTGTGGGCGTGCGGCCCATCTCGCCCATGGCCACGACGAGGGTTTCATCGAGCAGGCCGCGTTGGTCGAGGTCTTCAATCAAGGCGCTGGCGGCCTGATCAAAAGTGGGCAGCAGGTGCTGACGCAGATCCTCGCTGGTGCGGTGAGAGTCCCAGCCGTAGCCGTCCACGCAATCGTAGTGCACGGTGACAAAACGGGTGCCGGCCTCGACCAGGCGACGGGCCATCAGGCAAGACTGCCCAAAGAGGTGGCGGCCATAGCGATCGCGCAGTTGCGGCTTTTCAGCGGCAAGCTCCAGGGCCTTGCGCGTGCGGTCGGAGGCAATCAAGGCCAGCGCGCGCTGGCGATGCCGGTCCATGGCCTCGGCGTCGCCGTAGTCCAAGCGCTCGCGGATGGCTTCGAATTGATCGAGCAGTTGCACTCGGTGGCGCAGGCGGTCGGTGCTGATGCTGGGTTTGAGGCCCTCAATTTGGAAGGTCAGCTCCTCCTCGCTGCAGGCGCGCCAATAGGGGTTGTCGTCCTTGCTTTGTTTGTCCACCGTGGTGGTCATCGGGTTGTAGGCTTGGCCAAGCCAGCCGCCATACTCTCCTGGACGCACATACTGGCCGCGGTCCTGCAAACGCCCGAGGCGATTGGGCAGCACGGCGTAGGAGGCCAAGTCGCGGTCCATGCCTCCGGGCGCGCGTTGGCTTAGGTACTCGACCACCGAACCCATGGAAGGCCAATCCTGCGGCGTGGCCGAGAAACCGCCACCCACGGGCAGTTGCCAACGGCGGCCGGTTTGGATGTAGTGACCGCCGCCGCTGTGGTCGTTGTAGGTGTGCGTCATCGAGCGGATGACGGCGTACTTGTCGGAGATCTTGGCGAGTTGTCCGAGGTGCTCGCAGATGTGAAGGTCGTCGGTGCGAGAGCGCGTGGGGCGGAAGGGGCCGCGCACCTCGCGTTTGGCGCCGGGCTTCATGTCGAAGGTTTCCAGTTGGCTTGGCCCGCCGAAAAGAAAGAGGAAGATGACGGACTTGGCGCGTCCACCCTTGAATGCCTGCTGCGCCTGTTCAGCGGCCAGCAGGCCTGGCAGGCTCAGGCCCAACAAGCCAGCGCCGCCGACTTGCAGCAGCTCGCGCCGCGGCATGCCGCTGCAGGTCTGGCGCGTGGTTCCGTTGATGGTGAGCATGGCAAGTCAGGGCCGAGGGATCGCTTGTCTTCTCTACGGCATGAGGCAGGGCTTCCTCTCCTTTGGCCCACACTTTCCTCGCTGTTGTGGGCCCCTTGCCGATGCCCTGCTGCACCCGATGCAGAGCGTCCTTGACCCTTGATTTTCAGTGGCCTTGGAGCCGACGCAGGCCAGAGCTGAAGGATGAGCGGTCAAGAGTGCCGCACTCCCAGCGCTTCGCGGCTTGTGGGCCCTTTAGCGGCCGAGGCTGGCGAGGTAGGCAATGAGGTGGGCGAGTTGTTCCTCATTGAGTTGGCTGGCGGCGGTTTCAGGCATGAGGCTGCCTCCGAGTTGAAGGTCGCGGATTTCGCTTTTGGCGATGGGTTGCAGTTTGCCGCTGGCGGGTTCGCGCAGGGTGAGGGTGTCGCTGGTTTCCGTTTGTTTGAAGCCGGTGAGCACGCTGCCGTCGCGCTTGGTGAGGGTGGCCACCTCGTAGCCTTCCTTGATGTTGAGGGCGGGCCAGACGACTTCGGTGACGATCATGTCCAGCGGCAGGCCGCGGCTGATGGCGGAGAGGTCGGGGCCGATGCGGCTGTTGGCTGAGCCTGGCATGTGGCAGGCGGCGCAGCCGATTTGTTCATAGAGTTGTTTGCCCAACGCAGCTTGGCCACGGGTGCTGGCGGCCTTGGTGAGACGATTGACGGTATCAGGGGAATACACCGGCAGGGCGGCATTGAAGCCAGCCAAGGCACTGAGGCGTGTGGCCAGGGCCTGGTCGCGTTGGCCGAGTTGATGCAGGGCCTGCAGGGCGAGCTTGGCCACTGCGGGTTGCAGGGCCTTGGGCTGACGCAGTTGAGTGATCAGGGCTTGGCGGCCGGAATCGCGGGCCACCAAAATGGCCATCTCGGCCTTGATGGGATCGAGCTTGGCGGCTTGGCTCATGGTCTGCAGCGCATGCTTGGTGTAGGCCTCGGGCTCGAGGCTGACCAAGGCGAGGCGGGCCTGTTGACGACGCGCACCGCCCGTTGCTTGCGCGGCCCATTGCCGCAGCAGCGCCACCTGATCCTTGGATTGCCACAAGCCTGCAAGCCTTGCGCCCTGGGTCTGCAAGGCTTCAGGGGCGTCTTCGCGCAGCATGGACGCGAGCCAGCGCGCGGGTTGTGTGGGCTTGGCGTTGATCTTGGCAAGGATGCCTGGGTCGGTGGAGGATTGTTCGAGCACGAAGTCCAGGTCCTTGGGGTTTTGGGCCAATTCAGCGAGGGCCTCCAGCCAGAGGCGTTGACGCTCTGGCTTGCCTTGCTGGCGTTTGACCTCGCTTTGCAGCAGGTTGAGGACTTGGGCGTCGGCGCGCAGTTCCTGCGGGCTTTTGCTGTAGGAGCCTCCACTGGTGCGCACTTCCTGGGCGTTGTTTTCAATCCAGGCGTTGCGCAGGGCAAAGAGCAGGTGCTCGTCGCGGGCGAAGCGCAGTTTGCCGCTGATCAACAGGGGTGCCCAGCGTTCGCGGCTGCTGTGCAGCATCTTGACCAGGGCATGGCGATGATACTCGTTGAACTCGCGATCCAGGGCGGCGGCAGCCACCACGGCGGCCTGGGGCTGCGAGACATAGGAGGCAGCCACGATGGCTTCGAGGCGCACTTGGGGGTCGGTATCGGCGATGCGGGCGCGCAAGAGGGACAAGGCCTTGGGCAGTTGATTGTCGCGGGCCCAGGTGGCGATGCTGCGCGTCGCCACGGCGCGCACCGCGGGGCTCTTGGCCTCGAGGAGTTCTTCCAGCAGGGCTGGTGCTGGGCTCTCGAAGCCTTCGTGCAGGCTCAGCACATGCAGGCGGCGCAGCTCGCTTTTGCCCACGGCCCAGGCGTCGGCGGCAGCCAGCACGGGCCCGGGGTCTTTTTCAAGCAGCAGGCGTTTGGCCTGATACCAAGCCCAGCGTTCGCCGCTGTCGAGTTGTTCGAGCAGTTGCTCAGTGCTGAGTTTGGAGAGGTTGACGGGTTTCAGCAGTGGCCTGCCCTTGGCACTCAGGCGCCAGATGCGGCCGTGGGCCTTGTCGCGGTCGGGGTGGCGGTAGGAGGCTTGGTAGTGGCCGATGATGGGGTTGTACCAATCGGCAATGTAGAGGCCGCCATCAGGCCCCATGCGCACTTCCACCGGGCGAAACACGGGGTTGCTGGTTTCAATCAGGTTGGGCAGGCGGCGTGAACGATAGAGGCCATTTTCCAAACGCAGTTCATGTTGTTCGAGCAGGTTGGCGTAGTAGCCGCCGATGATGGCGCGGCCCTGCATCTCCGGGGGGAAGTGCGAGCTGTGCAGAAACTCCAGGCCCACCTGCTTGATGGGCGCATCAAAGAGGTTCATGGCCTGGGCGCTGGTGGCCAGCATGCTGCGCACCATGCCCGGGGTGCTGTAGTAGCCGCCAATGTTGGCGCCGCTTTTGTGGAAGGGTTGGCCCATGGCGTCGTGGATGACGCCCCAGCAATTGGCGCCGGCGGAGGAGTATTGGAAGAAGGCATCGAGATGACCACTGCGCGGGCGATAGCGCCACAGCCCGGCGCGATTGAGGGTCTCCACGCCAAAGGGAGTTTCCACCCGCGAGTAGATGTGGTGGCCCTGAGTGAACCACAATTCGCCGCCAAAGCCCCAGTTGATGCAGTTGATCATTTGATGCGAATCTGCGGTGCCAAAGCCTCCCAACACGATGCGGCGCTCATCGGCGCGACCATCGCCATCGCGGTCTCGCAGGTGCAGCAACTCCGTGCCTTGAGCGACATACAATCCCCCATCGCCGAATTCCAGGCCACTGGGCATGAACAAGCCCTCGGCAAAGCGCGTGAAGTGATCGGCTCGGCCATCGCCGTTGCGGTCTTCGCACACAAGGATGTAATCGCTGGGCTTGGCGCCGGGCAGGATCTGAGGATAACTCACGGTGCAGGCCACCCAGAGGCGACCGCGTTCATCCCAGCGCATTTGAATGGGCTTGATGACGCCATCGGCTTCACTGGCAAAGAGGCTGAGTTCAAAGCCATCGAGGATCTTGAGGCTGGCCAACTCCTGCTCTGGGCTTTGCGGTGGCTGAGTGGGAGCTTCCACGGGAATGCTGGAGCGCGCGGCGATGGGTTTGATCTCACCGCCGTTGAGGGTGGCTTGAAGGTTGGCGTCGGCTTGCGCAATCAGCGGTGCAAAGTCCTGCATCTCCTGTGGGAAGATGCGTTTGTTGCTGTCCTTCCAATCGCGGGAGTAGGCCACATGAGTGCGGTCGCCCTGCAGGAAGGCCCAGTTCATGGGGCGCCAGAAATCAAACCAGAGGCGCTCGGCCTCAAGCACCTGCGGGCGCAGGGCCTCAAGCCGCTGGGCGTCGGCCAAAGGCAGGCCCAAGCCCTCAACGATCAAGGCGGCGATTTCGCGCTGTCCTTCCAAGGTGAGTTGCCAGCCGTTGGCGCTGCGCGGCTTGGCCGCAGCAGGCAGCAGGCTGAGATCCACGAAGGGGCATTGGCGTTCGCGGGCCAGTTTGCCAATCACCGCCGCGTAGGCGCAGAGGTCCACATTATGCCTGACCATGGCCCCCTCAAAGGGCATGGGGGAAATCAGGGCCAACTGGCGGCCATCGGCGGCCAACTCATCGAAGAGGCTGCGACAGGCCCTTTCAAAATCCGCGAGGCCAGCTTGGCCGCGCAGGCTTTCCATTTGGCCGAACTGCGCCAACACCAGGCCGACACCGGCCTCGCGCAACTGCTTGCCCCAATCGCGTTGCTGGCGCCAATGGTTGTAGGCGCCGGTCTTGGGATCAATCTCACCGCCACCGCCAGCATCGCGCCATTGCTCAAAGACGGTGTCGCCCTCCCACCCAAAGTTGCGCACCTTCACGCCCTGCGCGGCGGCAACCAGATGCGCGTGCAGCGATCCTTCAAAGCGGCTGCGCTCGATGTTGCTGGCTCCAACCAAGGCGATGGTCTGTGCGGGCTTGAGCTCAAGCTTGGGCGCGGCGCTCTGTGCCTTGGAGTCGGCAGGCAGTTCATCCAATTCAAGGCGGCGGTATTCCACCAGGGCGGTGCAGTTGCCATGAATCTGCACGGCAATGTGGCCACGGCGCGCAATGCCTTCATCGGTTTCGATGTGATCCACCGTGAGCACCTCATTGAGCCAAATCCGGATGCGGGGGCCCTCGGCGCGAATGCGGTAGTCATTCCATTGACCGAGCTTGCGACGGGCCTTGGCCAGGACTTCCGGCGTGGGCTGGGCCAGCATGCGGCGGCGGCGGCTTTCATCGTAAAGGGCACCGTCGTAGTCCGCCCCCAAGTCCGCCTGATAACCAATCATCTCGTGATGGCCGGGGATGCGCGCCGAGCGGAATTGAACCCCGCCGTTGACAAACCCCTGACTTCCCTGCAGCCGCCACTGCAGACGCAGCTCAAAGTTCTCGTACTGGCGGCGGGTGGAGAGAAAGCGATTCTCCTTTTGCTCCTGAGTCAGGCTGCCGGCCACCAAGGATTCATTTTCAATGCGCCAGGTGTGGGCAGTGTCGCCCTCCCAACCTTCAAAGCTGCGGCCATCAAAGAGCGGGGCCGCCACGGCGGGGCTGGCGGCCGAGGCTGCCAGGGCAGCCATCAAGAAAAGCTTGGTCATGAGCATAAAACAGCAGATTCAAACGCCGACTGACCGAAGTTTTACACAGCCTGATTTGCCCATCGGCGCGTTGGGGGCTTCAATGCCAATGGTCTGCTGCGAGATCAGCAGGCCACCCATCGTTTATCCCGTCCCCCCCATGCGCCTCCTCTCCACCCTCCTAGCGGCAGGTGCCGCACTGCTCTGTTGCCCCCGGGCACAGGCGCAGAAAGCCCCCTACGATGTCTATCCCGCCATTGCTGCGCCTTACTTCAAGGTGCGGTTTGAGGGCTCCAGCAAGCCAGGAGAGCTGCCCTACCCTGTGCAGTACACCCTCTGGTTGCCCCCTGAAGTCAAGACCCTGCGCGGGGTGATCGTGCATCAGCACGGCTGCGGCGAGGGCTCCTGCAAGTCCGGCCTCACCGGCGCCTTCGATCTGCACTGGCAGGCCCTGGCCCGCGAGAATGACTGCGCCCTGATCTCTCCGGCCTACGAGCAGCCCGACAAGGCGGACTGCCAGCTTTGGTGTGATCCACGCAACGGCTCTGCAGAGGCCTTCAAGCGCGGCTTGAAGGAGCTTGGCAAACAATGCGGCCACCCCGAATTGGAAACCGTGCCCTGGGCCCTTTGGGGGCACAGCGGAGGCGGGCATTGGGCTGGCGGCATGGTGCTGACCCACCCGCAGCGCGTGGCTGCAGCTTGGTTGCGCTCGGGCGTCCCCCTGCTCAAGGCCGATGACAAACGAAGCACCATCAAGGTGCATCAAGTGCCGGAGGCCGCCCTGCAAGTCCCCATCATGTGCAACCCCGGCACCAAGGAAGGCGTGAGCGTGAAGGACGGCCGCTTTGCCATGGTGTGGCCCGCCAATGAGGCCTTCTTCACTGCCATGCGCTCCAAGGGCGCGCTGATTGGCGTGGCCATTGACCCTCTCACCGCCCACGAATGCGGCAACCAGCGCTACCTGGCCATTGCCTGGCTCAATGCCTGCCTGAAACAACGCCTGCCGGCCAAGGCTGGCGATGACAAGCTGCAGCCCATGCCCCAGCAGGGTGCCCAACTCGCACCGCTCATGGGCCAGCAAGCCCTTCCTGCCGCCGAGTACAAAGGCGACGCCAAACAGGCGATCTGGCTACCCGATGCTGCCACCGCGAAGTCCTGGCAGGAATATGTGCGCGACACCGCCGTCAGCGATCACAGCCCGCCGCCCGCCCCCACGGACCTGGAAGTCCAAGGACGCCAGCTCAAGTGGAAAGCGCGCGCTGATTTGGAAAGCGGTTTGGCACACTTCATCATCCTGCGCGACGGCCAGCCCATTGCCACCGTCCCGGAGAAACCCAGCAACCCCTTTGGCCGCCCGATCTTCCAAGGCCTGCAGTACAGCGACACCCCCATTCAACCCCTGGTGAAAATGGAGTTTGAAGACAAGGATGCCTCGGCAGGCCAACACCGCTACGATGTCGTCAGCGTCAACAGCGCTGGTCTGCGCAGCGACGATCCCTGATTCCTGCCGGGCCAATGCGCTTGGAACCGCAGGCTGGCCGCGACAGCAGTCTGCGGATCGCTGGTGCCCCTCAGTCCACGAACATCATCTCATTGCTGCAAAGCAAGGCCTGCGCCAACTCTGCCCAAGCTTCAGGCTCACCGCTTCGGCCCTGCATGAATTCGCGCAGCACCGCAACCTCCTGATCCGAGGCCTCGCGTTGCAATGCCGCCTGCATGGCCAGCTGCGGCCACTTCTCGCCGGCATTCTGAAGGCGTTTGCCCAGGGCCTGCGAGCGCGTCAGCATGAAGGGAGAGTTGAGCGCAAAGAGGCCCTGCAGCGGCGAGAGAGTTTCCGGGCGCCAGGGATTGTGCGCGCCGGGGTCTGGCACATCGTGAATGCGCAACATGGCGTCCATGTCCTGCCGATCTGAGAGGGCATACAGCGAGCGGCGGCGGGTGTTGACATCCTGTGCGCTCAGCGCGGGGCCGCCCACGCTCAAATCCAACTCGCCGCTGGCAAACAACAGGGCATCGCGCCAAGGCTCCCACTCCAGACGGCGGCGCGGCATGCGCGAGAGCAGCCGATTGTCCGGGTCGCGCTGCTGGCTCGCTGCCGCCTGACTGCTCTGCTGCCAGGTGGCGCTGTTGAGGATCTCGCGATGCAACCATTTGATGGACCAACCATTGGCCACAAAGTGAAAGGCGAGGTCATCGAGCAACTCTGGATGACTGGGGGCCTCACCCAGATTGCCGAACTCGCTTGGCGTATCCACCAAGCCGCGTCCAAAGTGATGCTTCCACACCCGGTTGACGATGACCCGCGCGCTGAGGGCTTGAGCATCTTCCACCAAGGCCTTGGCCAGATCCAAGCGGCCCGAGCCCTTGGACAAGGGCCGCGGCTTGCCGCCGGGCCCGGGGAAGGCCTCGAGGAAGCGCCTTGGCACCTTCTCGCCAAGGTCATTGGGATTGCCGCGCATTTGCAGCTCCAAATCACGCGCCATGCCCTCCCGGAAGTCCAGCTTGGTGCCCTTCTTGTTGGGCGCGTCCACCACATAGAGCGCCGCGTCCACCACCCCATTGGCCATGGGCATGTTGTAATGCGGCGTGGCGTTGCGGATCTTCTCAATGCGCGTCTGCATCGCCTTGACCTGGGTTTTCAGGTCAGCTGGGGCGGGTTTCTTTTTGTTCAACGCTGCGATGTCGGCCTCGATCCTTGCCACTTCCTCGCGGGCCTTCTTCACCGGCAACCAGAACTGATCATCCATGGTGGGCAATTCGCGGCGTTGAATCGAGGCAAACACACCGGCCAGGGCGTAGTAATCACGCGCGCTGATGGGGTCGGACTTGTGATCATGACAGCGGGCACAGGCCAGGGTCAGTCCCAAAAAGGTGCGGCCCAAGGCGTCCACATGTTCCTCCCACTCATCGGCCACGGTGGTGCGAATGATTTCCGGGGGCAACTGCAGTTCCTTGAAGTAACTGGGGCTCAGGCCCACAAAGCCCATGGCCACGCGGTCCTCGGGCCGACTGCCAGGCAGCGCATCGGCCGCGAGCTGCGCCACCACAAAGCGATCATAGCGCATGTCCTCATTGAAGGCCTGCACCACCCAGTCGCGGTAGCGGTAGGCGTAGCGAGTGCTGTCCAGCCAGTTGGGCACCTGATCGGTGTAGCGCACCAAGTCCAGCCAATGACGGGCCCAGCGCTCGCCGTACTGCGCCCGACCCAACAGGGCGTCCACCCTTCTGGCCTGCGGCCATTGCGCCAACACAGGCTCTGGCGGAAGGCCCAGCAGATCAAAGGACAGGCGGCGAGCCAATACGGTTTCAGAGGCCTGCGGCGAGGGCTTCAGCCCTTCCTTTTGCAGGCGAGCCAACACGAAGTAATCCAACCGGCGCTTGGGCCAGGAGGCCTCGCTCACGGCGGGCAGACTGTGCTTGCGCAGCGGTGCAAAGGACCATGGCAGGGGCCTGGGCCCAGGCTCCTTGCCTGACAGCAGCCCGCAGGCCCCCAGACTGAGGCTCAGGGTCAACGGCAGCAAACGCGACAATGGCATGGGCATTCTACTCGCCCAATGGCGCTCAGCTTTCAGGGCGGGGGCCGATGTTCTTGATGAATCATTGGGCTCCTTTTCGCCGTTGAGAAAGCCTGTCACCCATGCCCACCTGCGTTTTTCTCGCTGCCCTGCTCGCCGCTGCGCCAGCGGCAGCTGAGCCTGCTGGCAGTGAGGTTGCCGCCATCTTCAAGAAGGCCTGTCTGGAGTGCCATGGGGCATCGGAGGCCAAGGGTGGATTGCGCCTCCACGACGCGGCCTCATTTTCAAAGGTGGATGCCGTGGAGTTGCTGCGCCGCGTGCGCCTGCCACGCAGCGACAAGGAGGCCATGCCAAAACGCGGCCCCCTGTTGGCAACCGCGCAAATCGCCCAACTCGAGGCCTGGATTCATGCCGGGGCGCCCTGGCCCAAGACCGAAGCCACGAGGCACTGGGCCTATGTGCCTCCCCAACGCCCGACCCTGCCCAAGGCAAATGCGCGAGGCGCAGTGGATGCCTTCATTGACGCGGAACTTCACCGCGCGGGACTGCGGGCGGCAACTGCCGCCAGCCCTGCGGAGCAGCTGCGGCGCCTGAGTTTGGTGGCCATCGGCCTGCCGCCCTCGCTGGCCGAGGTGCAGGCCTTTGAAGAGGCCCATGCCCGCAATCCCGAGGCCGCGGTGCAACAGGCGGTGCAGCGCCTGTTGGCCAGCCCACAGTTCGGCGTGCGTTGGGCCAGGCCCTGGTTGGATGCGGCGCGCTACGCGGACTCTCACGGCTATCAGCGCGATGATCTGCGCCAGATCTGGGCCTTTCGCGATTGGGTGGTGGACGCCCTCAACGCCAACCTGCCCTTTGATCAATTCACCATCGAGCAGTTGGCCGGCGATCTTTTGCCCCAGCCCACGCTGTCGCAGCAAATCGCCACCGGCTTTCACCGCTGCACACCCACCAATGTCGAGGCGGGCACCGAACCTGAGGAAAGTCGCATTCACCAGGTCATGGACCGCGTCAACACCACGGCGGCCGTCTGGCTTGGCAGCACCCTGGAGTGCGCGCAGTGCCACGATCACAAATACGATGCCTTCACCCAGCGCGACTACTACCAACTGCTGGCCTTCTTCAACAACACACCTGCCGAGGCCCAGCGCAGCAACCCCAAGGCGCCGGGCAGCATTCAGTATCAGGGCGTGATGCTGCCGATCCCAGCCAAGCACCCGCTCATCCACCGCGAAGCGCTGACCCTGCAGCTGCAACAAACCGACGCGCAGATCGCCGCGCTGCCCGCGGTGCCAAAGAACCGCACAGAGCGACTGCAGCTCGCCGAGGCCCGCAAGCGCAGGCGCGACTTGCAGGCCCAACTCAAGCAGGGCCCTGCTGCCGCAAGCACGGAGGTCATGCGCGAGCTGCCGCAGCCACGAGCCAGCAGCATCTTCAAGCGCGGTGACTACACCCAGCCCACGCTCGGCGTCAGCGCCGGCCTGCCCGCCGTCTTCGCCGCGGCGGCGCCGCAGCCCCCCAACCGACTGGGGCTGGCGCGCTGGTTGGTCTCTGCGGACAATCCACTCACGGCAAGAGTCATTGTCAATCGCTGGTGGGCCGAGGTCTTTGGCGAGGGCCTGGTGCGCACCGTGGAGGATTTCGGCATCAAGGGCGAAGCGCCCAGTCACCCACCACTCTTGGATTGGCTGGCCACGGAGTTCATGCAAAGCGGCTGGGACATGAAGCACCTGCTGGCCCTGATGCTGCAATCGCAGGCCTTTTTGCGCAGCAGCTCCATGCAGGATGCCAAGGCCCGTGAGAAGGACCCCGCCAATCGCCTGCTTTGGCATGGACCACGCTTCCGCATGGACGCGGAGATGATCCGCGACCATGCGCTGAGTCTTGCCGGCCTGATGGATCTGTCTCAGGGCGGAGAGTCCATTCGTCCACCGCAGCCCGAGGGCCTTTGGAACAAGGTCGGCGGACAACAATACAATTACCAACCCAGCCCGCCTGGAGAACGACACCGCCGCGGCTTGTATGTGGTGCTCAAGCGCGGATCTCCGCATCCCAGCTTCACGCTCTTTGACGGCAGCGCGCGCAACACCTGCGTGCTGCGCCGCTCGCGCAGCAACACGCCGCTGCAGGCCCTGGCCTTGCTCAATGATCCGGTGTTTGTGGAGGCCACCCAGGCCTTTGGGCAAGCTCTGGCCGCGCAAGCGCAGAGCCTGACGCGCTCGCAGGCCCTGACTCTGGCGTTTCGGCAGGCGCTGGCCCGTCATCCCGATGCGGGTGAGATCGGGCTGCTGCATCAACTCTGGGACCAGCGCGCGAAGCAGCAGGGCGAGGCCTCTGCCTGGCTGGCCGTGGCCACCGCCTTGCTCAATCTCGATGAGACCCTCAACATCGGGGGGTGAGGACGGGCAGCTGGGGCGCTCTGATTTCGCCTTTGCCAGCGCGCCGTTTTGCCCTTAGTTGAGCGGCTCATGATCCGCGTTCGTTTTGCTCCTTCCCCCACCGGCGACCTGCATGTCGGCGGCGCGCGCACCGCTCTTTTCAACTGGCTCTACGCCCGCAAAAACGGCGGCCGTTTCGTGTTGCGCATCGAGGACACCGATGGCGCGCGCAACACTGCCGAGGCCAGCGCCGGGATCATCAAGGGTCTGCGCTGGCTGGGACTGGATTGGGACGAGGGCCCAGAGATTGGCGGCGATCGCGGCCCCTATTTCCAAAGC
>JAURHS010000166.1 GCA_030833205.1 Prosthecobacter sp.
CGACCTCGGTGGCACTGAAACTCTCAGGGCTGTACTGCAGCAGAACCTCAGTGCCTCCCTGCTCCAGGCGGCCAATGCGATCGGCGATCAGTTGCGCACCCTTGACGGCAACGTCAATGATCTCCTGCTTGGATTTTCCAAACACATACTTCCGCTGCGCCGGTGAGGTGCTGTTGTACATGTGGATGATCACGCGCCGTGCGCCTTCCAGGCTCTGCACGGTGCGTTCGATCAAATCCTCACGGGCCTGCACCAAGACCTGAATGGTCACATCCTGGGGCACGCGATTTTCCTCAATCAATCGGCGATTGAAACTAAACTCCGTGTTCGAGGCCGAGGGAAACCCCACCTCGATCTCCTTGAAGCCACAACGCACCAGGGCATCGAACATCTCCAGCTTCTGCGAGACATTCATCGGCACGGCCAGGGCCTGATTGCCATCGCGCAGGTCCACCGAGCACCAGCGCGGGGCGTGATTGATCTGACGCGAGGGCCATTGCCGCTGCGGCAGGCGCACCGGGTCAAAGCGCTGGTATTTTTGTGCGGGCTCCTTGAGCATGAAGGGGATAAATAACATGGGCAACATGCGGCCCTTGTCCAGCGCCCATTTGGCCGCCACTCCGGCTGCGCTGGAGCTTGAACCCGAGGAGGCTACGGCGTAGAACTAGCCCATCAGGTGCTGCGGCACCAAGCCAATCCAGCTCTCATGCCTGCCCTTCTCGAGGTCCAACATCTCTGCGTTCGCTTCCCCCTGAGGGGAGCGCGTGGGGGCTGGCTGGATGCGGTTAAGGATGTGAGCCTGCGCCTCGAGGCGGGTTGCACTCTCGGGGTGGTTGGCGAGAGCGGCAGCGGCAAGTCCACGCTGGCCCGGTGCATCATGCGCCTCAACGCCGTGCACAGCGGTCACCTGCTCTTTGATGGCCAGCGCTACGAGGATTGGAGCGCCGCCAAATTGCAGCCTCTGAGACGGCAGATGCAGATGATCTTCCAGGACCCTGTGGGCTCTCTGAATCCGCGCATGAGCATTGAATCCATCCTGGCGGAGCCTCAGGAGATTCATTTTCCCGAGCGCAGCCGGCAGGAGCGACGCGACACCTCTGCACGCCTGTTGCAGCGCGTTGGCCTGCCCGCCGACAGCCTGCAGCGCCGTCCGCACGAATTCAGCGGCGGCCAACGGCAGCGCATCGGCATTGCCCGCGCCCTCGCCGTGGAACCGCGCCTCATTCTCTGTGATGAGCCGGTAAGCGCCCTGGATGTGAGCGTGCAGGCCAGCATCCTCAACCTGTTGCGCGACCTGCAGGACGAACTGGGGCTAAGCCTGCTTTTCATCGCGCACGATCTGGCCGTGGTGCGCCACATGAGCGATGAGATTCTCGTCATGCACCATGGCTGCGCCGTGGAGCAGGGGCCTGCCGACGAACTCTGCAGCCAGCCGCGCGAGGCCTACACCCAACGACTTCTCCAAAGCGTTCCCACACTCGAGGGCCAATTCCGCACGCCATGACCCCGCTGTTTCGAAAGTTCCTCAGCCTCAACTGGGGCATCGTCCTGACGATGGCCGCGCTCCTGACCTTTGGCGTTTACGCGATCTACAACGCCTCGGCCTTCCGTGAGGCCGCCGATCTGGCGGTCAAATGGCGCCAACAGATCCACTGGATTGCCATGGGTTCGGTGCTGATGCTGGCCGCATCGCTGTTGGACTACAAATGGGTGCGCTGGGCCTGCCTGCCCATGTATCTCGCGGGCATTGCCGGCCTGATCTACCTCCAACTCAAGGGCGTGGAGATCAACGGCAACAAAAACTGGGTGATCATCGGAGGGGTCTCCATGCAGCCCTCTCAATTTGCCATCACCTCTGGCATCGTGATGCTGGCGGTGGTCTTCGGCGAACTGCCGCGCATGTGGTCAATCTTCAACAATTGTCTGGTGCGCATTGGCGTCGGCGGCCTGATCGTGGCCATTCCTGCCGCCTTGGTCATCAAGGAGGATTTGGGCTCGGGCCTGGTCTGGGCGCCCGTGTTCCTGGCCATGCTGGTGGCTGGCAACATTCCCTTTCGCTACATCATCAGCATGCTGTTGGTCGGCCTGTGCGTGGTGCCGATCCTGTATTTCTTCATCCTCAAGCCCTACCAGCAGGCGCGCATTGACCAGACCTGGTACCTGTTGACCAATCAATCCGAAAAGGTGGACACCAGTGGCCACGGTTGGGTGCCCAATTTTGTGCAAATCGCCGTGGCCTCCGCGGGCTTTGAGGGCAAGGGGCCGCTCTCGGCAAAAGTCCCCGAAGCTCGATCCATCCACCGCATGTTCTACCCTGAAGCCGAGGCCTTCAGCGATTACATCTTCAGTGTCATCTGCGAGGAATTTGGCTTCCGCGGCTCCGCCCTGCTCCTTTCCTTCATTGCTCTATTGTTACTTCAAGCCATCTCCGTAGCCTTTCAATCGCGGGACCAGGTCGGGCGACTGCTGGTGGTAGGCATCGGCACCATGTTCTTTGCCCACACTTTCCAGAATGCCGGCATGAACCTTTGCATGCTGCCGGTGATCGGCCTGCCGATGCCCTTCATTTCGTATGGGGGCACCTTCATGCTCGTCACCCTCTTTCTCATGGGCATGGTGCAGAGTGTATGGATCCATCGTCACATCTCGCCGGTGGCAGCCCCAGCCCAGCGGGGCCGCAACAAACCGCGCAACCTCGAGGACGAAGACTGAGGCCTTTTCAACTCTCAATCCGCCTGCGCCAGGGTGTGCGTGAAGGGGTTGCTGGCCGCGAGGTTGTACTGCCGGATCGCCGTGGCCCAAAACGGAGCCAGCTGGGAATCGCGGGCCGACCACAGCCGAAAATGCAGGCTGGTCATCGTCTCGGTGTCATGGGTCAGGGCCTTCATCTCGCGGTCATTGAGAGCCTGCGGGCCATCGCGGATCAGCCGTTCGGCAATCTGTGCCAGATAATCGCGCGAAACCTCCACGGACTTGCGCTTGCGCAGCAGGCTGACATGCAGGCCGTTGACATAGGGATCGAGGCAAACCTGAAGTAGGCCGTGAAAGCGCTCCAATTCCGGCGGCAAATGGATGCGCCCCTTGATCTCGGCGAGGTGCTCGTCCATCACCGCCTGAACCTGTGGCGGCTTGACCTCCTCGGGGCTGACAAAGAGTCCCAGACGCTGCCCCGAAGCTTTTCCTGAAAGAAGGATCCCCAGTGGAATGGCAAGGGTCATCGCCCCCAGCACGGGCAGCAACCACAGGCTGTGTGCCGGGGCGCTCACAGCGACCACTGCCGCCCAAAGCAAGCCAAGCAAGGTCACAGGCCACAGGTTGAAAAACACCTCTGCCCAATCCACCCCCCCATCCAAACGCCGCCTTTGGGTGACCCAGTTGACCCCGCGACCCAAGATCGTGCAAACCACGAACTGACTGTGAAAGACCATCATGACAGGCGCCATGAGCGCAAAGAGGATCGTGTCCAACACGCTGCTGATCAGGGTCTGCAGCCGCCCCTTGGCGGTGGGCTGCACCCTTCCCATGATCAACTCGTCAAGCAGGGTGGCTGCCTTTGGTAAAAAAATGAGCATGCCCGTCACCCAGAGCAACAGGCGCGTGGCAAGCGCAGCCTGGGCATCCTGTGGACCTGAAGGCGTGGCCATCAAGAATGAGGAAAGCAGCAGGAACAACAACCACAACAGGCTGCTGCCATAGGCCAGAATACCGTGGGCAAAATTCACCCGACTCATCGGGTGCCAGCCCTTGGCGAAGAGGAGCCAGAAGTGTTGCATGTTGCCCTGACACCAGCGGCGGTCGCGCTTGAGCATGTCGAGCAGGGTGGGCGGCCCCTCTTCATAGCTGCCGCGGTTGGCCGGCAGCAAGCGCACCGCATAGCCCGCCTTGCGCATCAGGGCGGCCTCAACAAAATCATGACTGAGGATGTGACCGCCGAAGGGCTCCTTGCCTGGAAGCGCGGGAAGGGCGCAATACTTGATGAATGGCTCCAACCGAATGATCGCATTGTGACCCCAGAAATTGGCCTCGGCACCCTGCCAATAATCCAACCCGCTCATGAAGGGCGCGCCGTAAAGGGATTGGGCAAACTGGGTGAGTCTGCCCAACAGGGTTTCGGAACCGATTTGCTTGGGAAAACTTTGCAGGATGCCAACGGCGGGATTGCGCTCCATGATGCGCACCATGCTGCAGAGCAGATTGCCGGACATCAGGCTGTCGGCATCCAGCACGATCATGTAGCGGTAGCGCTTGCCCCAGCGACGGCAAAAGTCGCTGACATTGCCGCTCTTGCGATTGATGGGCTTGCGACGCCGACGGTAGAAGATGCGACCAAAAGCGTTGAGCTGCCGACACAACTCAAGCCAGGCCGTCTCCTCTTCGATCCATTGACTGGTCTGATTGCTGTCGCTGAGGATAAAAATGTCGAAGCTTTCACTGTGACCAGTCTTTTCCAGAGAAAGGTAGATGGAGCGCAGCCCCTCGAACACGCGCGTCACATCCTCATTGAAGACTGGCATGACAATGGCCGTACCAGCGGCAATCGGCGCCTCGCTGTCCTCAGGCCGCAGACTGCGCCAAAGATCCAGCGGATCGCGCTTGCCAAGATTCATCCGCCACAGGCCAAAGATTGCGGTCCAGAATCCCACATTGAGCTGGTAGTAAAGCGGTGCAAACACCGCCAAAAGCAGCCACTCCGCCTTGCGCATGCCACCGGCATTGAGCTGGGTGAACATCAGCCACAGCCCCACGATGCTTCCCAGGCACACAAAGGAGAAGAAGGTGGTGCGACGCAGCCTGGCTTCATGCGGTGGCGGCATCCCGGCAGTGGCCTGAAGCAAAGCGGTTGCCGAACCCGGCGTGTTGCCAAGCAGGCGCGTGGAATGGCCAACCACACTCATGTCAGCAATTGGTAGAGATACCCAAGCACTGCCACGCTGATGCCCACCAGCAACGCATAGCGCAACCATGGGCTTTGCTCGAGTCGGTCAAAGGTGTCCTCGGCCACATCGGACACAATCCCCAAGTCCATCTCACGCGGCGTCATCTTGCTGATGCTCATGCCTGGACCCGAGGTTCTCACCGCCATGCGCATGGCTTCTCGCATGTCTGCGGGCAGGTCCTGCTGTTGGAGGAAGAAGTTGGGCCAGCGCGCCGGGCCGCCGCTGAGATGAAACCCCAGTCTGCCCACGGCCTCGAGTTGGCTGTCGCTGAGGTTCATGTCGCTGTAGATGTCAGCCAGCCACTCCCGCAGCATGAGGCGCGCCTGCTCAATGCTGTGTTCAGTAGGGGTGCGCAGGGGATCGCGCTCATGGGCCTGCGCAGCGCGGCGCAGGGTTTCGAGGATCAACTGGGTGCGCCGAATGCGGTTGTGCAACTGGTAGGAGCGGAAGTAATCGGCCAGCCGCGCATAGGCTTCATTCCATTCCGGTTCGGTGCCCGTGGAGGGAGCAAACTGGATATTGACGGCTTCCATGCAGGCGGTGAAACAAACTCAGGCGGCTCAAGATGCTGCCTTTTATGCTGCTGGGAAGTAAAAATATCACCTGTTGCTGGCTCTCTGGAGCGAAAGCTTTGCCAGCGCCGCAAACCTCCTTCACCTTCAAAGCCCATCATGTCCGACCGCTACGCCAAGTCCCGAGAACTCTTCGCCCGCGCCCAAACCTGCATTGCCGCTGGAGTCAATAGTGGCATTCGCAAGATGGAGCAACCAGTGCCGCTCTACTTCAGTCACGGCCAGGGAGCGACACTTACCGATGTCGACGGCAACTCCTACCTGGACTTTCAGATCGGCCAGGGTGCCATCCTCTACGGACACGCCCCGGCGGGAATGGCGGCGGCCATTGCTGCGCAGGCGGCCTTGGGCACTCACTGGGCGGCGCAATGCGAGTTGGAAATCGAGGTGGCTGAGCGCCTGCAAAAGCTGATCCCCTCGGCAGAGTTGGTGCGCTTCAACAACTCCGCCACCGAGGTGGTGCTCAGCGCCCTGCGTCTGGCCCGTGCCCATACCGGCAGGCCTCTGATCCTCAAGTTTGAGGGGGCCTACCACGGCTGGGCAGACGAGGGCTTGGTGGGTTTTGCTCCGCCGCCGCAGGCCTGGGGAGACCCCGAGGAACCCAGCCGGATTCACCCCAGTGCTGGGGTCATCCCCGAGGTCCTCGAGCAGTTCGTCGTGGCTCGCTGGAATGACCCCGCCCACCTGCGCCGCATCGTGCAAAAGCACCGCGGCCAGATCGCTGCCGTCATTTTCGAGCCCATCATCTGCAACACCTGCTGCCTGCAGCCGGTGC
>JAURHS010000082.1 GCA_030833205.1 Prosthecobacter sp.
AGGTTGGGGTCGTTGTCCTGGATCTCGGCAAGCAGATCGCCTTTGCGAACCCGTTGACCCTCCACCACATGGAGGTGTTTTACCCTCCCTGCGACTTGAGCCTCCACATTGACGCGGCGGTCCAAGGGATTGAAGGCAATCACCCGTCCTGATCCAGTCACAAACTGCCGCCAGGGCAAAAACAAAATGCCCGCCGCAAAAGCAAGCACCCCCAACAGCAGGAGACGCCCCAGCCAGCGCACCCAGCGCGGCGAGGTGGCCAAGGCCAACGCTGGAAGCATGGGCCCGGTATTGGACCATGCAGTGTCGGAAGGAATGGAGGGGGTGCTCATGGTCCGCTGGGCCTAGGCATCGGGTTTGCTGGAGTTCGTTCCGAGGCGGCCCAACACAATGCGTTGCCCGCAGCGCATCGCCACGGCCTCCTCCCTTGTCGCAACGACGACCGTCCATGGCAAGTCAGGGTCAAACACGGTGTCGCAAAGTGCCTCAAAACAGTCGCTACCAAGCCCATCCAAGATCTCGTCCAAGAGCAGCAACTGAGGCCGCTGCACCCAGGCGCGAGCCAACAACAGGCGGGTGCGCTGGTTGCCTGAAAGCGGAGCGCCTCCTGGCTTGAGGCGAAGATTCAAGCCATCTGGCCGATGCAGCAGGTCATCGAGCAGACCAACCCGCTCCAGCGCATGGCGAACTTCGTCCATGCCGACATCAGGGCGCCCGAGGCGAAGATTGTCCACCACGCTGCCCTCGACGATTTCATCGCGGCGCAGGAGCATCACGCGCTCGCGCAGGGCCTCCAGATACCAACTGCGCAAATCGAGGCCTCCCACGCTTAGGTGACCTGACAGCGGCTGGCGCAGTCCAAACAACATGTCCAACAGCGAACTGGCGCCCGAGCCGTGTGGGCCGATGACGGCGGCTCTGCCGCCAGCGGCGATTTCAAAATTGAGATGGGAAAACACGGGGGCCTGGCCCTCGCGGCCAAACTCCAGATCGCAGGCGCGCAGAGACATCGCCCCGCCGACCACGGAAGGCTGCTCACCGTCCTCACGCTCAATGCGCAAATCAAACAAGTGCCCCAACTTGTCCATGGCGGCGAGAACATCATACCAGGCCTCCAGCTTTTTGCCCATCTTGGTCATGGCCACCACGATGCTACCCATGATCAACTCGCTGGCCACCAACTGACCAAGGGTGATTTGCTGACTGATCACCAACCAGCCACCGAGCAGAAGCAAAGAGGCGCTGGCCAAGACGCTCAACAGCAGCAGGGCCACCACCTGCCGCATCACGATGGCGAAGTGCGCTGCGCGTTTGGAGAGGTATCCCCCAGCGAGCTGGTTGGCGCGCTCGTTGGCGAGCAGACTACCGCCGGGCCCCTTGAAGAGATTGGGAAATGTCACCACGGACTCGAACCAATTGACCACATCGTACTTCAGACGCGACTCCGCAATGCTGCTTCGGACCGCCCCTCGCCCCAAGAGCGCCAGACCACCAAGCACCAGCAGCAGCAGGACCAGCACAAACAGCAGCAGGGCTGGGTGGTAGAGGGAGAGCAACAGCATGCCAATGAGACTGCCCACCACCAAATTCACCCCATCGAGAAGCAACAAGGCGGTACTCTTCTGCACCGTCACCACATCCAGGAACCGATTCACGAGCTCAGGAGCATGGATTTCATCGAGTTCCTGCACCCGAACGCGGGGCAGACGGTAGGCCAGGTCGGCAGCAGCGCGAACAAAGATGCGACGCTGGATGACCTCCGCCACCACATACTGGACCGCCGCCACCAACGCCTGCAGGCCGAGCGCTCCCAGCAGAGCCAAGGCCAACACCACCAAGGCCTGCACAAACGGTCTGGATTGGCTTCCGAAGGCCAGATTGCTGACCACCGCGTCCACCGCCAATGGCGCCGCCAGATAGAGCACCCCGGACAGTGCGGAATAAAACAGCAACACTCCCACCTCACGCCGCTCCATTCGCAACAACCCAAACAGGCGCTGCTGGGGGCTCAGGCCATGATGCTCAGCGGCTGCATCGCCGGCCTGCTCATCCACCGCAGCCTGCATGGGCCGCTCGGGAGCCAGCCAGCCAGCCTCCACTTCATGATCCAGCGACTCAAGACCCAGCATCGCCTGCAGCTGCGATCTGCCAAGGCTGAGGCGGCGGTACGGGTGAAGGCCATCGGCCACCCGAACTCGAAATCCCCCGTAGTGAGTGACCACAACCCAACGCTGCGCAGGGGTAGCCCACAGCAGCAGGGGATGCCCGTCCCTGGCATGCCAAAGCAGTTGCCTCAGCGGCCCCCGAAGGATGGACACGCTCAGACAGACCTCTGCGGCAGCAGCACTGAGCGCCGCCAAAGGATCGGCCTGCACAGCGGCCTGATTGCGCAACGCCACCTGAGCGCGCTGCGGATCGTGGGGCACTCCGGCAATGGCCGCCAACTGCTCGAGAAGAGCGACGCTAAGGCTATTGCGATCAGGGGTCATGCTAGCAGTGGAGTGGGGCAAATACGGATCTCAACTTCCACGGGATTCACGGCCTTGCCCAGTTTTTATCGGATCCCAAGCCAATTGCTGACAAGCCCGTCGCCTGAGTCGGGCGACACCACGAACAAGCGATGATCCGCTTGCGGACAACGGAAGGGCAAGAGACAGATGATTGTATAATCAGCCACGCATTATTGTTCGATCCAATCGATTGTTTCAATACGATCGTTCGATTCAATCGAACATTCTCCCGGCAAAATTACCCAACCGAAAGAGGTCCTCAGCGCGTCTCGAGGATCGCGGCAGACTCCGCAAGGCCCAGAGCTCGCTGCATCTCCACCGCCGCTTCATGACGCATGGCAATCACTCCTCGGGGCAACCATCCTCCGATGAGCAACAGCAGCACCAGGGGCAGCAGGGCCCAGCGCTCGCGCGGCAAGGCATCGGCAATGGCCGCCGTCTGTGCCACCGGCCGGCCCAGAAATAGCCGACAAAAAAGGCGCATGAGGTGGATTGCGTTGAGTGCCGTGGCCACCGGCAGAGCAACCCCCATCCATGCATGATTTTCCAGCGCGCCGTGAAACACCAAATCCTCCGCGCAGTAGCCCAAGGTCCCAGGCAGACCGATCAAGGCAAGACCCGCCAGCAGAAAGAACACGGCAAGCCTCGGAGCTGGTGTCGCCAGGCCTAGAAAGTCGCGACCTGAGGCAACCTCGGGGCAGCGCACTTCAAGGCTGCGCAACACTGACCACAGCACCGTCGAGGCGGCTCCCACCACCCACCAGTGCAACAAACCTCCGGCAATGCCCTGCGCGTTGGCGGTGCTGATTCCCGCCAGGATGAAACTGGCCTGTGAGATGCATAGCTGCCCCAGCAGTCGCCTTGGCTTGCCTTCCGCACAGGCTCGCAGACTCGAGATCAGCGCGGTGAGCATGGCGGCCACACTCAACCAGTCCAAAGCGATCTTCTCCGTGCCAGTCAGTGCCGTCGCCTCAACGCGCGTCATGAGCAAGGCTCCCAAGTGCGCGTTGAAGCCCAAGGCCAGCACGGCAACAGGCCCATGTTCAAAGGCCTGCACCAGCCAGCCGTGCAGGGGGAACAAGCCCTTGCGCAGCACCACCGCCAGCAGCAGCAGGTCAAACACCCAGCGCGCCGCAAGTGGAATGCTACTCATGCCAACTTCCGGGAGGGCCAGCACCACAACGCTGAGCGTCGCCGCAGCCGCAGCCTGCAACAGGAGCAACCCACGCCAACCCTTGAAGCGCCCCATCCAACCCAGGGCCAATGGCAACAGGCAGATCCACCAAGAAAGCGCGAGCGCGCCAAGGTGTGCCGCTGCGTAACTCATCTGGCTGCCAAAGGCCACCAACAAGAGGGAAGCCAGCAGTCTGGGCTGAGCGTCAATCCTTGGCATCATGGCGACGCTGATGAGCGTCAGCAGTGAAAAGAAAACCATGGGCGCAGCGTCCAGAACATCAGCCTCCAGCCAGGGAGCCAGGGGATCCAACCAGGGCTGGCCGCCATTGGCCTGAACCTGGAGCAGGGCGGCAATGAGGCAACTGGCGGCGACCCCACTACCAAGCATTGCCACCCTCCGCGGATGACGGAGGCGCAGGCACAGAATCGCAGAGCACAGCAACGAGGCCAGTGCCAGACTCAACAATGGAAAGGACAGGGTCTGCATGAGTTTCGAAGCGAAGGGGTTCAGTGCGGGCCGGGTTCCAGTCGGCGCAGCATGCGCGCCACGGCCTCAATTGGGGCAATGATCAGACGATCCACCAGCGGATCGTAAAAGCCGCGGCCCAAGGCCACCCGGTACAACCAGAGTTGCAGCGGCTTGGGCAACCACTGCTCCCAATGCGCGCCCGTGGGCTCCAACTCACCTCCAGCCGCAGCATGCACACGGTGATGATCGCGCAGCATTGAAGGAGCGCGCAGAAACTGCAGGGTTCGCAGCAGAGCATGACTGACGAGGTGCAGCAAAGCCAACTGCGTCCAGCCCAACGCAATCTCCACGAAGATCAGGCCCAGTTGCGTCTGCACGGCATAGGTCAGTGAGGTCTTCACATCGGCGCAGGTGCGGTGAACCAGGGTACCCAGCAATGCAGTGGTCGCGCCGATGATCAACAGCAGCACGGTGGCAGCCTCGGACGACGCGATCAGAGGCTGAACCCGCAACAGCAGGTAAATCCCGGCATGCACTGAAATGGCACCGTAGAAGATGGCACTGGAGGGTGTCGGACCCTCCATGGCACGGGCCAGCCAGCCACAGAACGGACCCTGGGCCGACTTGCCACTGGCAGCCATCACAAGCAGGGCTGCGATCCACCCGAGTCCGTGGCCCTCGATGGCACTGGCATGCGCCGGCCACTGCCCGCTGAACATGGCGGCCCAGCTTGCGGTGTGAAAGCCGTGATGGGCAAGAAAGACTGCCAACAACATGAACAGATCCGCAGCGCGGTAGGTGCCAAACACGCGGAGGGCATTGCGCACCGGCTCCGGGCGAGTTTGAAAAAAGGCAATCAACAACACCGAGGTGATCCCCACCAACTCCCAGCCGGCAAGCAGGCCATCGAGACCGTCAGCCATGAACAGGAGCAGGGCCGCAGCGGTGAAGAGTTGAAGCAACAGAAAAAACCGCAGATAACCCGGATCGCGGTGCAAATAACGCGTGCTGAAGCTGCCGATGAGGGCGGCCAAAAGCACAGTCAACGCCACCAGCGGCAGCGAGAGCAAATCCAGTTGAAGGCTCAGCTCAAAACCGTAATTGCCCACCTCGAACCATGGACTTCCCATCGCCGCATGAAGGCTGTCCCACTGGCGCTCGGCCATCTGCAGTCCCGCCCGCCCCACGCCCAACAGGAGGACAACAAAGGATAGCTTCGAGAGCCTGGCCACCACGCGCTCGGCAGGCTCCAGACCAAGCAGCCAGCTGCATCCCAGACCAAGAGCCATGAGCGCCGGCAGTGCCGGCAGACACCAAATCCAACTTGAGGAAGAGTCGTTCATGAAAAGAGAGAATTTAAGGGTTGGCGACCTGCCGCGCCAGGCGTGCCAAGGGCAGATGTTCGGCGTGACCGCAATACCATGAGGCCGAGCTTTCGATGGTGGGCAGGCTCACCTCATCGCCCTGCAAGGGCTCGAAGCGGTCGCCACCGCGATAGATTTCGATGGCACCGCTGTCGGGATCCATCACGGCCACCCGAATCCAACGATTGCAGACAAACTCCACCAATTCCGGATTGGCGCGAACCACCTTCATGAGGCGCTGCGCTGTCGTCTCAATGATGAAGAGGATGCGGACCGGTTCATGGATTTCCACGGTCTGCAGGGGCAGACCGGTGCGAAGATCGCCCTGAAAGCCATTCATCACACCGACCAATCCCGTGATGTTGTGTGGCAGCTTGGTGCCACTGCCATAGACCTCGTTGTCCACGGTGGAGAAATAATACTCAAGACTGATGCCACCGCAGACGGGAATCACCGCTCCCAACACCCTGGCCAAGGCCTCATCCGCGGGATCCAACGCTGCGTCGTAGCTGACCAGGAAGGCACGCCGATCCATGAACAGGTTGCGTGTCACACGACGACGGCCGACGAAGGCCACCGCATTGGTGCAATGACCGTACTCAGGGCGCGGCTCCGCCAAATGCTCGGCACGAGCCTGCACATGGCGCAGGGCGCGCGCGCCCCTGAGATGCTGCGGCGCGGTGCCAAAGCGCCGCACTCGCTCCTGGGCATTGAGCAGACGGGCACGATCCAGGGACTGCCGCAGGCGATGCATGTCGGCTTGATGAGAAGACGGCATGAGATCAAGGTCAAAAAACTCAATGTCGTCGCTGCAGGTGTCGTGATACCCGCCAACAAACCAGCAGTCTGAGGGCACCTGCACCCCCTTGACGGCCAGCGCCTCCCGCACTCCAGGGCGATTGGCCATCATTGCAAAAAGCCGCGCATTGGGCGCCCCAGTGCGACCGCCACAGGCACCGCAGCAATAGGCCGACTCATAGGGATTGTTGAGGCTGGTGCTGCCGTGACCAATGATGGCCACCACTCTGGCGTGGCCACGATGAAGACCCGCCGGGCCCAGCACCGAATACACGCGATCCGCCATTTCCTGCTCGGTAAAGCCGTCCATCAGTCCACGCGTCTGCTCCTGGGATTGACGATCATCGCGCATGTAGGTCATCTCTGTCCTCGGCTCAGGCAGGAAGGCGCGATTCAGGCGCCTCACCAGCCTGCCAGTCAGCCGCGGCCCCATGAGACGCAGCACCAATGGGAAGACGGAGAGGAACCCCAGCAAGGCAGTGCTGATCCAGCCCCGCAGCAGCGTGCGCGAGGAGATGAAGCTGCCACGCACGAGTTTTGCCCAGGCACGGCGACGGCGTTGACGCAGATCGTGCAGGCCGCTGTGATCCTCGATGGGGACCTCGCGAACTCGATGTGCCGGCGTCACCACCACCGGGCAAAGCCATGCGCTGTGCGCATCGTCAATTCCTGCGTAATCAATCGCCACCCCAAAGAAGCCTGCAGCGCCCACAGTCTCAATCTCGGGATCAACCTCCTCCAGCGCGCGACGCAACGATTCCTCGCGCTCGTCAATGCAAAACACGGCCTGCGCGGCCACCCGTGTCGGAGGCACCCCAACGCCCTGCAGGAGCCGATGCTGGTGCAGAGGCAGCAGAATCTGCCGCTCATGGCGACGCTCATACGCGAGATGCCAAAGCCGCCGCTGCTGCCATTCATCAAGACTGCGCAACTCCTCAAGAAAACGGGCCCAGGACTGCTCGTCCATGGCGCTGACCTGATCGCTGCGCAAACCCAACAACTGGGCAGCGTCAAAGACCCTTGCCTGCTCTTCTTGAGGATCGCTGCCGCAAGCCGGTGTCACGCTGACGCATCGCCAGGAGTGGGAATCGCCACAAAGGTTGATCAAGGCAACCTGAGTGTAGGTCAGGCGGAGGGCCAAATAATCCATCAGCCTGCAGGGCAGCTTCTCGTGCGGAGCCAGCTGCGGTTGCTGCTCCAACATCCGCAACATCCCCGCCCAACCGCGAAGGGGCAGCAACTCGGCAAGAAGAAACTCCTCCCAATCCGAGGCCGGCACCCCAAGAGCAGCAAGAGATTCAAGCACCACCGCCTCGGCATCCATGCCGGCCTGCATCTGACGACGAAATGCGGCGGCGATCCCCTGCAGGTGCCGCCTTGCAGGACCTGGCTGTGTCATTGCCAGACGCGAGGCCTGCAGCAAGCCCAACTCACGATTCGGCATGGGCCAATAGGCCAGCCCCTGGTCCAGGAAAGCCCCAACCAGTCGGATGAGCGGAGGGTGCACGATAAGATCGAGGTCCAGGCCTCGGGAGGTCAGGACCGCCTCACGGGGCCGGGAAGGTTTCGGTGCGGCGACTGGCGGCGGCGGCGTGCAACGCTGGCTGCAGGCCTGCCAGAGCGCCTGCGGACTGTCGCCGTGCAGCATGGCCCTGGCGCGCTCGGAAAGATCGCTGCGAAACGCGGACAACCAGCCCTCCTCACTGAGCATCCACAGCGTGGAAACCTGGGGCCGCAGGCGCAGGCCATGACGCAGCAGGGCCAACTGAAGTTCGTGCCGACTCAGCAGGCCAGGCACCACCACAACATCGGGGTGATCCCGCACCACAGCCTGCAGATCAACTTCGAGAATGCGGCCGGCAGCATAGTCCCTTCGGTACTGCTCCAGCGGAAGGAAGGGCTGGGCACCGAAGCGTTGTGCAGCCTCAAGCACCGCGGATTCAAAAGGCTGGTGCTGCAGGGAATGCAGGGTGTTGTGGTGAACAAAGACGCCCATCGGCCCCTGGGTGGGCAGGAAGTGAGCCACATGATCCACCACCTCTCTGAGGTACTCACGATCGCCTTGAAGTGCAGAGAAAGAGGGGGCGGTGACCATGCACTACGATCAAGGGCATCGCTCGAGTCTGCCATCCCCTCGATAAGGGGTATTGCGCGCCCCCTTCGGGGGACCCCGGTCACGGGCCTGATTTTACCCTGCGCAGGGGATGGCGAGCCGCCGCTGTTCTGTGATTGGGTTGAAGTCGTTCATCCCCTCGCCATGTCCGCATCCCAAAGCACAACTTCCTGCCAACCGCCGAAGGGCGACCTGATTGCCCTGAAGACCCACTTTCGGCGCGACTTTACCTCAGGGTTTTTGGTGTTTCTCATCGCACTGCCACTTTGTCTTGGCATCGCCAAGGCCAGCGGCTTTCCACCCGTGGCAGGCATCTTCACCGCCATTGCTGGAGGCCTCATCACGCCATGGCTGAGCAACAGCGAACTGACCATCAAGGGGCCGGCCGCCGGCATGATTGCCGTGGTGTTGGGCAGCGTGGATGCGCTTGGCTACGAGGGCACCCTTGCCGTCTCCGTGGTTGCAGGCGTCATCCAGATTCTCTTTGGCGCATTACGGATGGGGACCCTTGCGCAAGTCTTCCCTGCAGCCGCAGTGCATGGCATGCTAGCTGCCATTGGCATCATCATCATTTCCAAGCAGATTCATGTCGCCCTCGGGGTTGCCGCCCATGCCAAGGAACCGCTGGAACTTCTGGCTGAGATCCCTGACAGCCTCAGACATCTCAACCCTGAAATCGCCTTCATTGGCCTCGTCGCCCTGGCCATTCTTTTTGGCCGCAGCGCGCTTCGTCAACCTTGGGTGCAAAAACTGCCCGGACCCGTGTTGGTGCTGGCCGTGGCCCTTCCCTTGTCCTTTGCCTTCGACATCGAACACAAACACTTCTACCCCTTCATGGGGCAAACCTACGAGGTGGGGCCAGAGCAATTGGTCAACCTGCCCCTGCGATTGCTCGACGGCCTGCGCTGGCCTGATTTCTCGGCGCTGTCGCAGGCGGTGGCATGGAAATGGGTGCTGATGTTCAGCCTGGTCGGCAGCCTTGAATCGCTCCTGAGCGCCAAGGCGATTGACCTGCTTGACCCTTGGAAACGGCGCAGCGATCTCAACCGGGATCTTTTGGCGGTGGGTGTTGCCAATACCCTCGTCGGTCTCATCGGCGGGCTGCCCATGATCTCCGAGATCGTGCGCTCAAGCGCCAACCGCAATCAGGGTGCGCAAACCCGCTGGGCCAATTTCTGGCACGGCCTGTTGCTGTTGGTCCTGGTTTCCAGTGTGCCTTGGTTGCTCAATCACATCCCCCTGGCCGCCTTGGCTGCCATGCTGGTCTTCACTGGCTACATCCTGGCCTCACCGAGAGAGTTCAAGGTCATGCGCGAGGCCGGCCCGGTTTCACTGGCCGTTTTTCTCACCACTTTGACAGTCACCCTCGCCACTGACCTGCTCATTGGAATTCTGTGTGGCCTGCTGCTGAAGCTGGCACTGCACTGCATCCTGCGCCGGATCGCACCAACGAACCTCTTCGTGGTGCGTTGCCAGTGGTGCACACAATCCACTCAACCACGCCGCATTCGCGTTGAAGGCGCCGTGATTTTCAGCAACTGGCTAAGCCTCAGGAAACAAATCAGCAAATGCGAGGATGCTGAGTTGGTGATTGACCTCAGCGGTGCAGGCTTTGTGGATCAAACCGCGGGCACCAAACTCAGGGAGATGCTTCAAGATTGGGAACTGGAGAACCGTAAGCTAATGGTCGAAGGCATCGAATTGCCCGTCCACACCACCAGCCATTGAGCCCATCTTCCATGAACCGCGCCGTCCTGAAACTGCTGACCGCCCTCGCTCTGCTTGTCTGCCCGTTTCTGCAGGCCGCAGATCAACACGCCGACAACAGCAATCTGTGGTTGAATTATGTCGGTGATCACCCCTTGGGCAAGACGCCCTGGGGGCTGCATCTGGAGATGCAGAATCGTCGCTCCGACCTTGGGGAGAACTGGCAGCAGTTGCTCATTCGTCCGGGCATCAATTACCGCATCAATCCGACTCTCAGCGTGTCGGCAGGCTATGCTTATGTCCGCACCCAACCCTACGGCGAACTGCCTGTGCCCGCCGACTTTGACGAGCACCGCATTTGGCAGCAATTGAGCGTGAAGTCAACCCTGTTCGGACTCGAATGGACCCATCGGGTGCGCCTGGAGCAGCGCTGGATTGAGGAACTCAACAAGGACAACAGCTTCAACAACTGGCGATTGGAAAACCGCTTCCGCTACATGCTGCGCACCCAGATCCCGTTGGCAGGAGACGGCAAAGCTTACCTCGCGCTCTGGGACGAAGTGTTCCTGAACTTTGGCGGCAACATCGCCAAGAACCATTTTGATCAAAACCGTGCCTTCATTGGCTTGGGTTACAAGATCACTCCGAGCACCAGGCTGGAAATTGGCTACATGGAGCAGACGATCCAGCGCCGCGGTGGCGACAAATGGGAAGCCAACCACACGCCCTGTGTGTGGCTAATGTCCGCCTGGCCATTCGGGCGCTGAGCGACCCCGCCTCACCGTGCGGACATGGGCACCTCGTCAAGGAACTCAACCAACCCATTTCGCAGGTTGTAGAGAGCACCGACGATGCGGATTTTGCCGTGCTTCTCGAGGTCAGCGAGGGTATGGCTTTCGCGGCGAATTTGCGCAATGGTGCGCTGAACATTACGCTTGGCCACGCCGTCAACATAGGCTGCCTTGATCTCCGCACTGACCCAGTCGCCCTTGGGCTTGCTGCCAGGCTCGATTGACTTTTGGATTTCATTGACCAAGGCGTCGAGGTGCTGGCAACCCGTCGCCTCAGCCGTGGCCAAGCCAGATTCAAACAGGTCCACTGCCGCCTTGACTGCGCCGCAACTGGTGTGGCCCATGACCAGAATCAACTTGGCCCCGGCCACGGCACAGCCAAATTCCATGCTGCCCAGCACCTTTTCCTTGGCCACATTGCCGGCAATCCGAATCACAAAGGCATCGCCCATGCCGAGGTCAAAAATAAGTTCGACGGGACTGCGTGAGTCAATACAACTCAGCACCACTGCCATGGGAAACTGGGCCGTCGAGGTGGCGCTGACCTGACGGGTGAGGTCACGCGTCAAGCGCTGGCCGCTGATGAACCGCTCGTTGCCCTTTTTCAACAGATCGAGCACAGAGTCAGGCGACAGGGAGCACTGCACATCCTTGGTGGTGAAGTCCACATAGTCGAGGTGGTCATCCACCTGCGGGTAGCGATCCTTGAACCCCGCAAGGCTGACCCGAATGCCGTGTGCTGGAGCGGTCTGTTGACGAAACTCATTGATGAGGTCCATGACATCGGGGTCGATGTAATCCGTCTTGCGCGCATCAAGCAGCACCTGGGAGTTGTCGGGAATGGCGGCCAGGGTTGCCGTCAAGACTCCGCGATTCAGGAAGCTGACCTGATCGGCAAGCTCGATGCGCAGCACATCACCGCTGCTGTGATGTTCCAAGACTCGGTGCAGCGGCCGGCGGTAATTGCTCTGCAGGATGAACACAATGGCCACCCCAAGGCCAATCAGCGTTCCCACCAACAGATCGGTGAAGAAGATCGCCAGCACGGTGACCATGAAGGGCGCAAACTGGCTGCGCCCCTCCGACCACATCTGCCGAAACAGAGCCGGGCTGGCCAGCTTCAGACCGGTGGCAATCAGGATGGCTGCCAGACAGGACAGTGGAATTTGATTGAGCAGATTCGGCAAAATGGCCACACAGACCAGCAGCAACACAGCGTGGATGATTGCGGCCAAGCGCGTCCTGCCACCAGCATTGATGTTGACCGAGGAACGCACAATCACCGAGGTCATCGGCAGACCACCCAGAAGCCCTGAAATCATATTCCCCACCCCCTGCGCCACCAGCTCACGATTCGGCGGCGTGACCCGCCGCTGGGGGTCGATCTTGTCCACCGCCTCGATGTTGAGCAGGGTTTCCAGCGACGCGACTGCGGCAATCACTACGGCACAGGAAAGGACCGCGGAGCTGAACAGAGATGACCATTGCGGCGTTTTCAGCTCGGCGACCATCTGCGAGAAGCTGCCAAAGACGGGAACCTGCACCAGATGCGAACTCTCAATGAGCCAACCCGCACCCAGCCCCCCGAGGAGTTGGCCCAGAAGGGTCCCACCAACGACCACCACCAACGGTGCCGGAATGATGCTTCTTTTCAGCGCCGTGCGGTCCCAGATCATCAATAGCGCAAAACTCAGCAACCCCACCAGCGCGGCACCGGATTGGATGTCTCCGAAGCTGGCCAGCAGCTCGGTGATGGTGTTCTGTTTGTCAGGTTGCAGGAAACTCATCTCGCCCTCAACATCCGGATCGTGCCCCAGCATGTGAGGGATCTGCTTGAAGATCAGAATCAGGCCAATGGCCGCAAGCAGCCCCTTGATCACGCTACTGGGGAAGAAGGCTGCAATGAAACCGCCGCGGCACAGCCCCATGATCAATTGAATGAAACCGGCGAGAACCACGGCGCAAAGGAAGGCCTCAAAGGATCCCAACTGCGCGATCTCTGCAGCCACCACGGCAGTCAAGCCAGCCGCAGGTCCACTGACACTGGTGTGCGAACCGCTGAGCATACCCACCACGAGACCACCAACGATTCCAGAAATCAGGCCCGAGAGCAGCGGCGCTCCCGATGCCAGCGCAATGCCCAGGCATAGCGGCAATGCTACCAGAAACACCACAACGCCCGCAGAGAGGTCTGCGGCGAGGGTGCGTGATTTCGACAATGCGGCGATCGTTGTGGTCATGGTTGGGCCAGAGGTACGCTCGAATCCCGCTCAAGGCTTGCACAAAAAGCCGGATCCAAGGGTACCCTGACCGCGACACGCAATCCGCCGCCCTCCGGCTGACTGAGTTCCAACTCACCGCCGCATTGTCGAGCGCGCGCGCGCATGCCCACCATGCCCAATGAAACGCCGCGATCGGACGCCCTCACAGACTCAATGCCGCGACCATTATCCTCAATGAGTAAATGAATCTGTAGCGCTTTCCGCCACAATCTCAGTCGCACTCGGCTGGCTTGGGCATGACGGGCGATGTTGGTCAGCGCCTCCTGCGCAATGCGAAAGAGGTGCGTCTCTGTCTCGTCGGCGAAGCGACCCGGGCAGTCGGTTTCCAACTCGACCTGAAGCCGGGTGCGTTGGCTGAACTTGTCCACCAGCCAACGCAGGCCGGCCTCGAGTCCGAAGTCATCGAGGATGACGGGGCGCAACAGTTGGGAGAGTTCGCGCACATTGGCGATTGACTCGTCCACCAACTGCAGGGCATCGCTGCGTCGCTCCGGCCAGTCGTCGCCCTCGTGCCCGAGGGTGCTGCGCAGCGCAGCCAGTGATTGCCCCAATTCGTCATGCAACTCATGCGAGAAGCGCCGTGCTGCCTCCTCCTGACTGCGCAGCATGTGCCAGGAGACGCGGTCGAGTTCATCGCTTTGCCAGCGGATGCGCAGCACGCTGCGCCTCACATAAATGACCGTGGCCACCGCCGTCAAGGCCGCGAGCACAAAGCAGGCTCCCAACAGGATCGCGGATTCATCGGCCAACTCCTGAAGTTGTGCGCTCATTTGGGCATCCATCTCAATGAGCCTCTGACTGCTGCTGAGAATGAGGTCATGGATGTGGCGCACGACATTTTCGTGATCCGTGAAGAGCCCCTCCAAGGCTTCATTGCTCACTGCCGAATTTGAGGAAAACGCCTGCCTGACCCGAATGGAGAACTTTTCGCTGGCCTTGGCCAGCGCCTGCCAACGCGGAGCGTCAGAAGTGCTGGCAGCCTGCGCCGCGAGGCGCCGAACCGCCAAATCCGCCTGGCTGAGCTCATCAAGGCAGGCCCGTCTGCCAGGTTCGCTCTCCTCGATGCCCAGGCGATGCAAGGCCAGAGCCAACGCATCCTCTTCGGCCTGCACCTCATGCAAGAGGCGCGCAATCAAAATTTGGTCGCGCACCAAGCCGGCAGCGCTTTGACGGATTTGGCGACTGTCGCGCACCGCAAGCACTCCGGCCAAGCCCAGCAGGACCATCACCAACGCCAACCCAATGCCCAGCCCCCAGAGCACGGTACGCTCGCTGATGCGCTCGCCGACACTCTGACGAATCGCGTGGGGAGAAGACTCCATGACCATCGGGTTTAATCCACAAGACCATGCCGAACCGCAAAGCGAACCAATTCGCCAATGCTGTGCAGGTTGAGTTTTTCCATGATGCGCCCGCGATGCGCCTCGACGGTGTAGACGCTGAGATGCAGGGCATTGGCGATGTCCTTGTTGGTGCGGCTCTCGGCAATGAGCTGCAACACCTCCCGTTCCCGACTGGAGAGCAGGTCAATGGGGTTGGTGACATGGCGACGATAATCATCGAGCACAGCATCCGCCACCTCGGAACTCAGATAGCCCTGCCCAACGGCCACCGCGCGAACCGCCTTCAAAAACTCGACCTCACTGCTGTCCTTGAGCAGGTAGCCCTTGGCGCCGGCGCGCAGGATCTCGCGGACATAGACCGAGTCCTTGTGCATGGAGAGGGCCAGCACCCTGCTGCGCGGCGAGACTTTGATCAGGCGCCTGGTGGCCTCAATGCCGTTGAGCTCGGGCATGGTCACATCCATCACCACCACATCTGGCTGCAGGGCCTCGGCCCGCTCCACAGCCTCACGCCCGTTGGAGACCTCTGCCAACACCTTCATGTCCCATTGCGCGGCCAGGATCAGGGAGAATCCGCGCCGCACCACGGCGTGGTCATCGGCCAAAAGCACAGTGGTGGGCTGGGTAGGCATGACAGGCCTGGATGAGTAACGCAAAGCTTGGAGGGGCGCAAACCAGACTCGACTCCGAGCGCAATTTGCGCTTGAATCATTGGTGTCCATGCCCAAACCGCTTTTCTTTCCGGCCTGCCTAGCGTTGGCAACCCTGCTTTTGCAGTGTGCTCGCCCCCCTGCCGAGCCCAAGACACCAAGCCCCGAGGATCTCATCCACTGGAATCACGCCGCAGAGCAGGCCAAGGGCCCCACAAGGATTGTGATTAGCCTGAATGAACAACGGGTGGCCATCTTCAAGGGCAAGGAGCTGCTTGGACTCTCTCCCATCTCTTCGGGCCGCGAGGGTCACGACACCCATCCGGGACAATTTTCGGTCATCGAGAAGGACCGCGACCACAGTTCATCCTGCTACGGCAGTTTTGTGGACAAGGACAATTTCATCGTGGTCGAAGATGTGGATGTCCGCCGCGATAAGGCTCCTCCAGGCACCCACTTCATGGGCGCGCCGATGGCTTGGTTCATCCGCTTCAACGGTGGCATTGGCATGCACCAGGGCAACCTGCCCGGCTTCCCTGCCTCGCACGGCTGCATTCGACTCCCAGGCAACATGGCCTATCGCCTCTATGAACACTGCAAAGTGGGCACACCAGTGGAAGTCCAGCGCAATGCCAAGCTGCTGGCGCTGTTGCCAGCCCCTCAACCCGCTGGCTCCCTCAGAAAGCTCAAAGCAATGCCTCAAGAGCTTGCAGGAGGACGGACCGACAACAACCCACAGCCCCAGCCCGCAAGCCAAGCCACTGCGCAGCCCAGATCTGCAACTGAGGACTCCAGCCCGCCGATCGCCATCGCCCCAACCACGACCAATACCACTTCCCCTTCCTCACCCAATCTCAGCCCTCTTCTGGCAAGCCAGAGCCAGTCCCCAAGCCGACCCCAAGGCCGCGGCTTCTTCGGTGGAATCTTCGCTCGCAACCAGAGCCGCAACGCATCATCAACTGCCAAGCCTGCGACGCCCGCAACCGCGCAGCCCAAGCCTGCGGTGCTTGCCGCCAAGCCCGAGCCCAAGCC